>CAVFWY010000178.1:0-3682 GCA_963626175.1 Gemmiger sp.
CGACGGCGTGGCGCGACGATTCGCAGAAGACGTTGAACCGGTAGCGAAGCCCCGAAGGACTCGTCAGCGCACCGTCGAGCGCACCTTCCCTCTGTAGCGTCGTGCGCACGCGCTCCGTGCCGTCCGGGCAGCCGATCGGCAGGGTGAAGAGGCCGAGTTCCATCGCAATCGCGTCCACCGTCCGCAGGTCGAAGGGACTGAGTCCGCCCTTTTCAATCAGGTGTCCGCGAATGCGAAAGCGCGGCCGCTGGCCGACCATCAGGTGGATGTCGCTTGCCTCGAACTCCTCTCCGAGAGCCAGCAGATTCTGCAGTTGTTCACTCATGCTCATCGTTCATCCCCATCCTTCCCTAAAGCCAGAGCGACAACAGCCAGCGCCCGCGCGTTGAGTCGAGCAGGTTCACTTGCTCCGGCACGACGGCCATCTGCCGCGTCGCGAAAGTCTCGAGCGCCTTCACGACCTGCGGGTAGCGGCCTTCGACGACATACGTGCGCAGGACGGGGTTCGGGCAAACTCCCGTTGCCGCGAGAGTCGTGCCGCCGACAAATGCCCGTGCAATCTCCACGGGAAATGCCGCGACTTCGTCAAACCGCCGATCCTGTTCCGTCTGCGCGTTCCTGACGGCGGCGACGAACAGCCCCGCGCCGTTCAGGACGTTCAGCACCGTCCGTTCGCGTTCCGCCGCGACACTCTCGCGCCGCGCCTTCACCTTCGCTTCGGGCGGAGGCGTCTTCCGCTCCGCCGCCAGTTCCGCCTCGGTCGCGGCAAGATTTCGCCGCGCCGTCGCCATCTCGAACGGGAAGTCTTCCTCGGTCACGAGCGTCGCGTGACGGTGTTCGAGACCGTCCAGCCGCCGCCCGGCGTCCGCCCGCCATCCATACCAGTAGATCGCGACGACGGCGAGCGGCACGACGACGGCGAGGAAGAGTTTGTCCTTTGTCCGTATCTCAGTCATGGGTTATCACGCATTCAAATGTTGCGAGGGGTCCTGCGCCTTGCACGGCGATCGGACCTGTCTCGAGTTTCCACCCGCGCTTTGTCGCGCGGAGCGAGAGGACTTCCATCGTCTCCGCTGCCGCCGCCGTCGAGAGGGCGACCGCCCTGAGCACGATTTGCCGCGCACCGCCGCCGATGGACTTCACGACCGCCCGCGTCTCGCACGCCGCCGCAATCTCGGAGAGCATTTCCGCATATGCGGCGCGAAGGCGTTCTGCCGCGTCCTGCGCCCGTTCTGCCGCCTGACGACTTTCGCGGATCGTGCGGATTTCCTCCTGCTTCTGCCGCGTCGCGTTCCGAACGCCGTTCACCTGCGCATCCAGTTGGCTTTGCCGCGCCACGACCTTGCCAATCCGCGCCGTCCGCCACGCCGTCACGCCGAAGTCGAGCGCAACGAGTGCGAGAAGGGCGATTCCCGTCCAGACCGCCGGTTTCAGGTAGCGTTCCAAATCGCCGCGTGCGCCCGCCCGCCGCGTCCGCCGCCGCACCGCCACCTCGTACACGCGAACCGACGGGTCGCCGCCTTCCACCTCCTGATAGGCGACTTCCGCCTCGTCGGGCGCAATCCCCGAGAACGGCTCGACTTCGTAGGCGAGTGCCGCTGCCAGTTCCTCCGGATGCAGTCCCTCGATCTGCACCGCCGCCATCCGCACCTGCTGGCGGAAGGCGGTGGGGTCGTTTCGCACGTCGTTCTTGTTTCCGTTCTTGTTCATGGAAGAGGCAGTTGGATGAAGTTGTCGCCGGGCTGAACCACAATCTGTCGCGCCACGCCCGTGACGTTCTCCTTCAGGATGCGCACGCCGGGGGTCAGCCCCGTGAATTCGGCGGGCGTCGGGAACGAGACCGTCGCCGTCGCTCCCGTGATCAGTCCGTCCGCCGGCCCGTACCAGGTGTAGGTGATTGCGGAATAGGTGTTCGTGCCAAGGGGCGCACCGCTCACGATGAGACGGCTTTCCGCGCCGCCGTTCGGGACGAGCGAACAGGTTCGCCGCGTTTCGGAACGCGCGGCCGCGCCGTAGTGCGAGACCGCCAGCGCCACCCCGTTCGTCGCGCTCACCCGCTCAAGCCCCGCGTCGTCTTTCACGACGAACTCGTTTCCCCACGGGTCGCGCAACGCCCCCTTGCAGAACGGCAGGCGCAGATATGGCCCGCGCCACCCCGTCGGCACCCAGACCGTCTCGTCCGCCAGTGCCTTCGCCCCCGCGACGAGATTCTCGCTCTTCGCCTTGAGGACGGCGAACTGCCGCGCTCCCGCCGGGAGAACCCACAGTTCCGAGAGTGAATTCGTTTCCGCCGCGTTCGGCAGCCGCCCCATGTCCGCGAGAAACCCCGTCGGCAGTCCGTCCGCGCCGCGTTCGTAGACGCTGGCGCGGATTGTCTCCAGCTGACGGTCGGCGACGGACTCCAGCTTCTGGTCGCGCAGATGGGCGAACTCCCTCACCGCGAGGTGCGTCAGAAGCGCGATGATGCCCAGCACGACGACAAGTTCAACCAGGGTAAAAGCCCGTCTCATTGTTCCTCCCCCTCGTCAACGTCGTTTCGCAGAAGGAAAAGGACGAGGTCGTCCCCCCGTGCAACGCGGTCATTCCCGTCAATCAGTCCCGCCTGTCGCACGAGCCGCCGCTTCCGTTCGCCCCACGAAGTCGCCCACCAGTTCGTGCCGTTCGAGTCGAAGCACGGCGTGTCGAGCCGTCCGTCAGGTCCGGCGGATACGACCCGCGCATAGCGAAAGCGCACTTCATCCGACAGATTCGTCGTCACGCCGTCGAACGCCTGGGGCGGCGGAATCTGAAGGACATACGGATTCCCCCACGGGTCCAGCAGGGCGGGTTCGCCGGGGAAGCCGTAGACCGAACAGCCTTCGCGTCCGTTCAGGATGTCACGCGGCAAATCGAGTTGCGCCACCGTCGGATAGAATCCCCGCGCATCGAAAGTCTCATCGTCCGTAAACCGCACGTCCGTCCGTGCGGGGAAGGACGAGACGGACTTCTTCACATAGGGTCCCCGCCAGCCGCGCCCGGCGTCCGCATTCCACCGGAAGAACGTCGCGGGCTTCGCACAGCCGCGATTCGCCGCCCAGCCGTCGTCTATCCGAACGCCGGGTGTCCGCGTCGAATCCGTCTCTCCTGACAGCCTCACGTAGAGGTTCGTCGGCACGAGGAGGTTCGCAAGACGCAGAAAACCGAGCGAAAAGCCCGGAATGCCGCGAAAGTCGCGCACATATCCCGATTCTTCGTCCACAAACGCCTCGCGCAGAACCTTGAGGTCGCTTTCGACGGCAATGCGCTGCGCGGCCGTGCCCACGCGCCCGACGCGTGAAACGGCTACCACGGCGATAACTGACATTATCGCCACCACAATCACGAGTTCCATCAAGGTAAACCCGCTGTGGATCTCGATCTTCCTATGCGACATCCATTCATTGGAACGCCGCGAACGCGCGAACGGTTCAAAGGAGATGTTCGTGCGCATGGGCTTGAAGGGGAGATGCGCATCACTTGGGGTGGTTGATGCGCATCAACAGGGGGTCTTGATGCGCATCAAAGGGAGTGGTTGATGCGCATCAAGAGGGGTAGTTGATGCGCATCAGCCACTCCGATTGATGTCGGCTTCACTTTTCAATCGAAACGCTGGAGTTTACCCATTTTTTGAGTGCGGAAGTGCGCCGCACCCGCGTGAATAAAG
>CAVFWY010000179.1:0-3679 GCA_963626175.1 Gemmiger sp.
ATCCCGTTCGACTTGCATGCCTAATCCACGCTGCCAGCGTTCGTTCTGAGCCAGAATCAAACTCTCAGAAAAAGAAAGTTTCGAGTATTTTAGCTCTCACACAAACATCTACTGTTCTCACAAGAACCGACTTTCAAAGAGCGCGCCACCCTTTCGGGCGAACGAGTGCATAGTATACCAAAAAAACGGGGACGAGCGCAACGGGGAATGCGAAAAAAGTTTAAGAAACTTCTATAACTTGTCATTTCCGTTGATTTCACCGCGAAATAGTGTAATGCGCATCAAAGGGGGTAGTTGATGCGCATCAAAGGGGGTGGTTGATGCGCATCAAAGGGGTGCTCTGATGCGCATCAAAGGGGTGCCCTGATGCGCATCAAAGGGGTGCCCTGATGCGCATCAAACCTTCGGACGGTGCACAGGACGGGTCACTTGCCTCCTCAAATCCGAGAGAAATCCGTGCAAATCCGTGGCGATAACTCCCATTATTTGGCTCTTGCGTAAAGCCAAATGCACAAGATTGCATACACCTCGCGGGCGTCGGTTGCGTCTCCGCAAGTCAAGGGTTTCGCCATTGGGTCAGACACGACAAGCGCATCCCTCCCGTCGACCGATTCTCGACACGTAATGCCGCTACAAGTGCATCAAGCACATCGTCCAAGTGTTTGCAAATATCCTCAACGAGGAAACGAAGCACGCGATAACCATTGATCTGGAGAAGCGCGTCCTCTCGCCTCCGTCTCCGATAGGCAACAAGTTCCGAAAGGTCTGAAACTCGATCTAACATGACCACCAGCTTGTGGCGAAGCGCGGCGAGGTTCACTTCCAGATAGGGATTCACACCACACGGAATCGGCAAGCGAACGCCGGCCCGAAACCGCCCCCTCGTTTCAGACCAAGATTCAAGTCGCTCAAACAAGAACTTGAGCACGGCATCGGACGCATCCGCATGACACGCGATCCGTTTGTCCAAGTCGAATTGCAATGTTGCATAGACAAACAGATCAGCCAATGCCTCATCGACCCCATCTCGACAAAGTCGTCGGACACTATCCGAGAATGTCTCCTTCCAATGCGTCACTGTCGGCAATGACACCGAAACCGGCCATCCCTCCGCTGCGCCAACCGGCATCACTATCCTATAGCCGATTGCATCATAATTCTTCGCCCTTCTATCATACATCCTGGAACAGACGGCAACATTCAAATCGACATAATCGTAAATGCGGACTTCCTTCTTGCCATCGTGCACGCGGTGGAGACGTCCTGCAAATTGCGTCAAGCGTCCCCGCCACGAAATCGGCTGGGCCAAGAAGAGCGTATCAAGGCGAGCGTCATCGAAACCCTCGCCTAGAAACGATCCCGTCGCGAGGATGACGCGAGATTCAGAATCCGGAATCGAAGCCAACCGTTCGCGTTCAGCCTTCAGTTGTTTACGCCCCATTCCCCCCATCAATAGCAAAACGTTCTGAACCTTACCCTCCAACAACTGGGACAATCCCTCGACTTGTTCGCGGCGATCACTCAATACAACCGGCGAGCGTCCCTCCGCCACAGCGGCAAGCACATCCTGAACAATCTGCCGGTTTCGCGCCACATCGGAAACAAGCGCATCGCAAAGGTCGTTATACTCAATGCGCCCATCCTCACCGATTTTCCCAACCGGCATACGAAATGCCGTTGGCCGCACGTAAACAATGTGATCGAACGGCTCACGCCTTGCCAGCGTCTTCGGATTGACGCGGTGACGGATCGGACCGCACTGCATCATAATCAACGGATGTTGCCCATCCTGACGATCCACCGTTGCCGAAAGACCCAGAACATATTTCGCCGATGCCGTGTCAACTGCCGCCTCGAATGTTTCGGAAGCAACTGCGTGACACTCGTCGATGATAATCTGTCCGTATTCCTTGATGCGAGGATCAACAACACCCTTTCGGGACAGTGACTGCATGATGGCAACATCAATTTTACCAGTCCAACGGTTTACCCCACCACCAATACGTCCAATCTCCTTCTCCGGCATACCGAGAAATCCCGACAATCGCGCGATCCATTGCGATTGCAACTGACGACGGTTGACGAGTATCAGCGTATTCACTCTACGTTCGGCAATCATATAGGACGCAACTACGGTCTTGCCAAAGGCCGTCCCTGCCGCGAGAATCCCCATATCGTGCTTTTTCAAATCGGCGACAGCCGGCTTTTGATCCTCTCGCAATTTCCCATTGAAAGAAACTTCAATCGGCACTCCAGCATAGCGCTTGTCATCAATGACGGGGTTCAGGCGATTTGCCTTGAGCACCTTCATGGCGCTTTCAAGACAACCTCGCGGCACTTGCAGGAATTCGCCACCATTCAGCGCACGGGAGATGACTCGCGCTTCGCCATAGACGGAATACTTCATCCGTTGCTTCTTGTAAAACTCCGGGTTGTTGAACGAAGCAAGTGCCATAAGTCTACAACGAATGTCTGGCGTTAGATTTCGCTGTTCGACATAAACCCGATTAGCCAGCACAACCCGCACGTCCGCAACGGGCGACAGCGAAGCATCGGACGGAATATGTTCACCCGTCGACCAAAGAGGGAGGAAGAACGACCACGGCTTGTCACTGTCGGAGACGGATTGCGCATTCGGCAGGAGCAAACGATGCTCGTTCCGCGCTCGTTGCAGCAGAACTTCAATTGTTGACCGACTGATTCGTTCAATCGATGACAAATAGGCCCACTGATCTTCGTACGGAACCCAGTCATCATTCACAAACACGCTATTGTCGATCTTGCGCGGTTCTGCCTGAAGCGGCAACGCAATAAGATTACCAAAGCCACCCCTTGGAAGCGTATCCTGATTTGGAATGATTCGGTCGTATGAATCGAGGCTCACTTCTGGATGACCCTCAAGGACAAGCGTCATCACGTATGTCAGAACCTCGCGGATGCTCTTGGCAAGGACAGCCGCCTCCAGAAAGAACCAAAGATGCGCACCCTTGCCGGAACGCGACTTCTCCAACGCGACGGGCAAGCCCAGCTCGCGAGACTTTCGCACAACGAACAAGGAATCACGCCGCCAGGACGCTTCGTCAAAGTCAAGCACGGCAAACCGAACGGTCTCATCTGTCGCCATCGGATAAAGCCCCATGACGAACGGCTTCATCGCGGCATCTTTTCCCCTCAGATGCCAGCGCACGGCTTCATCCGACACGGGAATATACCGCCGAATGGGACACTCGCAGCATTTCTTATGCTGCCGCAGGGCACAACCGACACCCCACTGATTCTGACAACAAGGGGAATAGCCACTCGTGCCCTTCTTCGGATTTTCATAACGCCGAGCGAACACATCCTCTCGCCCGATAAACAGCGAGCGGAAGAGTTTGATCTTCTCCGGATTTGAAGATGAAGAATTAACCTTCATTCCTATCATCCACGTCGCGTTCGTTTTTCGCTCCAATACCCGCAACTAGCGGTCGAGATTCTTTCCATCAGATGCAGCAAACCATTGCACCCCCATGGAGAGGGCATTCTACGCGACCTCTTCGACCTTTGTGGCGACGATGGTGCGCTTCGCCTTCGAGAACGCAAGACCGATCAGCGTGAGCGTCTTGCCGTTGCCGGCGAACCTGTCCGCGTAGTGGTTCGCCTTGATCTGGCGGATCGCCGAGACGGCGGTCGTGCCGAG
>CAVFWY010000180.1:0-3652 GCA_963626175.1 Gemmiger sp.
AGCGGAACATCTGCGTTTCGCGTCCTCGAATGCAGTCAATCGTGAGTTCGCCGAGTGGCGTCTCGTCCAGATAAAGGAAAAGCCGTTTCATAGGCGTGCGTCCTGGAGGTCGCGGCCGAGTCGGTCATTCGCTGCAACGGCGGCGATGTCGTCCTGAAAACCGAGGCAGGAGATGACTGCCAAGTAGTTGCACATCGAAACGTGAGGTGAGCCACGCTCGATGGCGCGTAGGGTCATCAGCGAGAGATTTGCCCGTTCGGACATCATCTTCGCCGTGATTTTGCGCCGTCGCCGGGCGAGGCGCAGGTTCTCGCCGAGTGCCAAAAGTGCCTTTGCGGCCTTTGGATAGAGGACATTTTGCCGTTTCATTTGCAGTATCCGTTCAAGAGTGCCACTATTATAGCATATTTGTTATCACCACGAATCTCACGGATGGACACGGATTTCGTCCGATGGTGAGCCCCTGCTACAGGGTAAACTTCAGGCACGAAGGTCCCAATCCGTCCCAGCCCTGCGGATTCCAATATGGTATAATACGCCGCGATGAAACCCGCCTGGTCGATATTGCCGGAGGAATGGAAGCCCATTCTCGTCGAACACGGTCTGCGCGCATTCCGCGCCGACCAGATCCTTCACGCCCTCTACCGCGACTGCATCACGGACTGGGACGACGCGACGACGCTCCCGAAGGACTTCCGCGCCTCCCTCAAAACCGAGTTCCCCATTACGAAGGCGGACGTGCTGGACGTCTCGGAATCCGCCGACGGCACGAAGAAGCTCCTCATCGGCTTTGCGGACGGCAACTCGGTCGAGACCGTGCTCATCCCGGCGACGGGTCGCTTCACGCAGTGCATCTCGACGCAGGTCGGGTGCGGCATGGGGTGCGCGTTCTGCGCAAGCGGGTCGCGCGGGGTCGTGCGTTCGCTGACGGCGGACGAAATCGTGGCGGAATGCATGGTCGGGCGGCGGTTCGGCGAAATCACCAACATCGTCGTGATGGGGATGGGCGAGCCGTTCGCGAACTACGACGAGACGCTCCGCGCCCTGAAACTCATCAACGCTGGCAAGGGTCCGAATCTCGGGGCGCGGCACATCACCCTCTCGACCTGCGGGGTCGTGCCCGGCTTCGCCCGCCTCGCGGCGGAGGGCATCCAGTTCGAGCTTTCCGTCTCGCTCCACGCCCCGAACGACGAACTCCGCTCCCGACTCATGCCCGTGAACCGCAAGTGGCCGATTGACGAACTGCTCGCCGCCTGCGCCGACTACACGGCGAAGACGAAGCGCATCATCACGTTCGAATACACGGTGATTCGCGGCGTCAATGATTCGCGGGCGTGTGCCGAGGAACTCGCCCGCCAGGTCCGCCGCGTCCCGATGGCGAAGGTGAACCTGATTCCGCTCTCCCCGGTCGAGCACCGCCCGGACTTCAAGACGCCGAGCGACGAGACGATGCTGATGTTCCTCGACGTGCTGATGAAGAACCACGTTCAGACAATGCTCCGCCGCAGCCGAGGGAAGGACGCCAACGCCGCGTGCGGACAGCTCCGCCTCCGGCATCTCGCTTCCGAACGCCCTAAATGCGGCAACGAATGAGGTTGATTTTCCTCAATGTGCAGATTCAATACAGGAAACCCAAAAGCCAAAGCGGAATCTTGTTCCCGATGCCGCGCTCGACGTCGTCGTTGACGACATAACTGTTCGGCACATCGCGGACTTGCGCGAAGCCCTTGCCCGCACCGCCAATCTCGAAATGTAACACGCCATCCACGAGAAAGTCTCCGACGCCCGAGAAAACCGCCGAATGCCCCTGCCGAATCTGATTGTAGAAAAATGTCTCGCGCATCGTCCCCTTGTCCGCCTGTGACACGAGCGCAGACATCAAGTTCGTGTTGTCACAGTAGATCTTCTCCGGCTTCGACAAATTCTTCAGGTTTTCGCCCCTGGGCGGGACAAGCGCGAGCAGCCCCGCCCGTTCCAACGCGCCGAGAATCTTCAGCCCCGTATTGCGTTCCGTCCCGAGTTCGCGATAGAGACGCGACATATTCGGCTGCTGCGGAACGCTTGACGCGAGGATCATCAGCATCTTCTTCGCCTTACGAATCGTCTCGACGGACACGTCCTCGACCGCCGGCCAATCCGACTCCAAGACCTTGTTGACGACGGCAACAATCCGCTGCGCGTAAAGTCCGCCCGGCTCCTTGTAGAACGGATAGAACCCCTCACGCACATAACGCTCGAAAAGCGGGAGAACCTTAAATGATGCCACGAGGTCGCCGGCAATCTCGCGATGATTCGCGAGGATGTCGTCCAGTCGGATGGGCGATGGACGGCAAACCCCCTCGAAGGCCAGAAACTCGCGGAAGGAGAGCCCTTTCATTTCGTAAACACCCTGCCGACGCGAGAGGTCACCGCTGGCCAAATCGATCTTCAGAAGCGATGAACCGCTGTAAACGAAATTCAAGTCCGGAAACTGATCGTAGACATTCTTGAGGACGAGTGACCAGTCGCCGCCCAAATGATGAACCTCATCCAAAAAGATATGCGTGTAGCCGTGCGCGTTCAGGTATTCGACGGCATCGCGGACGCGGTGCATTGAGAACCACAAGTCGTCGAGGCTCATATAGACCGCCTTGCCGCCGATGCCAAACGCCTCGCGGATGCGCTGTCGCATCAGCGTCGTCTTTCCCATGCCACGCGCCCCCTTGATACAGATAAGACGTCCGCTCCAGTCAATTTCGTCGTTCAAATAGCGATGGAAGTCAAGAGAAACGGACTCGACAAGCCTGTCCGACGTGTCGAGAATCTCGCGCATTTCTTCAGAATCAATCATTTTCACTTGTCCATTCTTAATTGCCTTGGTTTCTTTGATAACGAAATATGTTGTTACTTTCGTTTTTGCAATAACTAATCTATCGCATAGTTTCGTTTTCGCAGAAACGAAATAAAGTATATCAGATTCCCTCGTTGTGCGTCAAGCGTGAGACTTCAGCCCGCGACGGGTGCGGCAATTCGTGCGGCAAGGGCGGGCAGGTCGGGATCGCGTGCTCCGCAGGTCGCGAACGCGGCAAAGCGGGACTTGTTCCGCGAAATCCACTCATATGCCGCGTCCAAGTCGGCAACCAGTTCACACTTTGCCGCGTCAATCTTCGCCGCGAGCGCATCGGAATTGACGGAGCGGTCGGTCGTGCCGCCCGCGTCGTAGACGGGCAGAAGGAGCAACTTATCCTGCGGACGAATCATTTCGTTGAACATCGCCGAAAGCGAATCAATCATCTTGCGGAGCGGGGCGTAGCCGTGCGGCCGCCAGACGACGCAAATGCCGTCCGGGTAATGTTCTGCGAGAGTCGTCCACATCGCCCGCAGTTTCTCCGGGTTGTGCGCGTAGTCGTCATAGACGCACGAACCGTACCGCTGAAGGCGACGCTCCACGCCGCCGAACGAGAGGAGCGCGGCTCGTGCCGCGTCTTCGTTGCATCCGAGGGCAAGTGCCATACGCAATGCGAGCCACGCATTGTTGCGGTTGTGCCGCCCCGGTATCGAAACGTCGGCTTCGCCAGTCTGCTTTCGCCCGTCCACCACGGGGCCGGGAACGTCCCTTACGAATGCGTCGAACACCTCGTCCATCTCCTCCTTCGAGTAGTGGTCGGTGCTG
>CAVFWY010000181.1:0-3634 GCA_963626175.1 Gemmiger sp.
GCGGTCTACTTCGCGCTCGTTCGGCTTGCGGTGGGGTTGCCGATTACCGACACGCAGACGGGGATGAAGCTTTTCAAGCGCGACGTCCTCGGCGCCGCGCTCGACCGCATGCTCGTGAAGACCTACGCCTTCGACCTCGAACTCCTCTCGATTGCCGCGTCCCGTGGGGCGAAGATTGCCGAAGCCCCCGTCGTCATCCGCTTCGGCGCGAAGTTCGGTGCGCTCAAGCCGCGCACGGTCGTTCAGATGGCGAAAGATTCGCTCGCCGTCTTCTATCGTCTGCGGGTGTTGAAGTATTATGCCAAGGCGCTTGTGCCGCGTCGGCTTGACCGCGAACCGATGGTCTCGGTCGTGATTGCGTGCCCACGCGGGAGTTGGATGCTGGACGAGTGCGTTGCGGCGATGTGCGTTCAGAGTTATCCGCACTGGGAGTGCATCATCCTGCCAGACGAAGACGAGAAGATCTCCGTCCCCGAGTCGTCCGGCACGTTCCGCGTGATTCCGACGGGGAAGGTTCGCCCCGCCGAGAAGCGTAATCGCGGCATTTCGGCGGCGAAAGGCGAGATTGTCGCGTTCATTGACGACGACGCCTATCCCGATTCGCACTGGCTCGAGTATGCGGTGAAGTATTTCTCCGAGCCCGACGTCGGTGCGGTTGGCGGTCCCGGCGTCACGCCCCCCGGCGACAGAAGCCTTGCCCGCATCGGCGGCCGTGTCTACGAGAACCCGCTCGTTTCGGGCAACTACCGCTACCGCTATCGGGCGGGCGGCGTCCGAAAGGACGTGGACGACTATCCGAGTTGCAACCTGTTTGTCCGCAAGGACTTGCTCGCCCGCATCGGCGGCTACCGCACGGACTTCTGGCCGGGCGAGGATACGCTTCTCTGCAAGGACATTGTGGACAACTGGAAGCGGATTGTCTACGACCCGTGGGTCGTCGTCTATCATCATCGTCGTCCGCTCTTTCTGCCGCACCTGCGCCAGCTTGGGCGATATGCCTTTCATCGCGGCTATTTCTGCAAGCGGTATCCGTCCAATTCCCTGCATTTGAGTTATTTCGTGCCGACGCTGTTCGACCTCTATCTTGCCGCGCTCGCCGTCGGGTGGGCGTGCGGGGCGTGGTCGCCCTGCGGCTGGTCGTGGGGGCAGGCGGCGTTTGCGCCGCTGTGGGCGTATCTCGCCGCCGTCGCCGTGACGACGGTCAGCCTTCGTCCGCACGTCTGGCTGCTGACGGCGGCGGGCGTTGTCGCGACGCACGTATGGTACGGCGTCCGCTTCATTCAGGGGCTTCTCGCGCATCGCGCCCCCTGCGAGTTCATCGGCGGCGACCACGCCCAAGGTCATCGCCACAAGTAGAAAAAGGATTGTCAGATGAATAGCAACTACCTCATTCCCCTCTGCTGGCTTGTCGCGGCGTATCTGATCGGCGGCATTCCCTTCGGCTACCTGATCGGACGCTTGCGTGGCGTTGACGTGCGGACGGTCGGCTCGAAGAACATCGGCGCGACGAACGTCTTCCGCACGGTCGGCAAGAAGTGGGGGTTTCTCGCGTTCGTCTGCGACGTGCTGAAGGGGTTCGTCCCGACGCTCGCGGCGAAGACATGGGGCGGGCTCGACTGGCTGCCGCTCGCCGTTGGCATCGCCTGCGTACTCGGTCACATGCTCACGCCCTACATGAAGTTCAGGGGCGGGAAGGGGGTCGCCACGGCGTTCGGCATGCTGATCGGACTGATTCCCGCGCTCGTCGGCGCGGCATTTCTCGTCTTCGCCGTCCTTTTTGCCGCGAGCCACTACATCTCGCTCGGCAGTTGCGGCGCGGCGGCGTTCCTCTGCGTGGCAATCTGGTTTCCCGTTCTCGACTCGTGCGGAAGGGCGAATCTGCCGCAGTGCATTCTCGTCTCTCTGATTGCGGTTTTCGTCATCTGGAAGCACCGCGCCAATCTCGGACGGCTCGTCCACGGCACGGAGAACAAGATTTACCTGTTTGGCAAGGAAAAGAAGGAGAAACTGAAATGAACTCGGATCAGGTTAAACTCGGCAAGGAACACGCGCCGCACCGTTCGCTGATGTTCGCCTGCGGCATGAAGCGGGCGGACATGAAGAAGCCGTTCATCGGCATCTGCAACTCCTACGAGAGTTTCGTGCCGGGGCACTGCCACCTCAACAAGGTCGGGGCTTTCCTCAAGAAGTGCATCGAGGAAGCGGGCGGCGTCGCCATGGAGTTCAACACGATTGCCGTCTGCGACGGCATTGCGATGGGGCACTCGGGCATGAAGTATTCCCTGCCCTCACGTGAACTGATTGCCGATTCGGTGGAGACGGTCGCCCGCGCCCACTGCTTCGACGCGATGATCTGCGTACCGAACTGCGACAAGATCGTCCCCGGCATGCTGATCGGTGCGCTTCGCGTCAACATTCCGACCATCTTCGCCTCGGGCGGTCCGATGGCTCCTGGCAAGCACCCTGAAACGGGTAAGGATACCGACCTCAACTCCGTCTTCGAGGCGGTCGGCGCGGAGTCCGTCGGCAAGATCAGCGCGAAGCAGCTCGAACGCATCGAGGAGACGAGTTGCCCCGGTTGCGGAAGCTGTTCGGGTATGTTCACGGCGAACTCGATGAACTGCCTTTACGAGGCACTCGGTCTTGCCCTGCCGGGCAACGGCACGGTGCTCGCGGTCGATCCGCACCGCCAGGATCTCTACCGTGCGGCGGCGCGGCGGATTGTCGCGCTCGCGAAGAAGGGCGGGCCGCGACCGAAGGATCTCGTCACCCGCGATTCGCTCGACAACGCCCTCACGCTCGACATGGCGATGGGCGGCTCGACGAACACGGTTCTTCACACGCTCGCCATCGCCCGCGAGGCGGGCGTGGACTACTCGCTGAAGCGCATGAACGAAGTCTCGGCGGCGACGCCCTACGTCTGCAAGGTCGCGCCGAGCGGACACTACCACGTGGTTGACGTGGACAACGCGGGCGGCATCATGGCCGTCCTGAAGCGCGTGTCGGGTTCGGCGTTCTTCCACCCCGACTGCCCGACCGTGAGCGGCAAGACGCTCGGCCAGCAGGTGAAGGCGGCGAAGGTCAGGGATGACGACGTCATCCGCACGATACCGAACGCCTATTCGCAGGATGGCGGGCTTGCCGTGCTGTGGGGCAATCTCGCCGCGAAGGGTGCGGTCGTGAAGAAGGGCGGCGTTGCGCCGTCGATGATGAAGTTCACGGGCAAGGCGATCTGCTTCGATTCGCAGGAGGATGCGTGCAAGGGCATCCTCGGCGGCAAGGTGAAGCCGGGTCACGTCGTCGTCATTCGCTACGAGGGTCCGAAGGGCGGTCCCGGCATGCAGGAGATGCTCGCGCCGACCTCGTATATCATCGGTCAGGGACTCGGCGAATCCGTCGCGCTCATCACCGACGGACGCTTCTCCGGCGCGACCCACGGGGCTTGCGTCGGACACGTCTCGCCCGAGGCGGCGGAAGGCGGCCTTATCGGACTTTTGAAAGACGGCGATTCGATTACGATTGACATTCCGAAGCGGTCGATTAAGACCGACCTCTCGAAGGACGAGATTGCGAAGCGGGCGAAGAAGGCGAAGGCGTGGAAGCCGCGCATTCGCGGCGGCTGGCTCGAACGCTA
>CAVFWY010000182.1:0-3589 GCA_963626175.1 Gemmiger sp.
GCGGACGAAGGGGCGCGCGTGTTCATGTGCGGCTCGTCCGCCGCGTCCACCGAAAAGGGACTCGCCGCGCTGAAGGAAATGGGCGTCGAGGGCGTCCGCGCACAGGCGTGCGACGTCGGGAACGGGGAGCAGGTCGAGGCGATGATGGACTTCATCGAACGCGAGGCGGGCTCGCTCGACATCCTCGTCAACAACGCGGCGGATCAGGGTCTCGGACTGGGCGGACCTCTCGAGATGAATCCAGAGGCCATCCTGAAGGTGATGAACACGAACGTGAAGGGCGGCTTTCAGGTCACCCAGGCGGCCTGCAACCGCTTCTTCATGAAGCGACCCTATTCGGTCGGTGCGCCGTATCGCGGCACGGTCGTCTTCCTCTCGTCCAACACGGCGATGCGGGCGATTCGCAACAGGACGGCCTACTGCGCGTCGAAGGGGGCGATCAATTCGATGGTGCGGTCGCTCGCGCTCGACCTCTCGCCGCTCGGCATCCGCGTCAACTGCTGTGCGCCGGGCTACATCTACACCGAACGCTGGGACGCGCTGGACGAGACGCTCAAGGCGCGGCGGCGGCTGAACTGCCCCTTGCGGCAGGAGGCGAAGGGCGAGGACATCGCAAACGTCGTCGCGTTCCTCGCCTCGTCCGAGTCGGGCAACATGGCGGGCGAGATCGTCACCTGCGACGCGGGCTGCTCGTGTCAGCACATGCCGGAGGACGTCGATGTCTGAGGTGCGCTCGGGCCGCTACAAGTGGGTGCTGATCGCGCTCCTCTCGGGTGCGTTCTTCTTCCATCAGGCCGACCGCGCCCTCTTCGGTCTCCTCACCGTTCCCATTCAGGCGGACTTGGGGCTGACCGACATCCAGATCGGGTGGATTAACACGACCCTCAGCTGGACTCTTGCGCTGATGACGGTCGTGGCGGGTTTCGCGGGCGACCGCCTCTCGCGCAAGTGGCTGATCACGATTTCGCTCATCGCGTGGTCGCTGATGACGGTGTGCATGGGGTTCATCGGCGGCTTCGTCGGTGCGCTCTTCTTCCGTTCCGTCGCCACGGGCGTGGGCGAGAGTTTCTACGCGCCGAGCGCCTACGCGCTCATTGCCGCGCACCACAGGGAGACGCGCTCGCTCGCGCTCTCCATCCACCAGGCCGCGCTATACTTCGGGCTGATGGTCTCGGGAGTGCTGACGGCGTGGGCGCTCGGTCTGCTTGGCGGCTGGCGGCACGTCTTCATCGCGTTCGGTCTCGCCGGGGCGGCGCTCGGCCTCGTCTTCGTCTTCGCCCTTCGCGACGAACCCGCCGCGCCGCGCGTTCCGTCCGCGCCTTCGCCGCGTTCGTCGCTGAAGGACGGGCTGAAGGCCTACTTTCGCAATCCGTCCGCGCTCTGCGCCACGGCGGGGTTCGTCGCCATCGTCTTCGTGAACAACGCCTATCTCTTCTGGGCGCCGAAGTATGCGGCGGTGAAGTATTCGCTCGACGTCGGCGAGGCGGGGAAGGGCGTGATGCTCGGCCACCACCTCTTCGCGTTCGGCGCGATTCTGCTCGGCGGCGTCGTCACCGACCGCTTCGTGCGGCGAATGCCGCGCTTCCGTCTCGGCTTCCAGATCCTCGCGCTCCTCGGCGGCGTGCCCACTCTGCTCGCGCTCGGCCTCGCGCCGTCCTTCGCGGGGATGCTCGTCGCGGCGGCGGCCTACGGCGTGTTCCGCGGCTTCTTCGAGGTCAATACCCACGCCTCGCTCTTCGACGTCGTCCCGCCCCAGTATCGCTCGACGGCGGTCGGCCTCCTCAACATGATCGCCTTCTTCTTCGGAGGGCTTTCGGGCATCGCCATGGGTGCGCTCTCGCACCGCTGGGGCGTGCGCGGCTTCGAGATCGGCTTCGCCATCATGGCGGCGACCTACGCCTGCGCGGCGGGACTGATGGCAATCTCATTCTTCTTCACCTTCAAAAGGAACAGGGTCATCGAATCATGAAAATCACGGACGTTAGGACATTTGTCGTGGACGCCTTCCGCACCAACTGGGTGTTCGTGAAGGTGATGACGGACGAGGGCATCGACGGACTCGGCGAGGGGACGCTCGAATACAAGGAGAACGCGCTCACGGGTGCGGTCGAGGACTTGCGCCACGCGCTCGTCGGCAAGGACCCCTTCGACACGGAGTGGATCTTCCACCAGAACTACCGCGACGCCTACTGGCGCGGCGGGGCGGTGCTGACGAGTGCGCTTTCCGCCGTCGATATGGCGCTCTGGGACATCAAGGGCAAGGCGCTCGGTCAGCCCGTCTGGCGGCTCATCGGCGGCAAGTGCCGCGAAGCCGTGCCGTGCTACGCCAACTGCTGGTTCGCGGGCGCGAAGGAGCCGGAGGAGTTCGCCGCGAAGGCGACCGCCGCGGTCGAGCGCGGCTTCAAGGGACTCAAGTGGGACCCCTTCGGCAAGAACTACCGCCAGCTCCCGCCCGCCGACTTCAAGAAGGCGATGAAGTGCGTCGCCGCCGTCAAGGCGGCGACCGAAGGCAAGGCGGAAATCCTCATCGAGTGCCACGGACGCTTCGACGTGCCGACCGCCCTGCGGATTTGCCGTGCCCTCGAGGAGTTCGACCCCTACTGGGTCGAAGAGCCCGTCATCCCCGACACGATGCGCGCCCTCGCGGACGTCCGTTCCCGCGTCCGCGTGCCGATCGCCTGCGGCGAGCGGCTCTACACGACCCAGCAGATCCTCGACGCGATCGAACTGCGCTGCTGCGACTACCTGCAGCCCGATTCGTCCCACGCGGGCGGCATTACCGCGATGAAGGGCATCGCGGCGATTTGCGACGCGCACCACGTCCCGTTCTGCGCCCACAATCCGTCGGGACCCGTCGCGAATGCCGTCACGCTCGCGCTCGGCGTCTCCACCCCCGGCTACTGCATCCACGAGACGCTCTTCGACGACGTGCCGTGGCGCAAGGACGTCATTGACGAGGACGTCAAGTTCGCGGACGGAATGATGTTCCCCTCGGAGCGTCCGGGGCTCGGCATTGCCCTCAACGAGGAAGCCGCCGCCGCGCATCCGAAGCAAGACCACTGGCTGCGCCACTACGAGGGGACGCTGACGAACATCCGCCCGCCCACCTCGTGCGCCTACTACCATACGTAAGACAACGATATGAAAAAGGAGAAAGCGATGAAGACAACCCTCTGTCTGGCCACGGCGACCTGCCTGTCGGCGGGCGCACTCTGCGCCGCCATCGTCTCGTTCAAGGACGCGGACAAGATCAAGAGTTGGGATGCGTGGGACGACCACAAGGGACCCGTCGCCTGGACGGAAAAGCGGTGCGTGACGCGGGAGAAACTCCTGAAGATGGATTCGGGGCTTCCGCCGTCCGGCTGGCTTGAGACGCGCCCGTCGAAGGAGATCAAGAGCGACATGTGGTCGGTCGGTTGCGAGACGCTCGACCGCGACTACGCCGACTGGGACCAATACAAGCGATTCCTGCCGGAACTCGGCGCGACGCGCGCGCGGTTCTTCTCAGGCTGGGCGAAGACCGAGCAGGAGAAGGGCGTCTACGACTTCACCTGGCTCGACCGCCAGATTCGCGAATGCGCCGCGATGG
>CAVFWY010000183.1:0-3514 GCA_963626175.1 Gemmiger sp.
TCGCAATTCGGCGAGCCGTGCCTTCTCGACGGCGAGAAACTCACGGGGCGCGTGATGGACTTCACGCGGATGCCGTTCGTGAACGCGGCGAACATCGCCTCGCTCGTCTCTTCGTGCGGTCTTTCGCAACTGCTCGCGCAAATCTATTTCTGCACGGGGCTCATCGACGTCTTTCGGCAGCTTTCGCCGCGTCTCTTCGAGCAGGAGGCCGACCGCTTCCGCCTTGAGGATGCCGCGCAGGAGCATCTCGACGGACTCATCACCCTGCAGGAAGAGGCCGACCAGAAGGATAAGGAAGAGAAAGGGGGGCGCGCGGCATGACGTTTCCGTCTTGGGTAGCCGACACCGTCCGTGCCTTTGGCAAGCAGCTCGGGCTTTCCGCGTTCGCGCTCAACGAACGCGGCGCGGCGGGCGTTCGCTTTGAGAATGGCCGTTCGCTTTACCTCGAGGGCATCGAGGACGGTCTGATGATTTCCATCGGACTGGCGGCCGATGCGTCCGCGGAGGCGATGCGCAAACTCTTGACCTGCGCCCATCCGGCCGCGCAGGCGGCGGGCTTGAAGATAAGGGCGATTCGCTTCGCGAAGACGGGCGAGGCGCGCCTTGTGATGCGGCTGGATGTGCGGGACTTGACGGCGACCGGGCTGGAGCAGGCGTTCCATGCGCTCTGGCGGTCGGCGGATACCTTTGAAAGGGCGACGGCATGAACTTGAGTCGCGTGACAGAGGGCGTCAACTTCAACACGGGCATTTCGATGTCCGAGTATAACGAAGTGCCGGCGGGGCAGACGAAGGGTCTGACCCAAGGGGCGGTTCTGCCCGGTTCGACGACGGTCAGCGAGGCGCTGAACAGCATCTTCCCGAAAGACCCGACGGTCGGCGGCGCGATTCTCGGAATGCTCGCGTCGGAGGGCAATGCGACGCGGCTTCGCTCGGCGAACGGCTTTCGCCTGGCGACGCGGCGGGCGATTCGGACGCTGCGCGGCCGCAAGGGTGACGCGGCGCAACGCGCGGCGGCCGAATTGGAGGCGCTCCTGGAGGATACGGAACTCCTCGACTTCTATCGGGCTTCGCTTCTGGAAAGTTAATGCGGAAAGTTGGATGACAGGCACATGAAGATGTTGAACATAGGCGGCGGCATGGCGAAATACGGGGATCTGATTCTCGCGTTCCTCGTCGTCTGCATCATCGGCCTCTTGATTGTGCCGCTGCCTTCGCCGATCGTCGACTTGCTGATTTCGATGAACATCTGCATTTCGGCGGTGCTGCTGATGCTCTCGCTCTACCTGCCGCGCGCACTGGCGTTCTCGACGTTCCCGTCGATGCTCCTCTTCACGACGCTTTTCCGACTCTCCCTGAACGTGACGACGACGCGGTGCATTCTCCTGCACGGTTCGCAGGACCCGAACGCGGCGGGCGCAATCATCAACACGTTCGGCAACTTCGTCGTCGGCGGCAACTTCGTCGTCGGCGCGGTCATCTTCCTCATCATCACGATCGTGCAGTTCATCGTGATCGCGAAGGGCGCGGAGCGCGTCTCGGAGGTCGCGGCGCGCTTCACGCTCGACGCGATGCCCGGCAAGCAGATGTCCATCGACGCCGACATGCGCGCCGGCGCAATCGACATGGAGACGGCGAAGTCCCGCCGTAACGAACTCGCGCAGGAGTCGCAGCTCTACGGCGCGATGGACGGTGCGATGAAGTTCGTCAAAGGCGACGCGGTCGCGGGTCTGATCATCACCGCAGTCAACATCATCGGTGGCATTCTCATCGGCATGCTGATGTTCGACAAGGAAGTCGCGTGGTGCGTCAAGCGTTTCGGCGTGCTGACGATCGGCGACGGTCTCGTCTCGCAGATTCCGGCTCTGCTTATCTCCATCACTTCGGGCGTAATCGTAACCCGTGTCGGCGAAGAGAAGGCGAAGCCGCTTGGTCAGGACATCGTCAATCAGATTTTCGCCCAGCCAAAGGCTCTGCTGCTCGGCGCATGCGTTCTGGTGGCGATTGGCTTCATCCCCGGCTTCCCGAAGGTGCAACTCTTCGGTCTCGCCGCTGGTGTCGCCGCCGTCGGCTGGTCGCTGAAGAAGAAGGCCGACCGCGCCGCCGCCGCTGCCGAGAAGGCGGAAGACCCCCTCGCCGCCGCCGCACCCGCGACCGAACCCGGTCAGAAGCCGAAGCGCAAGCGGTCTTCCGAGGACGATTTCTCCATGGTCACGCCGCTCATGGTCGATATCGACGCGGACATTCGCGGGGCGCTTACCTACGAGGATCTCAACGACAAGATCATGGACATCCGCCGCGCCCTCTACCACGACCTCGGCGTTCCCTTCCCCGGCATTAACCTCTCGCTCAATGGCTCGCTTCACGACGGACGCTACCGGCTGCTTGTCAACGAAGTGCCCGTTTCCGAGGGGCAACTCCGCAAGGGCTTCCTCTTCGCCCTGGAGTCGAAGGGCAATCTCGAGGCCGCCGGCATTCCGTTCGAGGAAGGCCGCATGTTCATCAACGGCTACGACACGTGCTGGGTGGCGGAGGCGAACCGTCAGGCGATGGACGATGCCGGCGTCAGGTATCTCGATCTCAACGGCGTATTGACCTACCATCTCTCCGGGGTGCTGCGCCGCTATGCCAACGAGTTCCTTTCCATTCAGGAGACGCGGCTTCTGCTCGACCACATGGAGAAGGAGGCGGCCGAACTCGTGCGCGAAGTCCAGCGCGTCCTGCCGATTCAGAAGATTACCGACGTCCTTCAGCGACTCGTGCAGGAAGGTATCTGCATTCGCGACCTGAAGCGCATCACCCAGACACTCGTCGAGTGGGGGCAGAAGGAGAAGGATACGGTGCTTCTCGTCGAATACGTGCGTTCCGCGCTCGGTCGCTACATCTCCTATAAGTTCTCCGGCGGGCAGAACATCATCGCCGCCTATCTGCTCGATCCGTCGCTGGAGGAGAAGATTCGCAAATCGGTGCGCCAGACGTCGGGCGGCAGTTACCTCGCGATGGATCCGCAGACGGTGCGGGCGATTCTCGCGGCGGTTCGCAAGACCGTCGGCGACCTCTCGCACGTCGTCCAGAAGCCGGTGTTCATCGTCTCGGTTGACATCCGTCGCTACTTCCGGAAGATGATCGACAAGGATTACTACGAGTTGCCGGTGTTGAGTTTCCAGGAACTCTCGAGCGAGATCAACATCCAACCACTCGGACGACTGAAGGTGTAAGAAGATGAGTTTTCTGCTAAAGATAGTCGAGGGACCTTCGAGGGGCGCGGAAATCGCGCTCGCCGAAGGGCTGCGCGTTTCAGTCGGTTCCGGCGATGACTGCGACATCGTGTTGGCGGATGGCTCGCTCGCGGCGAAGGCGTTTGAACTTGATGTGACGCCCGATTCCGTCACGCTCGTGAAGGGCGAGGAGACCGAGACGCTCGCGCCGTTCGCGCCGTTTTCGGTCGGCACGTCGACGTTCGCCGTCGGTCCCGCCGACGGGGACTGGCCCACGGGACTGGCGGAACTCGTCCG
>CAVFWY010000184.1:0-3470 GCA_963626175.1 Gemmiger sp.
ACGCAAAAACTCGTTCCTACCGCCGCGAATCGTTCGGTGGCACGGCGATTGCCTATAAGCCGTCGCTGAAGTGATGCGCATCTTCGGGGGTGGTTGATGCGCATCAAAGGGGGTAGTTGATGCGCATCACTTGGGGTGGTTGATGCGCATCAACAGGGGGTCTTGATGCGCATCAAAGGGGGTGCTTGATGCGCATCTCCGAGGGGTCGTGATGCGCATCTGGACGGAAAATCAGCGTATTGGCTTACCCTGAAAACGGCTTTCTCTGTGTTTCCAACACGATTTTGCCACAATTTCGCGATTTTTACGCAATTTCGCACTTGACGCGGTGGCGCGGGGTTAACCTCTTTTGCGGTCGGAAGCTCCGCAAAGCCCAGTGTTGAGATCATCTCCGCGCAGATGCGCGAGACGAACCCGACGGTGATGGACGTGAAATATCGTGTCAATTCGACAGCCGGCGACACGGTGAACGTGCGTGCGCTGGCGTTTCAGGACGGCGTGCGGAGTTTCGCGAACGTGGTGCGTCCCGCGAAGTTCCTTGAGGGCAGTCAGATGGGCGATGGCGTGCCGGCGAATGCGGTCAACTCGTTCGCGTGGCAGGTGTCGGCGGACTGGGACGTCGATCTCGCCAAGGTGGCGGTCGAGGTGCTCGCGCAGAACGTCGGTGCCGGACTCGTGCCGCTCGACCGCGTGACAATCCCGGCGCACGGCGACTACGCCGCCGTCGCCGTCTCGACGAATGTCGTCACGGACACCGAGTTCCTCGACGCGATCTACTTGCTTTACGCGGATGGCGACAGCGACCTCACGCTCAAGGATGGCTGGCTGCGCGACTCGCAAGACCGCATCCTCGTCAAGGGCAACGAGCTGCAGGGAGACGGTTATGCCGCCGAGTTCGTCTACGGCAAGATGGGTGGCGAAACGATGGGCACAAACTGCCAATGGCCGCACGCGGTTGTCGCCGCCGTGGAGCGCATCCGCCGCGTGTCGATGCCGTATTCGGGTAACCACCGCTATATGATCAAGGGTCTGACCGCCCCCGCCGCGCAGACGATGGGGAGCGGGCTTTACATGGTCATCGACCTGAACGGCAGCGACTTCCACTTCCCCGTCACCTACATGGACTTCGCGCCGGCGAAGTGGGGCGACGTATACAAGACGGACAAGATTGTCCTGCGGCGCATTGACGACCCGAATGGTCTACTACGCGGGCATTTTTGAAGTGACCGAGGCGCAGTGGGCGAAGGTGATGGGCGGCTCGTCAATGTCCATGAGGACGAAAGGCTCTGTTTCCTACAACGCCATACGCGGCGATGCGAGCGTCTACGACTGGCCGACGTCGAACGAGGTCGCGCCCGACAGCGAGACGGGGCTTGGCGACTACGCCTGGTATTCGGCGAACAGCGGCGCTTCGACGTACGAAGTCGGCACGCGCCAGCCGAACGCTTGGGGGCTTTATGATGTTCACGGCAACGTCTTTGAGTGGTGCTTGAATCAATATTCGAGTTACAGCTCCTACCGGGTGCTTCGCGGCGGCACGTATTACAGTGTTGCGTCGTACTGCGCCTTTGCCTACCGCAACTACGACCACCCGGCTAACGGCCTCAACGGCAGCGGGTTCCGCTTGGCTTGCCGTCCAGGATCGAACTGAGGTTCCATGCTGAGGCGAATGAGCGCGAGGCGAAGAATTGAACGGACGGGGGGCTGCGCCCCCCGTGCCCCCGAGGACGGTTTGGGCGTGGCGAGAGCCCCCTGCGCCGCGAGTGGCGGTTGGGCGCGGGGCTTCGCTGGCGGCGGGTCAGGCGCGTTCCCGGGCGTTTTGGCAGAGCGCGGCGGCGAGGTCGTTCATCGCGAGGCAGTTGGCGCGAAAGAGGTGGGCGGCGCGTGGGTCGCGGCGCATTTCGAGGGCCGAGATATGCGGCGTCGTATTGGCGAAGCCCGAGAGAATGAGCAGTCGGTCGGCGGCGAGTTCGCGCGAGTCCTCTGCCGACGGGTCGTAGCGCGGCGGCAGGGCGCAGGGCAGCATCTTGACGAAGCGGGCGCGCGGTTCGGCCTTGAGCCGCCGAAGCAGCTCGACTTCGCCCGGCGAAATGAAGCCGCTCACGACGACGGCGCCGCGCCGCGCGCGCTCGACGAGCTCGGCGATTGCCGGCTCATGCTCGGCGACGGTCTTCTTGAGCGTCAGGCGGGCGTGAACGAGAAAGGGCGAGCCGAGCAGGGTGAGGTTGCCCATCGCCGACCAGGCGCGCGACGGGTCGAGGATCGCGTGGCGAATGTTGGCGACGCGTGCGAAGCGGTCGGGGTGGCGGCGTTTCCAGAGGGCGCGCGCCGCGTTGAGCCGAATGTAGCGGCGAATGGCCTTGAGCTGGCGCGAGTCGAACGAGAGCTCGACGTAGGCGCGGCGGTCGAAGCGGAGCGCCGAATGGACCGAACGGACGGGGGGCGGCGCCCCCCGCGCCCCCTGCAGAGGAATAGGGGCTGGCGCCCCTTTGAGTTTCAAGAGGGCTTCGGCGCGGGTGAGGCCCTGGGCGGTCAGGCGCTGAAGCGCGGCGGCGACGCGACGCTCTTCGGCGAAGGCTTCGGCCAGCAGCGCAACGGCGGCTTCGGGGGCGAGGGGCGCGGCGGCTTCGTGGCTCGCGGCGGCTTCGGGGCTCACGGCTTCGCGGGGCGCGGGGGCGAAGCCCCCGTCCGTTTGGCCCCAGACGCCCTCAATCGCCTTCATGAGCGCGAAACTGGCCCAGAGCGGGTTGAAGTTCGGCGCGCGCTCGTAGCGCACGATCATGAGAAAGTGAACGTGGTCGGGCATGATGGCGCGATCGGAGATCGTCACGGCCGGGCAGACGGCGTGAAACGCCCGCAGAAACGACTGAACGGTCTCGCCCGCCGGCAGCAGCGTCGGCCGCGTCTCGCCCTCGACGAGCCGCGAGAGCGCCTGCGGCCGACCCTCGAGCGTGAGCGTCACGAAGAAGAACTGCAGTCCGCTGTGATGAAATTCAAGTTTCATACGACAGCCATTATACACGAATTGTCCGAACGCGGCAAGGGCGGAAGTTTGCGTCGCGGCTCGGTCGACACCCGACCGAGCCGCCCGCATTTTGCGAATTTTTGATATAATAAGGCACGGTTTGAGTTCAGTATATCCATAACAAAGGAATCGAACAGAGAAATGAACACCGTACTCGTTGGCGCCCAGTGGGGCGACGAAGGCAAGGGGAAGGTCATTGACTTTCTGACCGAGGAAGCGGACGTGGTCGTCCGCTTCCAGGGCGGGTCTAACGCCGGGCATACAGTTGTCGTCGGCGACAAGAAATACGTTCTGCATCTCGTGCCGAGCGGCATCCTGCACAACGGCAAGCAGTGCGTGATCGGCAACGGCGTGGTGATGGATCCGTTCGACCTGATGAAGGAACTCGAACAGGTCGAGAGCTGGGGCTTTGAACTGAAGGGGCGGTTTCACATTTCCGAACGCG
>CAVFWY010000185.1:0-3461 GCA_963626175.1 Gemmiger sp.
GGCGCGGAGAAAAGTATGGAAAGGTTGGTTCATAATGAACATGATCTCGTATTGGAAAGACAAGAACGACTCAGGAGGTAAAGCACCGACGCCATTCTATCAAAGTGATGATGGCTGTGCGTTCATCTACGGGTGGTATGCCCAAGGGGGAGAAGCTGCCTATCGTGCGATTGGTGTCTACCACCCGCATAATAATTTCCCTTATGTGCAGAGGGGTGGAAACCCAATCGTTTTGGCTCCGTTTGTTTTTCCTAAGCCCGAAGCACTCATCTTTCTCCGAGGTCTGTTAGACGACCTTTTGAATAAGAAAGAGTTCGAGAAGGCAAGCAAAGTTCTTGAGGCCTTGGCGTTTTTACAGACTGAAGAGTAGTGAGCAGATGAGGAAAAGGGAAAAGAAGGCAAAGATAGTATTTGTCCTCCTGTTGACAATGGGAGTGGTTTCCAACGCCGCGACCGTCTCTGACGTGACGGCGCGTCAGAGGTGGCCATGGAACGGGTTGGTTGACATTGACTACACCATCACAGGAGACGACACCGAGAATATGGTGATAGCCGTCAGGGTGACTGATGCTGACACGGGACGAATCTATACCCCGACGAACTTCCTGGAAGTCCCCCCGACGGATGCCGGGCGGCATCGCATCACGTGGAGCACCGAGGCGGACAGACTCGAACTGCTTTCAACAAACGCGGTGATTTCAGTTTCCTTGTATGACACGACAATTGTCACCAACGACCTCTATTATGTCATCGACTTGTCCGAGGGCGTGTCGGCTGACCGATTCCCTGTCACCTGCTTGTCATCAGTTCCCGAAGGGGGATGGACAGACGACTACAAGACGAAGAAACTCGTTTTGCGAAGAATTGAGCCGGGAAACATTTCCGGGCTAAAGACATTGGGTACTGGTGAACTCTCGTCCATCAAGATCAGCAAGCCTTATTATATTGGCGTCTTTGAAGTTACGAGCGCACAGTTCATGTTGATTACTGGAGGCATAGGCGTAAAAAGCGATGACATTACGAACGATGCGCGTCCACAAGGCGGTGTTTCCTATGACAGATTGTGTGGCACGGGGGATTGGACTCCCGATTCCGTATGGAGTTCCTTTGAAACATCAAGTGTCATGGAGATTCTTCGCGTCAAGACTGGCTTTGAAAGTATCAATCTCCCTACTGAAGCGCAATGGGAATATGCGTGCCGTGCGGGAACGACGAGTTATTTCAACAATGGCGACAACGACTTGACGGAAGCGAATACGGGGTTGAAATACTTGGGAAGATACTACAGTAATGGTGGCGGCTATAGCGGTAGTGTCTGCAAGGTCGGGTCGTATTTGCCCAATGCTTGGGGTCTTTATGATATGCACGGGAACGTAGCAGAGTGGTGCCTGGATTGGTATACGGAAGATGATTCGCGCGTATTGCGCGGAGGCAGTTACCTTTATTATGCACGCTTCTGCCGCTCAGGGACACGCGCGTCGGATAGTCCGAGTAATCAATATTCGCAGGATGGGTTTCGCCTATGTTGTGCGGCAGAACTTTAAGCCGTTTGTCTAATTGAGAATCCGAATGGAAGTAGTTCATAAAATGAAAGAAATGATGATGTTCGTTTGTGCGGTCGTTTGCTTCTGCAGCAACGCCGCGACCGTTTCTGATGTGACGGCGCGGCAGCGGTGGCCGTGGAACGGGATGGTTGACATCGACTACACGATTACAGGAGACGACACCGAGAATACGGCGATAGCGGTCAAGGTAACGGACACAGACACGGGGCGAATCTACACGCCGACGAACTTTCTAGAAGCGCCTCCGACGGGCTCCGGGCGGCATCGCATCACGTGGGGCACTGCGGCGGACAAACTCGACTTGATCGCGTCGAATGTCTCGGTGACGGTTTCGCTACTCAAGTATGACGCAACGGCGGTGACAAATGACCTTTACTATGTTATCGACCTTTCGGGCGGCCCGGATGCCGAGCGCTGGCCCGTCACCTGTCTGTCTGCTGTGCCAAAAGATGGTTGGACAGACGAATACAAGACAACGAAACTCGTCTTGCGGCGGATTGAACCGGGGACGATTACGGGATTGAATCCGACGGGAAGAGGCGATTTCTTGGGAGATGAGTTTAATGTGATCGGCATCGCCGAGCCTTATTACATAGGCGTTTTTGAAGTGACAAGTGCGCAGTACGCCCTTATGACGGGAGGAAGAAACATGAGTTCTGCAGAAACCGCGTTTCTTACAAATGACACTCGCCCTCAGGGGTATGTCTCTTACGAAAAACTTCGCGGGAAAGCCGTGGGGGCGTTATATCCAGATTCGACCGCTGTTGAGACAGATAGTATCATTGGTATTCTGCGTGAGAAAACGTTGTTGACCACAATTGATCTTCCGACGGAAGCTCAATGGGAATATGCTTGTCGTGCTGGGACAACAAGTGATTTTAATAATGGCGGCTCGGAAGCGTCTGACCTTGGAGTGCTTGGTCGTTACTATGGGAATTACACGGATGGACGCGGGGGCTTTCCTTCGTCTTCCTCGGGAAGTAGTGCCCTGCTTGTTTCAGTTTATTCGACTAGAGTCGGTTCGTACCAGTCAAACAATTTTGGTCTATATGATATGCATGGGAACGTTGCAGAAATTTGCCTGGATCGAGCGGGCACATCTTCTGATTCTCGGATAGTTCGTGGGGGTTCTTATCTTGCAGGGGAGACCAACGATGATACAATTCGTTCGATAGATGCGTGTCGTGCGGGAAGACGGCTCAGAACGTCTTCTGCTTTTAAATGTTCATGGGAAGGCTTTCGCCTTTGTTGCGCCGCAGAACTGTAAGCGGAGGCGGATTCGATGCAAAGAAGAAGGTTGGCAATGAGTAAAGTCGGCGGCGCAATGGGAAAGGTGCAGATACTGTTTCTCTCCATTGCACTTGGCAGCGAAGCGTTCGCGGTCGATTCTCATATTGTTTCGTCTTCCGAGAGTGGACTTTTGCGCATAGACACACGGCTTAATGACCCTGCTTACGAGATCGCCGCCGAGGGATGGCTGACCGAGGAAGAGAAGATATCATATTCGGGCTATGCTTGGGACACGCGATGTTCCAACTCGGAGGCGGAGGTTTCGGTTGACGGCGTCTCGCTAATCGAGTCTTCAGAGGATGGCGTTGTTGGATGGAAGCCGTTGAGTAGCGGGCGGCATATATTCCACCATGTCGTGAACGGAGTGATTTTAACGAGGTTTTTTCATGTGAACTTGCCGACCGCAAGGGTGGTTTGCACAGGGATTGAATCTTCGACATCGCTCAATTGTGCAATCAAATGCAATGTTGAGGGCGCAAACACATTCTACACCACTGACGGCTCGGTGCCGTCAGCGACCAGTTCTGCGGGTGATGAATCGTTCTCCGCAACTCGGGAGGAGATTTCACAGCTTCGTGCCGTTGCCGTAGTTGATGGGCAGACGAC
>CAVFWY010000186.1:0-3456 GCA_963626175.1 Gemmiger sp.
CGTCAGGGGATTCCAGATAGCCGCCGTCGTATGAGAACAGTTCCGAGCCGTCTTCAAGGAGGTCGTATCGTCCGACAAGCCGCTCTCCCCAGAAGACGTCAAGGCTGCGTTTGACATTCGATTCCATATCTGCCACCTCCCGCTATTTCTGCCCCGTGATGCCGACGTTCAGCCCCAGCATCTGCGCTACGAGCAACGCTTTGCCCAACTGACAGGTCTCCTTGCCCGCCTCCAGATCGACGATGAAGCGAATCCCAGTGCCACAGGCCATCGCCAGTTGCGGCTGGGTCATGCCCTGTGTCTTTCGAGTTCTCCGAATGATGTCGCCAAACTTTTTTGCCGTCATAGTGTCTTTCTTGATTTACCGAGCGGTATTGTAGCAAATCCATGCGGCGACTTCAATAGCGAGATTTACCGAAAGGGACATTATGGGTCAGGGTGGGGGAGGGAGCCTGCGTAAGAAACATCTCATCCGCCCGAAGCGTGGATGGGTACTTTCGGCTGCCGGCGAAGGGCGGGAATGTTGGTCTGGATATATGAAGACCGCGATGCGTCGCGTCCAGTTGTCGACTTTTTCTGAACTGCTCTCCTCGGGAGGCGTGGCGGCGAGTGATCCGACTTGCTGTCCGAAATAGACCTATCGAAACAGACAGCATTTTACAACCGCATCTCCGAGTATGTCTACGGCAGAAGCCTACTTCACAGTCCCAGCCGAGATTTGCTATACTATCGCCCAGTTACAAGAAAACGGCTCTTGTCAGGCAGCCATTCGCAACGGATGTTGCGCTGAAAACTGGCTGGCGGGGGCAGGATAGAGGAGAAAGGACTACACATATGGCATGGGAGAATTGCTGCTACTGGACAGGGAGCGGTCAGAACTATGACGATATCAATCCTCGACGTTTCGATTGGTGGTGTCCAGAATGTGACATGGCAATAAAGGATCGCCATGTTGAGAATGGAAGATGCCCTAATTGTGGAGAAGAGTTGACCGACATGGATGATGAAATTGGTGTCTATGAAGAACTACACGGCGAAGGAGAATTGCAACAGGATGAAGAAGGCAATTGGGGGTATGATTAACCACTTGGGATTCCGTGGTTGCGCGTAGCACTCTCGCTCTCTTCTCATCCCCCATCCCTCATCCCTCTCCATCCCCAAACATCTCTGCATTATCTGGGTCGAGGTAGAGCGCGAGGGCGCGGACGGCGGCGGCGACGGACGACGGACGGTTGCAGCGGTTGCGCCCCATCGACTCCGCGCCCTTGATCAGGAAGTCGAGTCCGCCGAGCTCGATGAGCCGTCCCATCACCGCATCTGCGGGGAGGTTCTGCTCCTTGGCGAGGCGCTTCACGACCTCGCGCACCAGCCACGACGGCGAGCCGGGCGGACACGCCTTGTCCGCCTCGCGCTTCCGCCACGCCTTCCACTGCGCGGGCGTCCAGGCGGTCTGCTCCTTGGCGAGCGCCTCGGCGCGTTTCCGACGGCGATAGTCGCGGTTGTAGGCGGTGATCGTGTCGTGATGCCGCTGGCGATACTCCGCCGCCAGGTCGCGTTGCCACCGCTTGAAACCCTCGACCTCCTCCGGCGTGGTTGGGGTCTTGCCGAGCGTGAAGCCATACTTCTCAAAGATGAGCCGCTTGCGCTCCTCGCGTTCCTGCTCGCGCCGCGCCCGCTCCTCAGGACTCTCGGCCACGGAGGCGTTCGCCCGCTTCTGGGCTTTCGCCTCTTCCTGGCGCATCCGCTCGACGAGCCAGTTCTGGAGTTCTTTTCGGCTTTCGCGGAGGTAGTCGTTCCACGCCTTGCGCTGTTCGGACGTGAAGTCGCGCTTCATCTCCGGGAGTCCGAGGCTCTTGCGCATTTTCCGCTTCTTGTTCTCGAACGCCCTGACCTTGTAGCCGAATGCGGCAAGTCCCTGCTTCAGGAGCGACTTGCGTTCGGTCCGAGCAGCCTTCGCCGCCGCGAGTGCCGCCTGTTTGGCCTCACGCGCCGCCTGTCGCGCCTCCTCGCGCGCCTTGCGCTGGGCGTCGCGTTCCGCCGCCTGCGCCTCACGTGCGGCCTGTGCCGCCGCCTCGCGCCTCTTGCGGGCAATCGTCGCCTTGCGCTTCTTCGCGGCCTCCCTGCGGACGCGCTCCTGCTGATGGCGGATGAAGTCGCGTTCGCGGCGGGCGATGGCGGCATCGAGGGATGGGGGATGAAGGATGGGGGATGAGGAAGAGTCCGAGTCCTCGTCATCGGGTGGTGTTCCGCCAGTAGTGACGGTTGGGGGCGTTGGTGGCGGCGGGGGCGGCAGGCCGCCACAGGTCATTTCATTGGTGTGCCGACGGGAGGGTCGCGCTCCCGCGCGACCGACAGAAGAGGTTTCGCATCCGCTCTTTTCGTGTAGCCCCGCAGGGGCGTTTTCGTGGTCGCGCGTAGCGCTCTCGCCCATGTCGCCATTTGCGGTCGCACTGAAGTGCGACCCTCCCGATGCGGACGGGACAGAGCCCGTCCCTCCCGATGCGTTCTTGCGTTCGAGATACGCCTTGCGGTTCGTCTCCCGTTCGGCGGCATAGCTCGCGCGCAACTCGCTCTCCATCGCCGCGAGTGCGGCGGACTGCGCCTCGCGCTCCTTGCGCCGCTCCGCCATTTCACGAAGCCACAGTTCGCGCCTCGAGGGACGCGGCGGTTGCGCGCCCTTGAGTTTCTTCAGCCTCCTCTCCTCGGCCTTTCGCGCCTCACGAATCCTCCGCGCCTCCTCGCGGGCTTGCTTCCGCGCCTCCGCCCGCGCCGCCTGCGCCTTGCGCCGCTCCGCCTCCCTCTGCTCGCGGTAGCGGACGCGCTCCTCGCTCGTCATCTGCTGGATGCGGCAGAGCGTCTCGTGCCGCGCCCTGAACCTCTCCGCCGCGACAGGATTGGTCGCCTCCAGCCGCCTCAACTCGGCTTGGAACTTGCGCTCGTTCTCCTCGCGCCGCTTCGCGTTGCGCATCTTCTGATACGCAACGATGCGCTCGCGGTTGCGCTCCTTGCGGAGGGTGTCCCGGTCCTTGCGGTAGCGGTCGCGTCCGGCGGCCTCCTCCGGCGTGCGCGGCGGCGTGTTCAGCCAGAAGCCGTATTGCTCGTGGATCTGACGCTTGCGCTCCTCGTAGTCCGCGCGCTTCTGCTTGGCGGCTTTCTTCTCCGCCTTGCGCTTCAGCGCCGCCTCGTCGCCGTTGGCCTCGGCGAGGCTGTCGAATCCGCGCTTCGTGACGTTCAGCCAGTAGGCGTGGCGGTAGGCCTTTCGCGCCTCGCGGTGCGCCTCGCCGTAGCGGCGTCGCCAGTCCCTCATGTAGCGGCTGTAGCCGTCGCGCTCCGCGTCCGTGCGGCGCGGCACGCCGAGCCGGAAGCCGTATTCGGCCTCGACCTCGTTCTGCTTCCGTCGGAAGGCGAGAAAGCGCGAGGGGTTGCTGTCACACACCGTGCAATTTGGTGGATGGG
>CAVFWY010000187.1:0-3446 GCA_963626175.1 Gemmiger sp.
GCGGGTGCGTCCGAGGTTTTGCAGTCGCCTGCTCCGTCAGGCGACTTCGGCTGTCTGTCCCGCCCCGCCCCCCTCCTGTAACCTTTTCCGCGTCTGCACGAAAGGAAAATATGATATAATGTGGCAATCTGAACGAAAAAGTTTGGAGGATAGAAGATGGCAATATCAGCAGTCAGTGTGGATAGCGACAATCTCAAGGCCTGGGGCGTTGACGTCAAGGACTATGAGATGGACGTTGTCGTGGACGGCGTTTCGACGAAAAAACGCATCGATTTTCAGGATTTGCTCATCAACATCTCCGAGCAACGCGCGGCAACGGTCGAGGAGCAGATCGAACCGATGTCCGTTCGGATGTCGACGCGCAACCGTAAGCTCGACAACCTCGGCGCGGCGCTTGCAATCATCGCCGACATTCAGGCGAAATACACCGATGCCAGCGACACCGGCGAAAAGGAATCCACCATCACGCTCACCGCCGAAGCGAAGGCGGGGCTTGAACTCGTCGGCTACACGGGCGGAAAGGTCGGGGACAAGTTGAAGATCAACAAGTCCACCGCCGAATACTACCAGCAGATGCTCAAGACCGAGCTCGATTCGCTGAACAACGCGAGTTCGAAGGACATGACGCGACTGCAGTCGCTCGTCGACAAGCGCGACGAGTCGTTCTCGACGGCGACCTCGCTCATGCAGGCGGTCGCCGACACGCGCGCGAACACCATCAAGAACATGTAAGGTTATGGCAGATTCAATCGTCCAGGCCGAGAAAATCGGCGTCAACGCCTATGCGCCGCAGGGAGCGAACGCGATTTACCTCTATGACTTCGACGGAGTCGGGGGGCTGACCCTGCCGCAGCTGATGATGGCCGTGTGCATTCGCCGCTCCGCCATCATCGAGGAGCAGAGCGTCCTCAAGATGAACGAAATCAACGCCTCCGCCGCCTGGCTGCAGGTGCTCGCGATGGTCGGCGAGAACATCCTTTCGCGCAGTTCCCTGACCGCGAAACTCGACCTCTCGAAGACGGACTACGTGCCAACGAAAGTGCCGACGGTGACGACCTACCGCGACTTCCTCGCGCTCGAGGTCGGGCTCGGCTATGAAGCCGTGCCGTCGCGCCTCTCCACAACCAACGAGCGCACCGCCCTCTACCGCAAGCTGACGGATACGATGAGTTCGGCCTCCACCACCAACCAGGAGCAGATGATCGACCTTCAGTCGCTCGTCTCCCGCCGCGACTCGACCTTCAACGCCTCCGCCGCGACGGTCAAGCGATTCGGCACGACGATGAACGCCGTTGCCAGCAACTTCTAAAAAGGAACGCGACCCATGTCCACGGACTACTTTCAGACCAAGTCAATCGACCTCTCGATGAAGAATCCCGATACGGGTGTTCTTCTCACCTCGAACGTCTACACGCTCAAGGGCGTGACGGAGCCGGGCAGCACCACCCTCAAGAAGATGTCCATCGGCCAGCTTGTGATGGCCGTCTGCCTGAGCCGCGCCACCGAACTCGAGGCGACCATCGTCTCCGAGATGGCGACAATGGCCAACACGACTGACAAGCTCGAGACCTATTCGAACGTCGAGGCCGACCTCGCCGCGTGGCAGAAGGTCAATCACTCCGCGACACTCTCGGTCGCCGACATCAAGAACGCGAGCAATGCGTTCAGCACGACCTACCCGAACCTCTACGCCACCTTCAGCGACGACACCAAACGCACCACCTTTCTCAACGACATCGGGATGAGCAAGACGGCGGAATCGTGGTCGGCAGACCAGGTGGACGAGATGATGCAGAACATCGAGGAGCAGATGGACTCGCTGAACACGATCAGCCAGGAGCAGCTCATCGAGATTCAGTCGCTGACCTCGAAGCGTGACGACACCTATTCGCTCATCTCCAACGTCCTGAAGTCGCTCTACACGGTGTTGACGGGCAACGTGAACAACATGTAATGACTGGATACGGCGAGTTCGGCTGCTGGATTGTCGCCTTCGCGATGGCGGCGGTGCGGATTACCGCCGCGCTGATGATGTGCCCGGCCTTCGGCGAAGGGATGATTACCGGGCTTGTGCGTCGGCTCGTCATCCTCGCCTTCGCCTTTCTCGTCGTGCCGGTCGTGCAGCGGACGATGCCCGCGGTGGAAATCCCCTGGGCGATGCTCGCGCTCATCGCGGCAAAAGAGGCGATTATCGGCTTTGTGATCGGCTTTTTCTCGGCGATTCCGTTCTATGTCGCTGAAAACGTCGGCAATTTCATCGACAACCAGCGTGGCGCGACGATGGGCGAGGTCTATTCGCCGCTCTCCGGTGCGCAGGTCTCGACGACGGGGCTGTTCTTCACCCAGGTCGTGACGACGATCTTCTTCGTCTCCGGGGCCGTCCTCCTTCTGCTCGGCGCACTCTACGCAAGTTATCGGATCTGGCCCGTCTTCGGCGATTTCATCGCGTTTCATCCGAACGCGCCGACGCAACTTTTGGGGGCGCTGGACGGGATGCTGCGGACGACCGTGGTCATCAGCGCCCCCGTGGTGATCCTCATGTTTCTCGCGACGATTGGCCTTGGCTTCGTGAATCGGACGGCACCGCAACTCAACGTCTTCTTCCTCTCGATGCCGGTCAAGAGTGCGCTTGGCGTCGCCATGCTCATCATCTACCTGCCGTTCATCATCGACCGGCTCATGTACACGAAGGAAAGCGACATTCTCTCACCCGTGCGGCTGCTGATAGGAGGTGCGACGTGAACGAAGAGGAAGTGAAGGAATATCTCGCCGGAATCCGCAAGACGATCGCGGAATCGAACGCGATGGTCGAACAGGCGCGGCTTCGGATTGACGAAACCGACCGATTGCTGGCGAGTCAGGGTCTGACACGCGAACAGGTGCTGGGCTTCAAGGTGTCGCCCGAAGCGCGGCTCGCCGTCAACGAGGAACTGCGCCGCCGGGGGCTTCCGCCGCTTGAGGATGACGAGGCGGCGTTCGACTTCAAGGCGGCGACGGACGAACTTCGGGCGGCGGAAACCCCCGTCGCGCCCCCGCCCGGCGATGAACTTGCCGAGCGACAACGCAAATTCGGCGTCTTTATGCAGGATTACCGCCTGTAGCGACGTTTGACCACAAAGGGGCAGTTCTGCTATACTATTCTTCACCGAAAACTGCGCAAAGGCGCGACACTTGACAAGAAAGGAACAAAAACATGACATCTCCCTGCACAAGCACTCGGAAGGACTACGACGCTTTCCTCGCCAAGGTCGCGAAACTGACCGGAATTGATTCTCTCACGCCCGACGCGGACGGTCTCGTCGCCTACAAGGTCGACGACGCCTATGTCCTCAACCTCCAGTATGTCGAGCATTCCTCGAAAATCCTCTGCTTCGTGGAACTCACGACGCTTCCGAAGTCCGCCGGCAAGGGCGTCTACCGCGAACTGCTCGTCGGCTCGCTGTTCG
>CAVFWY010000188.1:0-3442 GCA_963626175.1 Gemmiger sp.
GGGGACGACCTGATCCTGCCGTTCGGCGAAGGCGTCGCGTATCCCGTCACCGACCCGTTCGTCCGCTTCACGCGGGAGCGGTATCCGTTCTCATACGGGATGGCGGCGGCGATGGGTTTTTTCGGGGTCGCCCGCGGCACGACATTTGCGATGACGGGCGTGGACGGACAGCTGAACGCGGCGATCACCTGCGAGACGAACGCGCCGTATCGCGCGGGCGTCTCCTGGTCGCCCGTCGACGGGACGTGGGGCGAAGACCGTCACCTGCGCTTCTTCTTCGGCCGGTCGCTCGGCGAAGTCGCCGCCGCGTACCGCGCCTGGCGCGAGAGCCAGGGCGCCGTCCGCACCCTCGCGGACAAGGCGAAGACGAATCCGCACATCGCGGACTTCGCCGGGACGGCGGACTTCTGGCTGTGGGACGACAACAACCAGAACCGGCTCTACAACTGGCCGCTCGTCCCGGAGTCTGCGCCACTCGACATCCCCAAGATCGCGGCGGAGATGAAGTCCCTCGGCCTTGACCGCGTTCTCCTCAACTCCTTCGAGGGGATTTCCGCCGACGACTGCGCCGCGCTCAAGCGGCTGGGCTACCTGTCGGGGACGTATGACTGCCTGCGGGACGTGTTCCAGCCGGAACTCCTGGCATTCGCGAACCCCTCCAACTTCGTCCGCAACGCGCGATTCCTCCCGGTCGCAGACCGCATCTCGGCAATCCGTCCCGACGGCTCGTTCGCCACCGGATGGTCGATTCCCGACCGGGAGGGGAAGATGCACCCGATGCACGTGATGTGCGACCTGTTCTCGCTTGAGATGAGCCGTGCGCTCGTCGCGCCGGACGTCGCCGCGCACGGGTACACCTCGCGCCTGATGGACGTGCAGACGGGGAACGACATGTTCGCGTGCTTCTCGAAAGACCATCCGTGCACACGCGCCCAGGCGCGGGACGCGATCCGAGAGGCGCATCGCTACCTGATGGACGAACTCGGCCTCGTCGTCGGAACGGAAGTCGGCAGCGAGCTGTTCCTCGACTCGTTCCACTACTCAGAAGGGCTGACGAGCTGCCCCGTGGAATTCCGCAAGGAGCTCTGCTGGCGTTACAAGGATCGTGCGCTTTACGGCGACGACGTCCCGGCCGACACGCGCACGCGCCTCCACAATCCGCGCTACCGCATCCCGCTCTGGGAACTCGTCTACCACGACTGCACGGTCAACTACTGGTACTGGGCGGACTCGACGCTGATGTATCCCGAACTGACCGAACTGAAGGACGCGTTCTGCCGGCTCTGGGGCGTGCCGCCGATCTACTCGATGAACGTCGCGACATGGAACCGGCTCAAGGGCGAGGTCGCGAAGTCCTATCGACGCGCGACGGCGAGTGCGCGGCGGACGATGTTCAGCCGCATGGCGGAATTCGAGTGGCTGACGGACGACCGCCTTGTCCAGCGCACGACCTTCGCGAACGGCCATGTGGAAACGGTTGACTTCCGCCCCTTCCGCACGGTTTTCGAGCGGTAAACCTAAATATCAAATGAGCAGCATCCGTTGCAAACTGTCAAAGTGCGGACGGAAAGAGACTCTCACTTTTAATTAAAACCGAGATTTGGTGTAATGTGCGGCACGAGGACAAGATACCCGTCGCGGTCGACCCTGCCGCGTTTCCGTCATTTCGCCGGCGCCGAACCCATGCCCGGGATTAGGACTCCGTCCGCGAGAAGGGTCTCCTGAAGTTCTCGGATGGCGGTCTCGCCCAGGCGGCGCGGCGTCAGGCCGCGCGCAACACAGAGCGCGGCGGCCGTGCCGACGGCCTGACCCTGAACGGCGCACGTCCCGCCGACGCGCGTCGACCCCAGTGCAAGATGCGTCACGGAGATGTCACGCCCGGCCATGAGCAGGTTCGGCACGTCCTTCGAGTAGAGTGCCCGAAACGGGATCGAGTAAATCGGCACGACGCGCGGCGTTGTGCCCTTGCCCCAGCCGTTCGAGTCGACGCTCTGCATTCCCTCGACGTCGTGGACGTCGAGTCCCCACCCGCCGTAGGCGACGCGGTCGTCGAACATCCGCCCGGCGAGCAGGTCGTTCGCCGTCAGCACGACGTCACCGACCAGTCGACGGGATTCGCGTCGCCCGTTGACGAACGGAACGGACACGAGTTCGGCCCGCCGCGCCTCCTCCTTCAGCGGCGAAGCGTTCTTGAGCCAGCCCCAGTAGGCGAAATTGTAGCGAATCAGCTCGTCCCGTGCCTCTTCGCCGCCATCCAAGTCGTCAAGGGACTGCGGATGCTCCAGCCACCACGGCGACTCGAGCCCATCCGGATGGCGCGTGAAGCCCTCCGGCAGCACGTCCGCCCAGTCCGGCGTCTTGAACGGGACGTCCTCCGTGCGCATCTCGTAGCGGTAGCTTCTGAGACAGCCGCTCATCGTCATGCCGTCCGCCTCCGCCGGGGCCAGGTCGGCCGGCTCGCCGAACTCGGACGCGGCCTCGCGCCCGAGGCGGTACGACGCCCCCGCGTAGTAGCCGAGCCATCCGTCGCCAGTCGCGTCAATGAACATCTTGCCGCAGAGGCGAATGCGTCTGCCCGTCAGCGTCTCGAGCGCCTCGGCGTAGCGAATCGCCTTCCCGCGTCCCGCCTCGCGGCTCGTCGCATCCGTGCCGACGACGCGATAGTTCGACAGGACGACAAGATTCGTCTCGCCGAGGATGAGCCGCTCGGCTGCCAGCGAAAGCCCCTTCTCGCGCGAACGCTTCAGGTCGTTCCACTCGCGGACAATCCCGCGCTCCTCCCACGCCTTCGGATGATGCCACGTGGACGCGCCGTCGGTGCCGATGCCGATCTCCGAGGAGCAGTTGCCGCCAAGGATGGGCCGGTCGTTGACGAGAGCCGTCCGCGCACCGTGCCGGGCAGCGGCGACCGCCGCGCAGATTCCGGCTGGACCCGCGCCAACGACCACGACATCGAACGTCTCAGTCTTGGACGGCGTCGGCTGCGGACGGCACGACGCACGGAGAGCCTCGGTTTCGCCATCGGCAGGCGTCATCTTCAGGTCGTCGGTCAGGAGAATCGCGTCGCAACGCGCGAACGCTCCGCTCAAGTCTTCGATAGCCAGCGCGTGCGAGCCCGCCGCAAGTTTCGTCTCGCCGGCCTTCTCCCACGTCCAGCCCGTCCGCCCCGAAGCGCCGAGGACGTTCGGCAAACGGTGGCCGTCCACCGACAGCGCGAAGCGCCCGGGATGATGCGCCGGCACCCAGTCCTTGCATCGGACCCACACCGCGAACCGCCCGCCCTTCGGCGCATCGAACGACGTCTTCGCCGCGCCAATCGGCTTCAGGACGCCGGGCGCGATCAGGTAGGCCGAGCCCATCAGGTGCGTAAACTGCGTCTCAACCTTCCAAGAGCCCCTGTCGGCGAAGTCCTCCGCCTCGATCCAGATGCGCGTGGCCGCCG
>CAVFWY010000189.1:0-3418 GCA_963626175.1 Gemmiger sp.
TCAAATGAAGATAGCGATTTTGGGTGCGGCGGGTCGGATGGGCCGCAAGTTGTGCGACCTTGCCGCGCAGGGCGGCGAGCTGGAGGTCGTCTCGAAGGTTGACGTCGCCGAGGGCTACGACCGCGAATGGCGTTCGGACGTCGAGGGCGTGATCGACTTTTCGTATCACGCGGCTGTGCCGGGGGCGATCCGGAAGGCGGCGGCGGCGGGCATTCCCTACGTCATCGGCACGACGGGACTGACGGCGGACGAGCAGAAGGTCGTCGATGACGCGGCGAAGGTGATTCCCGTCGTGCAGTCGGGCAACTACTCGCTCGGCGTGAACCTCCTCCTCGAACTCGTGCGTCAGGCGGCGACGGTGCTCGGGCCCGACTACGACGTCGAAATCGTCGAGATGCATCACCGCCACAAGAAGGACGCGCCGTCCGGCACGGCGCTGATGCTCGCGAAGTCCGCGGCGGAAGGGCGCGGCGTCGACCTCGCGGACGAGGCGGTCTACGGGCGGCACGGCGACATCGGGGAGCGTCCCGTGGGGCAGATCGCGATTCACGCCCTGCGCGGCGGTTCGGTCGTCGGCGACCACACGGTGATGTTCGCGGGCGAGGTGGAGCGCGTGGAACTGACGCACCGTGCGCAAGACCGCTCGGCGTTTGCGGCGGGTGCGCTGAAGGCGATGGTCTGGGCGAAGGCGCGCAAGCCCGGCATCTACACGATGCGCGACATGCTCGGCTTCTGATTCCGCCGCGTTCGGATGTTCGAGGCGAGGGGCTATATGCTGGACGTCAGTCGGGACCGCGTCCCGACCGTGCGGACGCTTCGGCTCATCGTCGACATCCTTGCCCGCTGCCGCTACAACCAGTTCCAGCTCTACACCGAGCACACCTTCGCCTATTCGGCGCATCCGACCGTCTGGGAGGAGGCCGACCCCCTGACGGCGGCGGAAATCCGCAAGCTCGACGCCTACGCGCAGATGCAGGGGATTGAACTCGTCGCGAACCAGAACTCGTTCGGCCACATGGAGCGGTGGCTCGTGCATCCCGAATACAACGCGCTCGCGAAGTTTCCGAAGGGCGGGGCGGTCACGCCGTGGGGGACCGTGAAGAAGTTTCCCACGACGCTTGACCCGGCGAACCCGAAGAGTCTCGAACTCGTGGACGGACTTTTCGAGGAACTCCTGCCGAACTTCTCCTCGCCGCTCGTCAACGTCGGGTGCGACGAGACGTTCGAGATCTCCGACCCGGAGGAATACCTCGGATTTCTCTTGAAGGTCTTCGACTGCGTGCGCAAGCGCGGCAAGCGGCCGATGTTCTGGGGCGACATCGTCCTTCGCCATCCCGAACTCGTGACGCGTCTGCCAAAGGACGCGATCGCACTCGACTGGGGCTACGAGGGCAACCACCCGTTCGCGGCGGAATGCGCCGCGTTCAAGAAGGCGGGGCTGGACTTCTACGTTTGTCCCGGCACGTCCGCGTGGCGGTCGCTTGGCGGGCGCGTGGAAAACATGCGCGAAAACCTGGAGGCGGCGGAGCGTGCGGGGCGGCTCTGCGGTGCGAAGGGGTATCTCGTGACGGACTGGGGGGACGAGGGACACTGGCAGCCGCTCGCCGCCTCGCTGCCCGGCATCGTCCTCGGCGGGGCGTTCGCCGCGTCGGGTGCGAAGGCGGCGAAGATGGATCTCGAACGCGAACTGAACGCGGTGATGGATGCGCCGCTCGGCGGCACTTTGCTTCGGCTCGGCACGCTCTATCTGCGCGGCAGCGCGATTCGGGCGAACTGTTCGGAACTTTTCAACATCCTCCTCAACGGGCACGGCTATTCGCGGCATCCGGGTCTGACGCAGGCGGTGCTGGACGACATCAGCGGCGTCGCCCACGGCTGCCGAATCGCGGCGGAACGCTGGGCGGACAGGAACGACTGGGCAAAGGAGATCGTCTACATGGCGAACCTCATCGACTGCGCGTGCCATCGCCGCGACGAGGGGCGGCTTCGCGCTCTCCGCGACGAACACGGGCGCATCTGGCGGCTGCGCTCGCGCGAAGGCGGCCGCGTCGACTCCCTCGCCAAACTGCCGCGTTTCTGAGGGCAAATATGGTAAAATATCGGACATCGGACAGAAAGCAAGGAAAAGGAACACGACAATGAAATTGAGTTTGGAATCGATTGCACGGGAAGCGGCGGACTGGCGGGGGGCTGGCGTCGGGCTGCCGTCCTTCGACATCGCGGAGGTTCGTGCGGCGACGGCGGCGACGCCCGAATGGGTGCACTTCGGCGCGGGCAACATCTTCCGAGGGTTCATCGCCTCGCTCAACCAGCGGCTTCTCGAAGCGGGACTGGCGAAGACGGGCATCATCGCGGCGGACACCTTCGACTACGACATCATCGACCGCATCTACGGCGACTTCGACAACCTTACGCTGAACGTCACGCTGAATCCGGACGGCACGACGACGCGGGAAGTGCTCGCCGCCGTCGCCGAGGCGCTCAAGGCGGACTTCTCGGATGCCGCCGCCGCCGCACGGTTGCGCGAAATCTTCCGTGCGCCGTCCCTGCGGATGGTGTCGTTCACCATCACCGAGAAGGGGTATCAGCTGCACCGCACGGACGGGATGCTTCTGCCCGTCGTCGAGGAGGACGCGAAGGCGGGCCCTGCCGCGCCGAAGCACGCGATGAGCATCGTGTGCGCCCTGCTGCTCGAACGCTTCAATGCCGGCGCTGCGCCTATCGCCGTCGTGTCGATGGACAACTGCTCGCACAACGGCGAGAAACTGATGAACGCCGTCCTCGAAGTCGCCCGCGCATGGAAGGCGAACGGATTTGTCGCGGATGACTTCATCGCCTATCTGACGGACGAACGCCGCGTCTCCTTCCCGTGGTCGATGATCGACAAGATTACGCCGCGTCCGCACGAGCGTGTGCGCACCGACCTCGCCGCCGCCGGCATCGAGGGCATGGACCCGATCGTCACCTCGAAGAAGACCTTCATCGCACCGTTCGTGAACGCCGAAAAGCCCCAGTACCTCGTGATCGAGGACAAGTTCCCGAACGGACGGCCGCCGCTTGAGCGGGCGGGCGTCTACTTCACCGACCGCGAAACGGTGAACAAGACGGAGAAGATGAAGGTGACGACCTGCCTCAATCCGCTTCACACGGCGATGAGCATGTATGGCTGTCTGCTCGGCTACACGCTGATCTGCGAGGAGATGAAGGATGCGGACATCGTGCGGCTGGTGAAGCGGCTTGGCTACGTCGAGGGGCTGCCCGTCGTCGTCGACCCGAAGATTCTCTCGCCGCGCGCCTTCATCGACGAGGTGGTGAACGAACGACTGCCCAATCCCTTTATGCCCGACGACCCGCGTCGGATTGCCACCGACACTTCGCAGAAGGTCGGCGTCCGCTTCGGCGAGACGGTGAAGAGTTA
>CAVFWY010000190.1:0-3376 GCA_963626175.1 Gemmiger sp.
CCGCGCTACGGCAGACCGAGAACGAGTCGGACTGCGTTCAGATCATGACGATGCATGCCTCGAAGGGGCTTGAGTTCAAGGTCGTCTTCGTCGCCACCGGGTTTTCTCCGTCCAGTTCGGAGCCTGTCGAACGCCAGGAGGAAGTGCGCCTCTTCTACGTTGCCCTGACCCGCGCCGAGCACAAGCTCTATCTCCCGTGGTCGAAGTGCGCGGTGCATACCCGCAGTCAGAGGAATGAAAGCATCGAGGAGTGTGGTATCGGCAGTGCGCGGTCCCCGCTTCTGGGCGAGGGCTTCCTTTCGCAGGGCATTCAGGCCTGGTGCGCGGCAAGGGGGCTTTCCCCTGCGGATGCGACCGCCGTCGACTTGCCGATTGTCTCGCCCCGACCTGACGCGGCGGAATCGGATGAAACGCCTGCGGTTGCGCAAGCCCTGCCGACCGTCTATGCGATTCCGTCCCTGAAGGGGCGGCGGATGCGGTGGGATTCGTTCTCCTCGCTGAAGGCGCAGTCCGCCCTTGCGCACCTCGAACCGATGGAAGCGACGGAAGTGGACGAGGCGGACGGCGATACGGAAACGGTGCGGGCTTCCCACGGCGCGACGCTTCTGCCGCGCTCGGCGGTTTCTGGAATGGTCTTCCATGAGATCATGGAACGGCTCTGCCGCAACGACGAGCGCAAGGGCGAAGTCGGCTTCGCCGTTGGGAAACTCGACCTCGAAACCGCACTTGCCGAGACGGGCGGGCTGATGGATATTGTCCGGCGGGCGATGCGGCGCAATGCCGTCGAGAACCTCAAGTCGGGGGACGACTCGACCGAACGCACATTGGGGCGGATGGCGTGGAACGCGCTCAATACGGAGATTTTCATCGGTTCGCGGCACTTTTGTCTGAAGGACATTGGTGCGGCGAATCGGCTTGCCGAGGTCGAGTTCGCCATTGATGAGTCCGCCGCGCTGGGGAGTCCCCTGCCCGGTCGCGACGGCGTGTTCAATGGGTCGGTCGATTTGTTGGTGCGCCCGGAGGGGAAGGGCGGACCCGTCTACGTGCTGGACTGGAAGACGAACTCCCTGCCCGACTATTCGACGGAGCGAATCGAGACGGCGATGGACGAGGCGGGCTATCCGCTCCAGTTCAAGTTGTATACGCTCGCCGTCAATCGGTGGCTAGGGGAAGGAGCTGTCGCCGGGGTCATCTACCTGTTCGTGCGCGGCGGCGAATTCACGGGTTCGGCGGGCGTCTACGCACGGGAGATGGATGCCGCGCTCCTGACGGAATGCCGGGCGGCGGTCGAACGGGCGGTTGCGGCGAATTGAAGGAGCGCACATGACGGTTGGTTACGCAGAGATTGTTCGGCGGCTCGCCCTTTTCGAGATTCCCTCGTACGACGCGGCGGGCGTACGTGAGATGCTGGCGCGGCTCGTCTTCGCCCGCTCCCTGAGCCTTGGCGAATTGCAGACGGCGCGTGACATCCTTCAGCGTGCGCCGCTCGGCGCGGCAGAGCCGTTCGGCTATCTGTTTATCGCGGCGCTTTTCCTCGCACAGCACGAGGGCAATGTGTTCCTGCGTCCCGAGAAGGGCGTCGAACTCCTGAAGTCGGGCGGCTACCTCGAAGCGAACGAACCCGCCGCGCCGTCCAATGCGGCGTATGGCGAACGGGTCGCGGCAGTCTGGGAACGGGCGGTCGCGGCGGCGGAACGGCTGGACGGCGACGTGCTCGTCAGGCGGACGGGCGCATCGGGCGTCGGCTGGTTTTTCCAACGGAACGCCGACGCGGTGGATGCCGTCGCGAAGGGGCTGGATGCGCTTGACGATGCGACGGCGGATGCGGCCGCTCCGTTGACCGAAGAGGAGGTTTCCACGGCGACGGCATTCAATGGCTTTAAGCTCAACGAGCGGCAGATTGAGGCCGTGCGCACGGTCGTGACGCGGCGGTTCGCCGTGGTGACGGGCGGCCCGGGCACGGGGAAGACGACGATCGTCTGCGCGTTTCTCCGCGCTCTGATGGGGCGCGGCCTTTCACCGGGTGAAATCGCGCTCGTCGCACCGACGGGACGCGCCGCCCAGCGGATGGGGGAGGCTCTGCGGACGCAGTGTGCGAACGCGGCGAACTTGGATTCCGCCGTCCGCGCCCGGATTGAGTCGCTCGGCGGCTCGACCATCCATTCCCTGCTGGGTGGCTACCCTCCGAACTGGAAGCATACGGCGGAGAACAAGCTGCCTCTCAAACTGGTCGTGGTGGACGAATCGTCAATGATCGACATTCAGTTGATGAAGGCTCTGATTGACGCCTTGCCGTCCGACTGCCGCCTCGTGCTTCTCGGCGACAAGGACCAGCTTCCTTCCGTGGATGCCGGGGCGGTGCTCGGCGATCTTGTCGAACATCGGCAGGGGACTCCCGTCGTGCGGCTGACGGACTCGAATCGCTTTTGCGGTGCGCTCGCGAACGGTGCGGCGGCAATCAACGCGGGCAATTCTGCCGCGTTCGCGGCATCCGCTCCCGACCTTGGCGCGGCGAAATCGGATGACTGGACGGCTTCTCTCGCCGAAACGACGACGGAAAATGCGTGTTTTCGCTATGAATTGGACGAAAGCAAGGGAATAGGGCTACAGCGGCTTCTGACGGACTGGGCGGGACGATTCGGACTGCTGGCGGACGGCGAACTGGCGAGACTTGCATCCGACCCCGCGCTTGCCGAAGACGCTTCGCTCGTGCAGGGCGTGAACACGCCGAAGGCGCGGGCGCTTTTTGCCGCGCTTGACCGTTCGCGCATCCTGACGGTCGTGCGCGAGGGGGCGTTCGGTGCGCACGGCGTGAACGAGTGCCTTCTGCGCCGCCGCTTTGGCGGTCGCCTTCCGCAGAACCCCCTCGCCGAGACGGGCATCCCCGTCATCGTCACGCGCAATACCGCCGCACGGGATCTTTGGAACGGCGACGTCGGGGTTACGGTTCGTGCGGCGCACGGGATGGTCGTGCTCTTCCCGCGCGGCGACCGCGTCGTTGCCTGTCCCGTGGGGCTTCTTCCACCGCACGAGATCGCCTACGCCATAACCGTCCACAAGAGTCAGGGTTCGGAGTTCGAGAATGTGCTCGTGGTTTTGCCGAACGACGTGGATAATCCGCTTCTGACGCGTCCTCTCCTCTATACGGGCGTGACCCGCGCCAAGAAACGTGCCGTCGTGGTGGGTTCAGGCGCGGCGATTGCGAAAGCCATAGAAACCCCCGTCCACCGCGATTCCAACCTGATTTAGGGATTGTATGCGACTGCCGGGGTTTTGGTGCACACCAAAATCGCGGGGGTTGGAGTTTACCCATTTTTTGGAGCGGAAGTGCGCCGCATCCGCGTGAACAAAGGCTGAAGTGCGTTTCGTGATGTGG
>CAVFWY010000191.1:0-3366 GCA_963626175.1 Gemmiger sp.
TCGCTCTTCGGGTCGAACTCGATCTTCATCGGCTTGTCGGGAATCTGGTGGACCTTGTCCCAGATCGCCTGCTGCACCTCGTTCGTCGGCTGCGGGGCCCAGCCCTCGCGGCAGGCGCGCTTGTAGGTCGTGAACTCGCGCGGGGTCACGCCGAGCGGCTTCAGGAACTCGTGGTAGTAGCCAACCATGTCCATCGGAATCGTGTCGACCGTCAGGTCGAGCTGGCGGAGCGTCGGCGCGTTCATCATGTTGCCGGGGAACTGCGAGGAGCCGCCGCCGCACAGGAGTGAGAACGCCCGCACCATCTCCTTTCCGGCGCGAGTCGGGCGGAACTTCGCCTTGGCCTTGTCGCCCGGCAGGTCGTCCACGAGTTTCGCGACGTTGACGACGCCCCAGCGGTCTTCGGGCGCGAGGAGCATGGCCGGCGTCGAGCCGTCGTCGACGACCACGACCGCGACCGTCGCCCCCGACGCCTTGAGAAGGTCCTCGGGCTTGCCCTTGGCGGACTTCTCCGCCACGACGTTGATCTCGACGGAGTCGGACAGGAGGCGGGCGACCTTCTGCGCGACCTCGAACGGCACCGCGTCCTGCGTGTCGATGAACGCGACCTTGCCCGTGAACGTGCCTTTCTTGACGACCTGTCCGCCCGTGCGGCGATACTGCGCCTCCGGGGACATGTCGACTTTCGGCCGCGTGGCCTCGGCGGCGGACGCGGCCATCGCCGCGCAGACGGCGGCGGCCGAGAAAACGGTCTTCAGATTCATTTCGCGCTCTCCTTCGCTTCGTTGTCCCTGATGAGCCGTCCGAGGCGGACGGCGTGCCTGACGGTCGAGGGCAGTTCCAGCGGCTTCGACCCGCGCTCCTCAAGCATCTTGTTCGCGGCGGCGGTCAGCTCGTCGTAGTCCTGCTGGGTCATGCCGTCCTCGGACATCTTCAGGACCTGCTCCTCCAGCTCCTGGCGGTAGAGGCCGAGCTGCTGGAGCTGGTCGCGGGTGTCGATGAGGATCCGCTCGATGCTCTCGCCCCTGGCGCGCGCGTCCTTCAGCTCCTGGCGCATCGCCATCACGCCCGCCTTGAGCTCCTTGACGTAGTCGGAGTCGTCCTTGTCGTAGACGATGGGGTCGTCGAGCGCCTTGAGAAACTCCTTCTCGAAGCCGCTGTAGATCGACTCGCTGTCGCCGACGAAGCCCTCGCCCGGCTCGACCGTCAGGAGGTGCGCGAGCATGCAGTCCGTGTCGTGCTTGAAGGTGCGGTCGATGAGCGAGACGCGGGCGACGCCGGAGGTGATGACGCCCTTGACGACGTGGAGCGTTCCGTCGGGGAGGAGCACCTTGCCGTCGCGCGTCTCGCCGATGCGCTGCGGCGGAAGCGGCTTGGGCGTCTCCGGCTTGGCGGCGGCCGGCGCGGCGGGCTTCGAGGGGGTCGCCTCGGCGATCTTCGCCGGCTTCCTGTCCTCCCGCTCAACCTGTTCTTTGGGCTGGTCTCTGTTGAGGAAGAGGAACGCGCCCACGGCGATGGCGACGACGGCGAGCCCGGCGATGACGCCCCTGCCGACGGCGGACGGCTTCGCGCCCCCTGCCGACAACGGCTTGCGGGGCTTGACCTTGCCGTCCGATTCCTCGACGCGAACCGCTCGGATGCCGCGTTTTTCAAGTTCCGCGAAGACGGCGTTGCGGTCTGCCGCCTCGACCTGAATCTGGTCGAGTTTGCCGTCCTTGCCACGATAAGTTATCAGATAAGTCATTGACAGTAGTATACCATTTTTCGGTTATGCGTTGTAGTGGCGACTTGACGTTTTCCCGAGCGGGTTCAGGCGCGTCAGAATGTGCTTTCAGGCTCTCGTCTCACGGGACCTTGATACGCGAGATGAGCCAGCGACCGTCCGACTTTTCGAGACGGGCAATGAACCCCTCGACCTTCGATTCGTGGTCTGGCCACGTCGCCTCGGTGCCCGCATAGTCGATCTGGCCCGTGACGCGGGCTTCGTTGCCGTCGACGCTGATTTCAAGGTTGCTGAAAACGATGGCGATCCTCGTCGCCCCGGCGCGGAACGCCAGCAGCCCACCCGCGATGTCCTCGCGGGAATAGGTGGCATCAAGGCCGTGTGCGAGGCTGACGATCGAACACCCGTTCTTGAAGTGTCCCGCGAGCGCCTTGGCCTTCGCGGCGCATTCCATCACGGACTCGCCCGGCTCCTTCGCCGCCAGCCGCTCGATGTCGTCGAACACGCGCCTGACCTGCGCCCGCTCGCTGTGCGTGTAGAGCCAGAGCGACGTCGCCGCCATGAAGAGGATGCCGTATGCTATCGATCGCCGCCGCGTCATTTCACCGCCCCGCCTTTCGGTTGCCGAAGAGGAAGACCGCCGCCGCGCAGATCGCGCCGAGCGTGTCGCAGAGGATGTCCTTCTGCGCGTCCCACTCGTCGCCCTGCGAGCCGAGGAACGCCGCGCCCGCCTCTCCTCCGTCGATGACGGCGTACTGCCACTCGACGATCTCCCACAGCCCCGCCATCGCCACCGTGGACGCGACCGCGAAGAACGCCGCCGAACGCCGCGAGCCGGCGAACCCCTTGCACCAGTAGAGCTCCGCGAGCGGCAGGGCGACGAATCCGACGGCGAAGTGCGCGATTCGGTCGAAGGGATTGCGGACGAGCCCGAGCGGAGACATGAGCCAGTCCATCGGCACGGCCTCGAACGTCCAGTGCGCACCGATCGTCTGGAGGACGCACCAGACGCAGAGGCACACGCAGGCGGTCGTCGAGAACCGCATCCACCGCCATGCGACGGCAACGACGGCGACGAGCCCCCACGCCCAGAACATCTCCGTGAACCACACGACCGCGCTGGCGGGACGGATTCCCGACAGCACGGACGCGACGGCGACGACCGCCGCCAGCGACAGGGCGACTTTCCCTCGACAAGGCTTGACGTTGCGGTCGCGGTCTTCTTTGTCCGATTTCAGCATACGGGTATTTTACCACACCGCCGTCCCGCGCTCAATGGCGGGCGACGCCGAAAGCGCGACAGACGCGCGGCGTTCCGCCTCCGTGGCGAGGAGGCGAAGAGGGACGGGTGTTCGCCCGCGAGGCCGAGCCGCCCCGCGAGGGGGCAAGACGCGGCGCGTGGATGTCGGCGTCCGCCTACGCCCGCGCGAGCGCGTCCTCGAGCGCGTAGCCGATGGCCGCGAGGCGGGTCACGGCGGCCTCGATGTCGTCGCCGTGGTTGTAGCCCGCAATGACGGCGCGCGCCTCGCTCCGAAGTCTCTCGATCTCGTTCATGGCCTGTTCTCCTTTCCTGTTTCGCCGCAACGGGGAGCTTCCCCGTGCGGACACCAGTATGCCGTATTCCGCCGGGAATAGCAACGGGG
>CAVFWY010000192.1:0-3360 GCA_963626175.1 Gemmiger sp.
TGCGAATAGGTGTGCCCGTTCAGGTCGAACGTCACGCCCGTCATGTTGTAGACAATGCCCTCGTTCGCCTCGTCCGTCTCCGTGACGTCCGCGAGGAGCGTCACCGTCTGCCCCGACTGCACCACCGCAAAGGCGTCCGCGAGCGAGTAGTACACCGTGTCCCCAATCTGGGCAACAGGCATATTCGAGCCCGCGTAGGTCTTCGTATCAACAAGCTGTGTCGTTGTCGGCGTGATGGTCGTGTCCGTTCCGCCCTTCATGAAGACGGAAAGCGTACCCGCCGTGTTGGTAATCGTGTAGGCGATGTCCGCGTTGTTCTCCGCCAACTCCTTCTTGCCGATACCAATCGCATATGCCGCGCTATAGTCGTCAAAGGTCAGGCTGTCGAGCGTGACGGTCGCCGATGTGCCAGCCTTCTCGCCCGCCACACGGATGACGGCCTTGCCCTCCTTGCCGCAGTTCGTGAACGAGGTGTTCTTGACGATGACCTCCATCGCGCCACCGTTCTGGTTGTTCGGATTGATCACGTAGTTCGAGTTGAGATTCGCGAACGTGCAGCCCTCAATCACGATCGTTCCCGCGCTCGTGCTGGCCACGGGGACGCCCGTATGCGCCGTGCTTTGTCCGTCAAACGTACAGCGCTTGATCGTGTAGTTGTTCACGCTCTCCGACGCTTTTGAGCCATTAATCAGAACCTCATGGACATCTTTGCAGTCCACAAGCGTGACATCAACCGTGTAGCTTGTCACACGTATACCCCAAACGCCCGCGCCTTTGTGCAGGTTGTAGATGGAAATCGAGACATCCTTCGTCAGCTGGTGATAGCCAGTCCCTTCATATTCAATGCACGGCTCCCAACCACCCGACAGCTGCGCGTCGTTGCCGTAAATCGCGAGGCTGGTCTTCAGGTTCTGGTGCGCCTGCCAAACGAGTTCTTTATCAGTCGCAATGAATCCTGGGCGAACATAGACCTTGGCGACTTCGGACGAGTTCGCCTCGTTCGCCGCGTCAATCGCGAGCTCCAATGCGCCCTTCGAACTGCTTGCGGCGTAGAATTTGCCATTGTAGTAGACCGGCGTCGCAACCGGCCACGCAAATTCGGCGACATATGTCAGCGGCTTGCCCTCGGCGACATCCGCGAGCGCCTCCTCAAGCGTATCGTATGCCGTATCGCCAATTTTGGCAGCCCGAATGGAGTCGGTCGTGTAGAACGAAGCGCCGTCCGTAACGAGACTGTTCAAATTGGTCTTGGCGGTCGCATCAAGCGAGACCGTTTTGTTGAGCTGGCGTATGACCGGGCCGCAGTCCGTCGCCGTGTTGTTCGAGAAGTCGAACGTCGCTTCCGAGTAGTCGCCCGAATCGGCGATCTGGATGAGACCGCGCGTCCCGACCTTGTTCACTTTGGGATCGTCGCTCTCGGGCGCCGTGCCCGACACATCGACATTCTTGAAGGTGTTGCCGCTGATCGTCACCGCATTGATCTGGTCTGTTGCATTCACCGCACTCACCATAATCGCCGCGCCGCAGTTCTCGAACGTGCAGCCCGTGACGGAGACCGTTTCGCCGCGAATGTCCTTCACCGCATAGCTGTTGTAAACATTGCTGAAGGAACAGTCCGTGACCGTGCTCGCTCCCTCGCAGTTGAAGCTCGTCAGAACGACCTTGTCGAAAGAGCAATCCTCGAATGTGACATCGCCCGTGTTCATCAGGTAAAGCTGTGCAGCAGGAGCTTCCTCGTCGGTGAACGACCCCTTCCAATCGCTGTTTGCGCAGATGGTGAAGTCGGCTGGTTCGTAGACGAACGCGACATTCTTCACGCTCACGGCAGAGGTTACTTTCTCAAACAGCTGGAACTGCGCCAGATGGCTGTTCACGCGATTCGGCGTGTTGCCCGTCGCGGCGACATTGTTGACCGTACAGTCGTGCGTCCGTCCCGTATCAAAGCACCCGCTCACTGGCGACCACTTCACCGTCAACTTGCCGTCCTTCGCAAGCGGATGCGTGCTGCCGTCGAAAGTGTAGTTGGCATCCACTACCGCCTTGATGAAGGTATCAAGGTCAACTTCATACACCGTCGGCAGAAGTTCCTCAATACTCGTTTCGAGCGTGTCGTCCGCCGTCACGGTCTCCGTCGCGGCTTTCGTCGCGTCCGTATTGCCGTCGCTGTCGTAGTAGCCCGGCTTCTGCACTTGAACGGTCGCGGCGGTTCCCGTCACCGTCAGGGAAACATCGTTCGAGTTCCATCCCGTGCGACCGTCGCCCAGCAGGATGTCGCCGTTCGCGCCGACCGTGCCAGTAATCGCGGTGTTCGAGACCGTGGCGGACATCGTACCCGAACCGCTGTTGACGAGCCGAATCGGCGCGGCGAACTGCTTCCAGTCCCCTGTGTCGCCGCAGTTCGTAAAAGTGCAGCCCTCAACGGAGACCGTCAACGCCCCGCTCATCTTGTGGTTGAAGTTCACTGGTGCCTGCCCGCCCGTGAAAGTGCAGTTCTTTATGACGATTGCGCCGTCCGCATTCGAGAAGACGGCCGTTGCCGCCGTGAGGAAATCGCAATCCGTCAGAGTGATATTGTTACTACCCGTCTCGCCAGTAAGGTAGACTCGCTGGACATTGGTCTGCCCTTCAATGGTCTTGCCGTCGCAGTCCGTCAGATTGATGGTCGCGGTGTAGGCTGTATTGCGTTGCCCCCACACGCCGAGATTGTCCAACTCATAGGCCGTGATCGCGATATCCTGCTCAAGATAGGCACCGTCCGCCGATTGCGCACCCGTCGTCCGACTGTACTTATAGGTGTCGATTTCAAGGTCGCACTCGCCCGCCGAAAGGTAGGCGTTGTTGCCGTAGACCGTGAGGTCGTCCGCGACATGACCGTGGGTCAACGCGCCGACATCCGCATTCGGACGGCAGACAATCGTGATAGCGCCCTCATTTGCCTTGTATGCCGCCGTCAGCGCGTCCGCGAACGTCGCCGCATAGCCGTTCTGCGTCCCCGCCGACCAATAGACTGGAGTCTCCTCGGACCACGCCTCCTCGCTCAGGAGCGTGAGCGTGTGGTTCTCGGCGGAAAGTGCCGCGAAGGCGTCCGCAAGCGTCTTGTATTCCACCCCACCGACCTTGGCGACGGAGGGAATCGCATCCTCATCGCTGTAGAGAACGCCATCGACCTCGTAAGGCGCGTCGTGGACAATCGAGGAACAATATAGCTTTCCCCCATTCGCAAGAGAACAGGGGCTGTGACTTGTATCGCCGGCTGTGGTATACAGGTCGGCATAGGCGGCGTAGTAAGTTCCATAATAGGGCATGTATCTTCCCTTGACAACCGTCCCCTTGCCAGGGCAGGTCGTGGCAGTGCCATCG
>CAVFWY010000193.1:0-3359 GCA_963626175.1 Gemmiger sp.
TGTCGAGGAATTCGCGGTCGTGCGAGACGAGCAGGAGCGTCCCCGAATAGGCGAGAAGCTGCTCCTCGAGGAGCTCGAGCGTTTCGATGTCGAGGTCGTTCGTCGGTTCGTCCATGACGAGCAGGTTCGCCGGGCGCATGAAGAGCTTGGCGAGCAGAAGTCGTGCGCGTTCGCCGCCCGACAGTGCCTTCACGGGCGTTCGGCATCGTTCGGGTGTGAAGAGGAAGTCCGCGAGATACGAGTAGACGTGCTTCTTCACGCCGCCGACCACCACCTCGTCGCGGTCGCTCGCCACGTTCTCCTTCACGGAAAGTTCGGGCTTCAGTTCCGTTCGCAACTGGTCGAAGAACGCCATCTCGACATTCGTGCCGATTGTCACGCACCCCGTCGTCGGCGCGAGCCGCCCCGTGAGAAGGTTGAGGAGCGTCGTCTTTCCCGCACCGTTGCCGCCGAGGATGCCGATGCGTTCGCCGCGAAGGACGTCCGCCGTGAAGTCCGACACGATGGGCTTCACGCCGTCGTAGGAAAAGCCGAGGTTCTCGATCTTCAGGACGCGCACGCCGCCGGGCGCGGCGGTGTCGAGCTTGAGGGTCGCCGAACTGGAGGACTTCCGCCGCGCCGCGAACTCCTCGCGCAACTTCATGAGCGCGGCGACTCGCCCTTCGTTGCGCGTCGTGCGCGCCTTCACGCCGCGCCGAATCCACGCCTCTTCCTGTGCGAGTTTCTTCGACTTTCGCTTCCAGTAGACGGCTTCGTCCGCGAGCAGTTCCGCCTTGCGCTTCACGAACGTCGCGTAGTCGCACTCCCAGCCGGAGAGTTCGCCGCGGTCGAGGTCGAGGATCTTCGTCGCCACTCGCTTCAGGAAGCGGCGGTCGTGCGTGACGATGAGCACGGCCATCTCGCGGTTTCGCCGCAGAAAGCCCTCCAGCCAGTCGATGGCCTCCACGTCCAGATGGTTCGTCGGCTCGTCGAGAAGCAGAAGGTCGGGGCGGGCGAGAAGTGCTTCCTCCAGTATCTTGCGCCGCCGCCCGCCGCCCGAGAGCGCGTTGAACGCCGCGTCGTCCGGGCGGTCGTGCGGCACTTCCTGCGAAACGTAAATCGTGCGGAGTCCCGGGGCGCGGACGATTTCCCCGCCGTCCGGCTCGAGTTCGCCCGCAATCACCTTCATCAGCGTGGACTTCCCCTCGCCGTTGCGCCCCGTCAGAGCGGCGCGGAGCCCCTTCGAAATCGAGAGTGAAACGCCGTCCAGGACGGCGGGGCCGCCGAATGCGAGGGAAACGTCCTTCAGGGACATCAGGAAATCACTCATTGGAACTCACTTCCACGGGGCGTGGTCGCCCGTCTTGCGATAGAATACGATCGTTATGTCGCGGTCGACCTCGTGCGACCATGTCCGCTGGTATTTCAGCCGCAGTTCCGAAGGCCCTGCGAAGCCGTTGCGGATGCGCACCGACACGACGGCCTGCCCCGGCACGCCGACGAGTCCCTCCGCATTCTCCGGCGCACGGTGGCCGACGGTGACTTCGACGAGGTTGTCCGCGCACGTCGCCGTCCATTCATAGCCCGTCGTCAGGTTCTCGTCCAGGACGAACGTCCAACGTTCGCCCGAAAAGGTCTCGATGAACTGGCTTTTGACCGGCTCGGTCATCTGGTAGACCCCGAGGCGGCATCCCGACAGAAGCGCCGCGAGGGCAATCCACAGCGAAAGGAACGTGCGCATCGTCATCTCAAAATTGCCGCCACCAGAACTTGTGCGGGGCCTAGCCGCGCGCGAACATCCGTGCGGCGGCGTCGCCGCGCATCTTCAGTTCTTCGTCGGAAAGCGGACGAAGCCCCTTCGAACGGAGGTAGCGCACGGCCTTCTTGTAGGCGATCCGCTCCGCCGATCCTTCCGCACCGCGCAAGGCCGCCGCATTCTGCTGGGTGAGGAAATCGTTCGCCCAACTGCCGTCCGCCCGCTGGGAACCGACGATTGCCGCGAGCGCCGCCTCGTTCGGCGCATACGCCACCGTATAGACGACCTGCGCCGCAAAGTCCGACTGCCGCGTCTGCGACGGACGGAATGCGAACCCGATGCCGAGAAAAATGAGGAAGGTTGCCGCGACGAGATAGCCGACGCTCCACCCCGCGATGCGCCCCGAATGCGGAAGCGTCTCCGAGACCTTCGGCTGGACGAACGGCTTCGGCGCACGGTAGGCCGCCCGCAGGCGGTTCACCACCTCGCGGTATTCAGGACCCAACTCCGCCAGCGTTTCTTCAAGATCTTTCGTCATCGAATATCTCCTTCAGTTTCTTCAGCGCATTCGACATGCGCGACTTGACCGTCCCGACCGGGATTCCGAGAATCTCGGCGACTTCCGCATACGGCAAATCCTGGAACACGCCGAGTTCCACGACCTCCCGCAGAGGCTCGGACAGGCGCGACACCGCCCACCGCACGTCTTCGCGGGACTGAACCGCCGGGGACTGTGCCTGCGGCTGTTCAAGCCCCCACGTCTCCTCCCGCGCTTCGCGCCGGGTCTGTCGCCGCAGTGCGTCGAGCCGCACCTGACGGGCCATCAGGAAGAGGAAGGTCGAAAGCTTCGCCGTGGGCTTGTACTCCTCTCGGTAGTTCCAGAGCCGCAGATAGGTCTCCTGCACGAGGTCTTCGCCTTCAAAATATGAAACGCCCTGCCGCCAGAAAAAGTTCAGAAGGTTTTTCTCGAACTTCCGCGCCTCGGCTATCAGTTCCTCACCCGACAAGCGACGTCACCTCCCCCAAAATGCGCGAATTGAACGAAAGGATGCCGGAATGCGTCAAAAGCCATGCGATTGCGAGCGAAACCGCCGCGCCGGAGACGAACGCCGTCAGCGACCCGAGAATCGCATCGGCCGGTTGGGCGAGAAGACAATGGACGAACTTGCGCACGATGATCCTGACGATGCCGAAGCCCAGCAGGGTGACGATCAGCGTCGCGAGTGCGCGCGCCCACCGTGCGTCGAGGAAATCCGCCGAATACGCCCAGCCGACGCGGGCGACGATGCCCGCGACGACCAACCCCGCCAGAAACGCCAATGTCCCCGAAAAGCCGATGAACAGACCCAGAAGCGCACTTCCCACGGCAACGGCAAGAATCACATAGTCTGGGAAAAAGAGTTCCATCGGACGGTGAATTACCGCTTACGCGCCGCAGAGACGAAGTCGCGGTAGTCCTGATAGGCGGCGGCGATCTTCCGGCGTCCGCCGACCTTGCCGAGCGAACGGATCAGGCCGTCAATCGCGGTGATGTCGGAGGGATTCGCCGCGACGGCGCGCGAATAGACTTCGACCGCCGTCGCATACTGTCCGAGCCTGTAGGCGAGGTCGCCCGTCGCGACGA
>CAVFWY010000194.1:0-3345 GCA_963626175.1 Gemmiger sp.
CGAACGCGCACCGCCCCGCGAGCATCGCCGCACACGCCTCCGGCGGCGAATTGAAGCGCTCGGGCTCCTGCTTCAGAACGTCCCTGACGAACGCATCGCTCGTCGTGCCGCTCTGCACGCCAATCTTGCGTCCCTTGAGCTGGTCAAGCCCCGCATAGGGATTGTCCTTGCGGGAGACGACCACGATGCCGGTCTTGACGTAGGGGATTGAAAAGACGACATTCTTCTTTCGGTCGTCCGTGACCGTGATGCTCGCGGCGGCACAGTCGGACTTGTGCGAGATGACGGAGGAAAGGACCAGGTCGAAGTCCATATCCGCCACCTGAAACCGCTTGCCGAGTTTATCGGCAATCGCCTGACAGAGTTCAACGTCGATGCCGACGACACTCTGCCCGCGCAGGAATTCATACGGCGGGAATGTCGCCGCCGTCGCCATCGTGAACCTATCCGCGCCCTGCGCCCCGCCCCAGAAGGCGAAGGCGCAAAGCGCCGCGAAAGCGAACCGTCTTACCGAAAAATGCTTCACGGGGCGGTTCAGTCCTTCAGCTTGTCGCTCTCTTCCGTGAAGTCCGCCTTCCATTTCGCGAGGCGTCCGTCCGCCTTGAGTTCCTGAATCGTCTCGTTGATGACCTTCAGGAGTTCAGGCTGACCCTTGCGAATGGCCACCGCGTATTCCTCGGAGGTGATAAAGTCCGAAACCGCAAGGTCGTCCTCGCCCCTGACGCAGTTCCGCGCGGGGTCGACATCCGCAATGACGAACGCGACGCGGCCGCTCTTCAGCGCGGCGACGGCTTCCGCCGGCGATTTCGCGCGTTCGGGCTGCTGCTTGAGCTGATCCAGGACGAACGTCTCGCTCGTCGTGCCGCCCTGCACGCCGATCTTCTTCCCCTTGAGCTGGTCGACGGACGCGAACGGCATCGACTTCGGATAAATGACCACGATGCCCGTCTTCACGTAGGGAATCGAGAAATCGACGTTCTTCTTGCGGTCTTCGTTGATTGTGATGCCGGCGGCGGCGATGTCGGCCTTGCCCGAAACGATGGCGGGGATGACGGAATCGAAATCGACCGTCTCGACCTGGAACTTCTTGCCGAGTTTCGCGGCGACGGCGCGGCAGATCTCAACGTCAACGCCGACGATCTCCCTGCCGCGCAGGAATTCGTAGGGCGGGAACGTCGCCTCGGTGATCATCTTGAGCGTCTGCGAATCGTCCGTTCCGCAACCGCACAGGCAAGCCGCCGCGAACGCGGCAAACATCAGTTTCTTCATTTTTCTCCTTTTATTGTAGTGTAAAACCACTTCCCAGCCGTCCAAGCGGCCGAACCGACCGCGACATACGCCGAAAGGACGCGCGCAACGAGAATGCCGCCAAGCGCGGCAAACGTCAGCGGCGTCGTCGAAGCCAGCCAAATCAGCACAAGAAACACGTTGACGAGCAGAATCACCGCCCAGGAAAACACGCGCCCGTAGAGTTTCACGTCCGGCTGCCGCCGCGTCAGCGTCTCCAGCGTAAACAAGACGTGAAAGGCCCACGTGAACCCGATCAGGAACATCCAGAACGGCAGAAACGGCAGGGGACGCAGAAAGGCGTAGGTAATCAGCGCGACGACAATCACGACGAACGTGTAGAACGGAAAGAAATAGGGCGCGAGCGTGATGACGAAGTTCGATTTCGTGAGTTTCACGCTCCCCCCCGATTCGCTCACCTTCACGTCGGATGGCCTCGCCCCGAAGAGCAGCCCCCAGAGCGCGTGGGTCAGTTCATGCCCCAGGACATACATTCGCACGGGATGGCTCAGCGTCGCCCACGCAAGCGCAAACGCCGCCATGCCACCCAGCAGGGCCACCGACTCGGCCGAAAAGCCACCGCCCCCGCCGGCCGCCGTCACCAGCGAATCAACAAGCGTTCGGACGAACCCCCAGCACATCGGCAGGAGCATGAGTCCGATCAACCATCTGCCGAAGTTCGCCATCACTTGTCCTCGAATATGAACACGAGTTCGCCCGGATAGACGCGGTGATTCTGCCGCGCGATCTGCTCGATGAAGTCCGAATCCGTCTTAAATCGCTTCTGATTCTCAATCAAACCGGATATTTCGAGCCGTTTCCGATCGATCTGGTCGGCAAGCTCCGCATTCTGGACGCGAAGCGCCCGCCCGCGCTGGTAATTCGGCCAAACGAGCAACAGACCGCCAACAAAGATGACGGCCACGAGGGTGATTGTAAACCACCGCGAGAACTTGTCTTTCCAAGATTCGCTCACGGACATAATTATAGCAAAAAAATCGCGACTGGGTATTGACAATCGTGAAAAATATGCGATACTATTCCCCCATTCGTCCATAAAGGGCGAAAAAACGCTCAAAAGACCCCAAAAGGCCGAGAGGAAACAGAAAATGAAAATCAAGAATGCCGGAAAATGCGCGACGAAGAAAGTCGTGGCAAAGAAAACGGTGAAGCCTGTCGCCCAAAAGGAGACGAAGCCAACCGTCGCCAAGAAGGCGGTCACGTTCACGATTCACGCCGAGAAAGGGAAAAGCGTCTACGTCGCCGGTCAGTTCAACGACTGGGACCCGACGGCAAAGGCGATGACCTACAAGGCGAAGGACGGCGTCTACGCGACGACGCTGAAGCTCGCCCCCGGCAAGTACGAATACAAGTACGTGATTGACGGCGCGTGGTGCGCCGACCCCGAGAATGTCGAAGCCGTGCCGAACGACCAGGGGACGTTCAACTCCGTGATCACGGTCAAGTAAGGACACACGGCGGCCGTCCCGCGCGAGCGGACGGTCGGCAGGTGCGATAAAAAGGGACGCGTCGGTCTGACGCGTCCCCTTTTCGTTTCTCCAAGAGAATCGGCTTACTCGCCGAAGGCACAGTCGAGCGCGTCGGAAATCATGTCCACCGCATCCTCGAGGTCGTCCTCGCCGAGAACGAGCGGCGGCAGGAAGCGCACCACGTTCGGGCCGGCCGTAAGCGCGAGCAACCCCTGTTCCTGCAAAGCCTCGACCACGGGCTTCGCCTCGCCGTCGACGACGAGCCCGAGCATCATTCCCTTGCCGCGGACTTCAAGAAGCTTGTCGTACTTGTCCACGAAGCCGAGCAGGGCCTCCTTCAGGAGGGTGCCGACTTCCGTGGCGCGGGCGAGAAGCCCCTCCGACTCGATCACGCCGATGACGGCGAGCGCCGCGGCCGCCGCGACGGGATTGCCGCCGAACGTGGAGGCGTGGGAGGAGGACGTGAAGACGTTCGCGAACTTCTCGTTCGAGACGAGCGCACCCATCGGGATTCCGTCCGCAATCGCCTTCGCACAAGTGAAGAGGTCGGGCTTCACGTTGTAGCCCT
>CAVFWY010000195.1:0-3332 GCA_963626175.1 Gemmiger sp.
ACTCACCCTTCGAGGAGATGCACCGCATCGGCTGGGGCGCGGCACTCGTCGTCGCCGCGGCGATCCTCGCGCTGAACGTCACCGTCCGCACCCTCGCCCTCCGCAGGCACTCGCGACAATAAACCCGAAAAGGAAAATGAAAGATAACCAGCGAAAAGGGAACTCAATCAGACCAAAACGGGCGGATACACTAATGACCCCGACAAAACTTTCTGATTTTCGCCTCTTCCGCGTCATAAACCGAGAGTTCGGGCTTTCTCCATTCCCAGTGGGAAATCGCGATGGGATCGCCCCCAAGGTTCCCACTTGTGACAACTCCAATTGACAGCCACTCGTCACCTTCAAAACGCCAGATGTACACAAACGAGGCATATCCAATCCGGCACCTGGCAGGTTCGCCAAACCGCTTCGCCAGGATCCGCATCATCTTCGTGCACTCGTCCGCCGTGAGCTTTCGCGGAGGCTTCCATCCGTCTGCCTCCTTCTTCCGCAACGCCGGGTTGACGACCATCCTCGCCTTCTCGGCATCCGTGTTCCAGAGATGCCTGTAGTTGAGAAGGTCGAACGCCTTCTTGCCCTCGGTTGCTTCCCGCCCAATCGGCCGAGTGACCACGACCGTCGAGTCTTCGATCTCCTTCAGATCCTTCTTCGTGAGCTTAATCTGCTTGAACTTCGGCTTGTAGTAGTAGATCGTCACCGCCGGAAAGAGTTTGCCGAAATCGCCGTTGCCCGGTCGCATCACGCCGTCTTTGGCGAACGAGAACAGCTGATAGACCCAGTGGTTGTGCTTGCTCTTTTCGAAGTCGCCGAAAATGTCGGACTGCCGGAAATACGCCTTCCCTCCAGCCTTCACCAAATCGGACAACTTCGCATCATAACACACCACGACGTTCTCCTTCTGACCGCCGGCCCCGTCGGAGACGATGAAATGCGCCCAATATTGGTAGGCGGCCAAGCCGCATCCCAGCCTTGGAACGATAAAGACGTAATCGTCAACCCCGTCGCCGTTCAAGTCAATTGCCGCACCTTTCGAATACGCGATCCGATCCCAGTCCTCCGCGCAGCGCCACCACTCGTCCGGGAAGTTCTGCCAGTCGTCCCGATAGTAATAGCGACCGTCCATGTCCTTGAGGGTCGAGACGAAGTTCGTCACATAGTCATGCGACAGCTCGCGAAAATCCGCCGGAGAGGACTTGAACGGCGGCGCCCATTCGTCCATCCAGGCGTATGCGTCGAGGGCGAACAATCCGGCGAACGCGATTGAGGCAAACAGAATCACAAGCCTTAACATATCATCTCTCTTTCCATTATACTCTGTCTTCGTCAAATGTCGGACAGCCCCCATAGTCATTTCGTCGATTCTCGCTCGGCAGCGGCAGAACCATAACGCACCCAACAACCACCCCGTAAACATCATTGACCCAGAGTCTTTCCATGCTTCGCCAAACGATGTCATGTCTCAACCTCCTCCGTTCTGCACACCTTGTTTCACGCCGCACCTCCGTGCAGAAAAGAGGAGCGAAGTGCACTGATTCGCGTACAAGTTGCGTTCTCGGATGGGATTCCGCAATCACTTTTCCGCCGCCGATTGCACACAGCCTCAAGAGATTTCGGACTCCACATCGCCAAAGCAATGCCTTGTCCCGGTGACAGGCGAACCTCGTCCGTCTGCCGATATCATCAAAGAGCATCGCCCCCGCCAGACGCATACCGTCCGCGAAAGCGGTCATAATATATCAAAAATCCCGTGTGCGAAGGCACCCGCATTTTTCGCTTCACCGAAGTTAAATGGCTTGTCATACGGCTTACGCCGACCGAAGCGGGAAGCAGCGGAGAAGTTCTCATCCGGATTATTCAGCATAATGCGAGGGTCGATGAATCGCACCTTGCCCGTTTTCGCATCAATGAACGTATTACGTCCGGGCTGGAAGTCAAACACAAGGAAGTCGCCATTGTAGGCCTTGTATTTCGCCACATCGACATTTTCACCATCGCCACTTTCCGAACTGTCGCTGTCAAACTCACTTTCTGCGGATTGATGGCTGTCATCAATGAAAGAGAACTTCATCGGGGAAGCATTCAACGCCTCCATGATTTGCCCTATCGTCGGCTCGACAATGAAACCGTCTGTCGTTGTCAGCGGCTCTACCTTTGGCTGACGAAGGATAAGATAGAACTCCAACCCTCCGTCTTTCTCGTGCCGAGCGACATCCTCCAATGTGTAGGCATCACTTGGAAACAGGTAGTTGTGATAGACGATGTTGGCCAGCGCGTCTACCAACCCATTCTTATCGAAGAAACTTGCCCTACGAACCTTGACGACTTCACCACTATTTGTGTCGTATACGCGGCTTTCTCTGCCACCATCAAGATATTCGACTTTCGACCCAACAATTAGGTATGGAGATTCTTCATAGCGCGCACCCACTCCGGAGAAGCCCCCTGCTCTTTTGCAATCCTCTCCGTCATGTCGTCCAGAAATCTCCGAGCACGTTCCGTTGATTCCGGGGTGTGCTTCGGCGGATTCCACCGATAGTGATATGATGTAGTGCCAAAGTCGTTCATGTTGTTCTCCTTGTGACGCTGCGACTTCCGCAGACTTGAACTTCGGATACAGCAACGCGCCACTCGCAAGCGCGGAGACAATTCGCCTCTCACGCTCACGGTTGCTTATTACACCATCTTTCCGCGCATCGATTTCGTCTCTGCGCTTGTATTGCACCCCTGCTTCCGCGAGGACGCGTTCAACCGAATTCACCATATCCGCGTTGTCATCAGTCTCGCCACCCGCCAGCCTATCCTCTAGTACAACACCCGTTGCGCAAGATTGTCTGACGGGGACTGCCTTGTGAATTGCCCATAGTATATCAGATTTCGAGCGGAGCTGTAAAGGATGCGGCGGGCTTTCGGGTAATGCGTCAATAATGACCGTTTCGCCATGCATCAGAAAATACCATCCTCATCCATTTCTCACAGAACGCTCATTTGAACCTAACAGGAAAAGCGCATACTATGCGGCGATGAAACGAAAAGACAAGATCATCACACGGAATCTCAACTTCTTCTACGGCGACCACCAGGCCCTGTTCGACAACGACCTTGCAGTTGAAGCGAACCGCATCACCGCCGTCATCGGTCCCTCCGGATGCGGCAAGTCCACCCACCTGCGAATTTACAACCGCATCTACGAACTGCATCGCGGTCAACGCGCCACGGGCGAAGTCCTGCTCGACGGGAAGAACATCCTCGACCCGGACGTCGATCTGCTCGACCTCCGGCGGCGCAGCCGGAAGTCCTGCTGATGGACGAGCCGACGAGCGCCATCGACCCCG
>CAVFWY010000196.1:0-3298 GCA_963626175.1 Gemmiger sp.
CGCGGCGGCGAGGTCGTGCGTGACGACGACGCTCGTGATGCCGAGTTCGCGGTTCAGCTTGAGGATCAGGCGGTTGATGACGACGGAAGTCACGGGGTCCAGCCCGGAGGTAGGCTCGTCGTAGAGCACGACCTCGCACTCGCGCACGATGGCGCGGGCAAGCCCCGCCCGCTTCTGCATGCCGCCCGAAATCTCCGCCGGATATTTCTCCGCCGCGTCCGTCAGTTCGACGGCCGCGAGCGCCGCCGCCACGCGGCGGTCGATTTCCGCGTCGTCGAGCGCGGTGCATTCGCGGAGCGGCAGGGCGACGTTCTCCGCCACCGTCAGCCAGGCGAGCAGCGCCCCGCCCTGAAAGAGGTAGCCGATGCGCCGCCGGACGGCGGCGAGTTCCGCCGCGCCGCAGGTGGCGACGTCCGTCCCGTCGAAAAGCACGCGCCCAGAATCGGGCGTCACCAGCCGCACGAGGTGCTTCAGCGTCACCGACTTGCCCGTGCCGGACGGCCCGATGATCGAAAGGATCTCCCCCTTGCGGACGGTGAAGCTCAGTCCGTCCAGCACGGTGCGTCCGTCAAAGCTCTTGACGACGTTCTCGAAGGCAATCAGGCTCATCGGTAGCAGACCCTCGTAATCATGTAGCCGAGCATCAGGATCAGGAGGAAGGAGATGATCACGCTGCGCTGGGTCGCCTTGCCGACGCCCGTCGCGCCGAGCCGCGTCCCGAACCCTTCCGAGACCGACACCGTGCCGATGATCAGTCCGAACACCGTCGCCTTCGCGAGGCCGACGAAGAGATCCTTCGTGCCCGCCATCGTCATCGCGCTCGACGCATACTGCCCGAAGTCCACCCCCAGCTGTGTCGAGCCGACGACACCGCCGCCAACCATCCCGACGATGCAGCAGAAGAACGCGAGCAGCGGCGACATCACGATCAGCGCGAGAATGCGCGGCGCGGCGAGAAACCGCACGGGGGAGATGGACATGATCTCCAGCGCGGCGATTTCATCGTTGACCTTCATCGTGCCCAGTTCCGCCGCGATGGCGGAGCCGACGCAGGCCGCGAGGCACATTCCGCAGCTGAACGGGGCCATTTCGCGAATCAGCGTGAGCATGACCGCCGCGCCGAGGTAGATTTCCTGATTGAACCGCCGCAGTTCGAGACCGACCTGCAGGGCGAGAATCATCCCCGTGAAGAGCGAGACGACCGTCACCACGGGGAGGGTCGAGATGCCCGTCCGATAGAGTTGGGCGGCGAAGTCGGCGCGCGAATCCCGGCTGCGGAAGACGGACGGGAAGGCGATGACCGAAGCGACCATCACCCGCGTCGCCCGGCCGACTTCGCGAATGAAGGTCATTTCTTCGCCATGCGGCGGATGCAGTCCTCGGTCGTCTCGATGCGAGCCTTCGCGAGTTCGTCCGTCGACGAAGCCTTGAGCGCGGCAAGCCGGTCGAGCGCGGTCTTCGCGTCGCCGCCTTCCGCGAGCGTGCGCGCCGCGCCGAGCTGCGCCGTCAGCGTCAGGTAGTTGTTCGGATTCGCCGCGGCGAACTCCTCGAACGCCTTCTGCGCCTCGGCGAACTTGCCAAGCCCCTCAAGTGCCTGCGCACGGCCGACGACGGGAATGTCCGCAAAGCCGTCGGGGGCGTCCTTCGCGAGGGCTTCGTACTGGTCGAGAGCCTCCTGATAGCGTCCCGCGTCGAAGTATTTCTTCGCGAGGCGCAGTTTCAGCGCACCGCCCGAAGCCGTCGTGCCGAACTTCGCCACCGCCTCCTCGAGCTCCTCCGCCGTGTAGGCGTTCACCACCGCCTCGCTCGCGGCGATTTTCTTCGCGGCGACGTGGTTCTTCACGCCATAGTAGCCGCCGACCGCAATCGCGGCGACGATCACCCAGGGGAGCAGTCCCTTGATTTCCTTCAAGAGTTCCTCATTCATTTTCGTTTCCTTCCTTTTCTTCGTTTGCTTTCGATTCGTAGAAATCCGACCATTCGTTCAGCGTCTTCTCGCTCTTGCCCATCGCACGAACCACGATTCGGTTGTAGTCGAGGGCGTCGAGGAAATCGCGGTTGTAGATGAAGCGGCTCTTGCCGCGGGCGGGCGGCGACGAGAGGCGGTTGCGGCTCTCGATCAGCAGCACCGCCTCGAAATAGACCGCCTTCGGGATCTTGAGCGACGCGAGCATCGACTGCATCGCCCGGCGCGCGCCGCCCTCCTTCCCGCCCCTGTCGGCGAGAACCGTCATCAGAACCGCCGCACGGAGCGCGTTCGGCACTTCGATTTTGCGCTTCTCCATCATCACTTCGTACCAGTCGAGCGTCTTGAGGTAGGCCCAGACCGGACTCTTCGCGCCGCCGCCCGCCGCGATGCACTTCGCCAGGTCCGGCAGCAGGTCGCCGAGCAACCCGACCTCATACATCAGCCGGAACGCCTCCTCGCTGTGCCCGTAGGGGAAGAGCCGGAACACCTCCTCGCAGATGCGCGGAATCGCCGCGTTCAGGATGCAGGCGTGATACTTCTTCATCGCCGCGAGCGTCCCCTTCTCGATCTTGAACCCGAGACGGGACGAGAACTTCACCGCCCGCATCATGCGCACGGGGTCTTCCTGAAAGCGGATTTCGGGGTCGCCGATCGAACGGATGACCTTGCGCTTCAAGTCTTCCATCCCGCCGACCCAGTCGATGACGCTGAAGTCCCGGATGTCGTAGAAGAGCCCGTTCACCGTGAAGTCGCGGCGATAGGCGTCCGTCTCGGGCGTTCCGAAGGTATTGTCCTCGAACGGACCTTCCGCCGCATGCTCGATGATTTCGCCCACCGACTGCGAGTTCTGGCGGAACGTGGCCGTTTCGATCACCTTGTCGCCGAAGCGGACGTGGGCGAGGCGGAAGCGGCGGCCGATGAGAAAGCAGTTGCGGAACGCATGGCGAACCTCGTTCGGCTTCGCGCTCGTGCCCACGTCGAAGTCCTTCGGCTTGCGCCCCAGCAGCAGGTCGCGGACGCCGCCCCCGACGAGATAGGCCGTGTGGCCGAGGCTCGACAGGCGGTAGAGAACCTTCAGGGCGTCCGGGTCGATGTTCTTTCGTGAAATGCAATGCTCCGACCGTGCATACACGACCGGTTTGCGCGTCTTGTGCGCCCTTTTCTTCAAGAATCCAAACATTGACCGTATATTATACCCGAAAACCGCCCAATGCGCAATGGTCGCACCCCGACGCGAGAAAGAAAGGAGTTTACCGAAAACAATGTAACTCCTTGAGTGGTCGGACTGGCGGGGATCGGACCCGCGACCCCAACATTAAAAGTGTCGTG
>CAVFWY010000197.1:0-3272 GCA_963626175.1 Gemmiger sp.
ACGGCGCACGGGCGGCGGAAGTCGTGGCGAAACTCGAATATGAGGCGAACGACCTCGAAAACGCCGCGATTGCCGCGCAAATCGCCCTGCGCAGGCATCCCGACGACCCGCGGGCGAACCGAAACTTCACGCGGGCGACCGACCGTCTGCCGGAACTGCGCGAGACGAAGCACGTCGCCGAAGTCCTGAAGGCGGCGCAGGGGAAGGATCCGGGCGCACTGATGATGGAGGCGACGGCGGAGGCGCGCAGCCTTCTGACCGAGTCGGCGACTTACCGCACGAATGACGCGGCGAAAGCGGTCGCGCTCGCGGATTCATTCGCGGCGCGGGGGCGGAAACTCGCGGACGCCTGGCTGCCCGTGAAGGAGGAGATTGCCCGAAACGTGACGAACGAAACGCAGGCGGCGACGATTCTCGAACAGCTGGCGCAGGCTCAGGCGAAGACGAAGAAGGCCGCGAGGGAACTCGCCGACCTTGACGAGGGGGCGTATTCGACGATGAGCGACGTGGAGCATGACTACACGCGCTTCCTGAAACTGATGATCGCCCCCCCGGCGGCTCTGGCGGAAGACCTGACGGCGCAGTCCAACGCCTGGATGGACGTCGAGGCGTTCAACGACCGCAGCTGGCAGAAGGACGCGCTCGACTACACGCGGGCATTCCGCGCGAAGTTCCCGGCGTGGGCGCGGGCTTACGAACAGCAGGCGCAGGCCGACACCAACAGGCCGCCGTTCACCGCCGAAGACCAGGCGAAGGTCGCCGCCCTGGCAACGGAACTCGAGAAGCTGCAGATGACGTGCGTCGAGGAGGTTCTGCCGCCGAAACAGGAAGAGGCGCTGGAACTCATCCGTCAGATTCAGGAACTTCTGCCGAAGGATAAGAGTGGCGGCGGCGGACAGAACGCCCAGCAGCCCCCGCCGAACCAGCAGAACCGGAAGAATGAGCCGAAGAAGGACGACAAGCAGAAGAGCGACGCGAATCAGGACGAATCGCAGTCCGACCAGCGGCAGGATCAGGATCCCCGGGCGAACGAGGACGAGAGGGAATCGGAGGAGGACGAATCTTCCGAAGCGGACGAGCCGAAGGAAGATCCGGCGGTGGAATCGATATTGAAGAGGGCGCAGGAGCGAAGCGACGAGCATGAGGCCGAGAAGAAGGCGCGGATGCGCAAGGCCAGGCTTCCGCCGAACGAAAGGGATTGGTAATGAAGATTGTCGTTGCATGCGGCGGAACGGGCGGACACGCCTTTCCGGGACTTGCCGTGGCGGAGGAACTGCTTCGGCGCGGACACGAGGTCGTCGTGTGGAATTCGGGGCGGTCGGTCGAGACGGGCGTGATGAAGCGGTGGAAGGGCGCGACGTTCGCGACGGGTGCGCGGCAGTTGCATCCGAAGAACGCCTTCGCGATTCTGCGCTCGATCATCCGCTGTCGCCGCGAAATGAAGCGGGCGAAGCCCGACGTCGTGCTGGCGATGGGTTCCTATTCGAGCCTGCCGCCCGTTCTCGCCGCGCGGAGTTGCGGCGTCCCCGTCGTGCTGCACGAGGCGAACACGATTCCGGGCAAGGCGGTCGAGTTCCTTTCGCGCTATGCGAAGGCGGTGGCGACGAGTTTCGAGATGACGGCGAGATGCCTGCCGATGGCGAAGACGGTGCGGACGGGGCTGCCGATCCGCAACGAGATCGCCTCCGGGAAGCGGTTTGACTTCATTCCGCCGTCGGCGTTCGTCGTGTTCGTGACGGGCGGTTCGCAGGGGGCGCACGCGGTGAACGAACTGCTCAGCGCGGCGCTTGTGATGATGAAGGGTGAACTTGACAGGCGCGGCACGGGCGGTCGCGGGCTTTACGTCATCCACCAGACGGGCGAGAAGGACGAGGGACGCGTGATGGCGGCGTATGTGGCGGCGCAGCAGCCCGCGCGCGTCCACGCCTTCGAACAGCAGATGGCGGACGCTTTCGCCTCGGCGGACGTCGTCGTTGCGCGGGCGGGGGCTTCGACCTGTTTCGAACTGGCCGCCTGCGGCAAGCCCGCCCTGCTGATCCCGCTTCCGTCGGCGATGCGCGACCACCAGCACTTCAATGCGGACGCCTTCGCCGCCGCCGGCGCGGCGGACGAGGGCATTCAGTCCAAGCTGTCGGCGCGGCAGATCTGCCGCTATCTCCTCCAGAAGTACGACCATCCCGAACAACTCGCCGCGATGCGCGGGAAGATGCTGGGTCTCGCGACGCCCGATGCCGCCGCCCGCGTCGCCGATCTCGTGGAGGCTTCGGCGAAGTCATGAGAGGGGCGGAGAAGGGCTTTCGCGCGTTTCGCCGCATCCGCCGCGCCTGGTGGTCGCTGATTGCGCTCGGGGTGATCTTCCTCTTCTGCATGGCGGCGGAGTGGACGGCCCCCTGCGATCCGAATGCGGTGGTCGACCCGGCGGAACTGGAACATCTCCGCGAGCCCGTCATCGAGCACGTCTACGACGTGAAGACGGCGCGGTATAACGAAGGCGCGGACGGCGCGATTTCCGAGTTCGAGGGACCGGAGGAGGTGCGTTCGCTCGTCTTGTCGGGGCGGACGAAGGACGAGGTTCGCGCCGCGCTTTCCGCCGACTACGCGATTCGCGAAGTGCCGCGTCCGGGCTACCGGCGCATCTATCTCGACCCGAAGGTCCCGCCCGCCGAACGGACGGTGCTTCTGCCCGCGCCGGAAGTCAGCTTTCCGTTCCGTCCGTGCAAGGGGCATCCGTTCGGGATTGACGCGGGCGGGCGCGACGTCTACGCCCGCGTCGTCCACGGCATGCGCATCGCCCTGCTGTTCGGGCTTCTCCTCGCGCTCTCGGGAATGTTCGTCGGGCTGGTCTTCGGGGCGATCGAAGGGTATTTCGGCGGCGCGGCGGACATCGTGATGCAGCGGCTGACGGAAATCTGGAGCGCGATACCGTTTCTCTACGTGATGATCTTCATCGGCTCGACGGTGGGGCGGAGTTTCACGATTCTCCTCGTCTGCTATGCGGTGTTCAACTGGATCGTCGTCTCCTATTACGTGCGGGCGGAGTTCCTGCGGCTTCGCACGCGGACATTCGTCGAGGCGGCGAAAGTCCAGGGGCTGTCGGCCGTCCGCATCATCTTCGGGCAGATCCTGCCGAATGCGCTCACGCCGCTCATCACGCTCTTCCCGTTCATGCTGATGGGGGCGATCGGGTCGCTTGCCGCGCTCGACTTCCTCGGGTTCGGACTGCCGCCGATGACGCCCTCGTGCGGCGAACTGATGCAGGAGGCGCAGCAGTT
>CAVFWY010000198.1:0-3249 GCA_963626175.1 Gemmiger sp.
GGAAGGAGTTCTTCTCCCTGATGGGCGTTCAGTGGCCGGAGGGCAGTTCGATCCTTTACATCAAGACCCTGGGCAAGTTGCGCGTGAAGAACACCTACGAGAACCTCGCCGAACTCGAAAAGGCCCTGACCGAACTCAACGTCGACCAGAAGCTCATCGAAATCGAGGCGCGTTTCGTCGAGGTTTGTCAGGAAGACCTGAACTCCCTCGGCTTCGAGTGGATTCTCAACAGCGACTACAGCCTCAACACGGGCAATCTCGGCAAGTGGCTTGGCGTGAAGGACGGTGCGTGGGGAACGAGCAGCGGCTCGACCACCTACAACTCCGAGACGGCGCCGTCGACGAGTTCGACGGGCGGCACCACGACGAAGACGTTGGATTCGGTCATCTCGAAGAGTTCGTCGACCTATTATTCGCGCAGCCAGAATGCGACTTGGACGCGCGGTCAGGGTGCGACGAAGAGCAACATCGGCATCAATGCCTTTGGCGGTTCTTCTTCGGACTACGGCAACGGCAACCGCTATCTCTCGACGGTCGGCAACCACATTTCGGGTAGCGAGAGTTCGACGAATGACCAGTTCATGCGGATGAACGCCTTCCTCGGCAGTGCGGATCTTTCGATGATCCTCCACATGCTCTCTCAGCGTAGCGATACCGACCTCCTTTCCGCGCCGAAGGTGCTCACGCGCCCGGGCGAAGAGGCCGTCATTAAGGTCGTCACCGAATACATCTACCCGACGGACTACGACGTGCAGTTGCAGTCGAGTTCCTCCAGTTCGGGTAGCAACAGCAGCGGCGGGCAGAGCGCGATTCTCGCGGTCGTCGAGCCGCAGAGCTTCGTCACGCGCGAAGTCGGTGTTATCCTCGATGTCACCCCGACGCTGACGGACGACGGCAACCTGATCGACCTCAAGCTCAACACGCAGGTCGTCGACGAGCCGACCTGGAAGAACTACGGTATGCGCATTCCGTTCACGGGCAACAGTTCGATGCAGAGCTTCGAGGGCATTGGCGACATCTTCACGGGTCTGAGCGAGGCGCTGGCGACGATTGGCGCGACGCTGACCGACACGGTGAAGGCGGCGTTCACGGAACAGTTGTTGGATTCCGCGACGTCCGCCATGGGCAATTTGACCGGCAAGGACAACATCACCTACTACGATGCGCCGATGGAACAGCCGTTCTTCCACGTGCGTTCGGTCGATTCGTCGGTTTCGATCTATCCGGGCGCGACGATCGTGATGGGCGGTCTCATCACCGAGGCGCGCAAGGCGATGGACGACAAGGTTCCGTTCCTGGGCGATCTTCCCTTCATCGGGCGACTTTTCCGCAGCCACGCCGAGCAGACGACGAAACGCAACCTCCTGATTTTCGTCACCACGCGTCTCGTCGATGTGCGCGGGCGCGAAGTCTCGATGGGCGCGAGCGGCATCGATTCGGCCGCCGAGGTGAAGGAAGCGCCGAAGACACCGTAATTTGTAGTAATCTCTCCCCCGGGGACTTGCCCTTGCTTTTATGAGCTTTTTGCAAGGGCGGTCCCCTTTTTCTTTCCTCTGTTGCCTTTGGGCCCGCCTGTGAGCGGCGCGGTGGGAAAAGATATGGTATAATGTAGTGAAACTCAACTCAAGGAGAATAAAACGAAATGACGACATCCGCACTTCTTCTCGCCGCCGTCGCGGCGATTGTTCAGGGCGACTTGACGGTCAAGCCGAACCACTGCCCGAAATGTCCGTACAGAATGCGCATAGCCCCCGATGCGAAGACGGCGTTCATCAACACCTCGAAAGTCTCCGAGGCCGACTTCCCCAAGATGGCGGAACGCGCACTCATGCTCATGGAGCGAGCCGCCGACACGAAGAAGGGCGGCGTGCAGCGTCCGCTCATGGGCTGGTCGAGCTGGAACACCTTCTGCGTCAACATTTCCGATGACATCATCATGTCCGTTGCGTCTGCGATGGCGACGAACGGACTGAAGGAGGCGGGCTACACCTACGTCAACATCGATGACGGCTTCTTCAACGGACGTGACGAGAAGGGCAAGTTGCGCATTCACCCCCAGCGCTTCCCGAACGGACTTAAGCCCGTCGTCGAGCACATCCACTCGCTCGGCATGAAGGCGGGCATCTATTCCGACGCGGGCAGCGACACGTGCGGCAGCATGTGGAGCAACGATCCGGCGGGCGTGGGCGCGGGAATGTATGGTCACGAGGTGGAGGACTGCCGCTTCTTCTTCGGTGAGATGGATTTCGACTTCATCAAGGTCGATTACTGCGGCGGACTCAAGTTGAAGCTCGACGAGCAGGAGCGGTATGAGATCATCCGCCGCGCAATCGACGCCTCGGGCAAGAAGGGCGTGCGGCTGAACATCTGCCGTTGGACGTTCCCCGGCGAGTGGGCGGCGCGGATCGCCGAATCGTGGCGTGCCACGGCGGATATCCGTGCGGCGTGGACGGTGAAGAGCTCGGGTCTGGCGGGCGTGAAGACGATCATCGAGGAGACGATTCCCCTCGCGCCGTTCGCGAGCCTCGGGCACTACAACGACATGGACATGCTCGAAGTCGGGCATATCGCCGGCATCACGAAGACGGTCGGCAGCGACGACACGGGGCTCACGCGCCGCGAGGAGCAGACGCACTTCGGCATGTGGTGCTTCATGTCCTCGCCGCTCCTCCTCGGCTGCGATCCGCGGACGATGGACGAGACGACCATGGAACTCGTGACGAATCCCTTTCTGCTCGGCATGAACCAGAACGACCTCGGCGCGGTGGTGCAGACCGTCCGCCGCTACGGCGACGCCTACGTGTTGGTGAAGGACTGCGACACGGCGGGCGGCACGTCGCGTTACCTTGCGCTCTACAACGGCGGTGAAACGTCGCGGCACTTGAACGCGGATTTCTTCGCGATCGGTCTGGCGGGCAAGGTCGCCTTCTTCGATCTCGCCGAACGCGCCGATCTCGGACTGTTCGAGCGCTCGGCTTCCTTCGAGATCCCGCCTCACGGCGCACGGTTCTTCCGCCTCGATGCCGAGCGGCGGCGATAATTGGCGATCGGAAACAAGGTGAACGCAATTCGAACAAAGGAGAGAAAACGAAATGACGACACCCGCGCTTCTTCTCGCCGCCGTCGCGGCAATTGTTCAGGGCGACCTGACGGTCAAGCCGAACGACTGCCCGAAATGTCCGTACAGAATGCGCATCGCCCCCGATGCGAAGACGGCGTTCATCAACACCTCGAAAGTCTCCGAGGCCG
>CAVFWY010000199.1:0-3231 GCA_963626175.1 Gemmiger sp.
CGAACGGCTCGTCGTCCCAGTTCCTCACGCCGCACGGACTCGCCATCTGCCAGCCTTCGAGCCAGACCTTCAGTCCCTTCACGTCGAAGTCGCCGCGCCCGACCTTGCGCCAGCCGAGTTCTTCGGGACGCACCACCGCGCCGCTCGCGTTCTTGAGCACGACGCGGCGGACGCCATTTTCCATCTCTTCCCAGACGAGAAGCCCCTTCGCCTTCGCCGCGTCGGCGTTCAGCCACGCACCGTCCACCTGAACGCCCGGCTCAAGCCTCTCGGCCGCCGTTGCGAACACACCGAGCGCGACAAACGCGCCGAAAACAAGTCCTTTCGACCATCTCATATTTGAATCAACCTTTCTTTCGGCGACGGACTTCCGCCGCCTTCGCCCCGTATTTTACCATAATTCGGGCAAAAAAAAACAAGTGGCTCAGCCACTTGTCAACGAGAGCATGTTTTCATTGCTCCGATTCGGTTCGTGCCTACTTGCCGACGGAGAGCACCTTGAAGCCGAGTTTGCGCAGGAGGGGCGCGTCAAGGCAGTTGCGCGTATCGTAGACAAAGGCGGGGGAACGCATGGCGCGGCGGATGCGCCGCCAGTTGAGTTCGGCGAACTCCCTCCAGTCCGTCATCACGATCACCGCGTCGGCGTCCTTCGCCGCCCTGTAGGGGTCCTCCTCATAGACGATCGCGTCGCCGAAGTGGGCGAGGTCATGCCGCGCGTTCGGCAGGGCCTTCGGGTCCGTCACCGTCACGCGGGCGTGTTCCTCCATCAGCATGTCAATGACGTGCAGGGACGGCGTTTCGCGCGTATCCCCCGTGTCGGCCTTGAACGCGAAGCCGAAGACGGCGATCTTCTTGTCCGAAAGCGTATGGAACATCTCGTCCAGCATCCGCGTCACGATGCGCTCCTGCTGCCAGTCGTTCATCAGGATGACCTGGTTCCAGTAGTCCGCCGCCGGCTTGAGCCCGTAGCTCTCGCAGAGATAGACGAGGTTCAGCACGTCCTTCTTGAAGCAGCTCCCGCCGAAGCCGGGACCCGCCTTCAGGAAGCGCGGCCCGATTCGCGCGTCCATCCCCATCACGTGCGCCACCTCGTCCACGTCCGCCCCCGTCACCTCGCAGAGCGCGGAAAGCGCGTTGACGGACGAGACGCGCTGGGCGAGCATCGCGTTCGCCGCAAGTTTGGTGAGTTCGCTCGACCAGAGGTTCGTCGTGACGATCCGCTCCGCCGGCACCCACGCCGCATAGACCTCGACGAGCGCCTTCACGGCGCGGTCGCCCTCCTTCGTGCGAGGACCGCCGATCAGCACGCGGTCGGGCTCGAGCAGGTCGCGGATGGCCGTGCCTTCGGCGAGAAACTCGGGGTTGGAGAGCACTGTGAACCTGTGCTTCGGATGCGAGGCGAGCACCTTGGACATCGCCTCCGCCGTCCGCACGGGAAGCGTGGACTTCTCGATGACGATCTTGTCGCGGTTGGCGACCTTCGAGATGTTCCGCGCCGCCGCCTCCCAGTACTGGAGGTTGGAGGCGCGTCCCGCGCCGCGCCCGAACGTCTTCGTCGGCGTGTTCACCCCGACGAAGATGATGTCGCACTTCCGGATCGCCCCGTCGATGTCAGTCGAGAAGAAGAGGTTCTTGCCGCGCACCTGCCGGACAATGTCGGCAAGTCCCGGCTCGTAGATCGGCAGGTCGTCGGAGTTCCACGCGGCAATCCGCTCGGCGGAAACGTCCACCACGTAGACCTTGCGGTTCGGGTTCTTCGCGGCAATTACCGCCATCGTCGGTCCGCCGATATAACCGGCGCCAATGCAGACAATATCCTTGTTCATCGAATCTCCTTCTTTATTTGTTGCGCGTATTATATCAAAAAAGGAGACGCTTCGGCGGCTCGGACGGATGTTAACAAAGTCGCCGCCACACGGACTTCACTTCGCCGCACGAACGAGGTCGAGAAGCCACGAGGGCAACTCGATTCCGTGCGCGAGCAACTCGGCGATATAGGACTTGAAGTCGAAAGGCAGACGGCGGATCGTCACGCGCCCGGCTTCCGAGTCGTAAATCGCATAGGTCGAGCAGAGGTCGTTCCGTGCATGCCCCACCGAACCGACGTTCACGAGGTAGCGGCATCCCTCTCGCACCTTGAACGCAACCGACTCCGCCTTCGTCGCCGGACGCGCCAGCCGCGCCTCGCACTTCGGACGGAACACGCCCTTGGCCGTCATCTCCCAGACCGCCGCGTGATGGGTGTGCCCGCAGAACATCAGCCGCTCGTCCCGCGTGAAGAAGTTCTGAACCGCACTCTCCGTGGTGAAGACGTAGTTCCAGGCCTGAGGTCTCGTAAAGTCGCCGTGCACGACGGCGATGTCCCCGTTCTCGTATTCATACGGCAGACCCTTCAGCCAGTCCCGCTCCTCGTCATTGAGCGAGTCCGACTGCTCGCGGTCGATGTCGTAGTTCTCGCACATCAGGATCTCCCAGCCCGATTCGCGTCCCGAGCAGACGGCGTCGTGGTTCCCCGTTAGCACGACGTCGAAACTCTCGCGGACGAGCCGCAACGCGGCGTGAACGTCGTAGCCGTAGCCCGTGACGTCGCCAGCGAAGACGAACTCCTCGCATCCCTGCGCACGAGCGTCCGCCAGCGCCGTCTCCAGCGCCTTCGGATTCGCGTGCGCGTCGCTCATAATTGCGTATTTCACGGTCTTTTTAGCAACTTGATTTGCTGACAGTATACCACCTTCGAGATCGCCGTAAATGACGCGACTATGGCTCATCGTCCGTGCGCTCATCATCCGTGCATCGTCCATAGACTATCTCTGAGGGTAATCTCGTCCCTCTGCGGGGAATCATCACTTCCAAGTCGTCACCTTCCAGTTCCACCTCGGTTTCGTGCAAAGCGGAAGCGGAGCCCTCCTGATATCGTGCGAACTTGTTGAACATTTCCTCTATTTCATCTCCTATCATCTTGCATCTCCTTCAAATTGTCTGAAAGAATGCAATCAGCCTTTTCAGTCCCCTGCAAATACTGGTTTTTAGTGGGACATACCATTGCGAGATAATGTGGCGAGGGAGACGCCTTATCCGACCTCTTCGACCTTCGTTGCGACGATGGTGCGCTTTGCCTTCGAAAACGCGAGTCCGATGAGGGTCAGCGTCTTGCCGTTCCCGACGAACCTGTCCGCATAGTGGTTCGCCTTGATCTGGCGGATCGCCGAGACGGCGGTCGTGCCGAGCTTG
>CAVFWY010000200.1:0-3218 GCA_963626175.1 Gemmiger sp.
TGGCAGATCCAGCGGGCGCAGTTGACCGCCCAGGCGTTCCCCAGGGCCTTGTACCGGGGCGTGTCGGGACACTCCTCCGCGCCCTTGCCCCGGTGCGGCACCTTGGTGTAGCCGTCGGGGAGGCCCTGCAGCCGCTCGCACTCGAGCGGCGTCAGCCGCCGCACGATGTAGTCCACCGCGACGGCGGGCAGGTTGTCGCCCATCTTCGCGCGGAGCGTGGACGAAATCTCGTCGCCGAAGCGGTTGTCCGCGCCCTCGCGCCTCGCGAGCCCCGGCTCGAACGAGACCGCCCCGGGACCCTTCGCGACCACCGTGGGCGCGCACTCCTCCGCGACCTGGAAGCCGAACTTCGCGTTCCGCCCCTGGCTGAAGGACGCGCGGTCGAGCCCGATGGCGACGGCGTGGGGGTCCGAGCCGTGCAGGGCGAGGAGCGTCGGCGAGGCGCCGGACGTGTCCGCCCGTCCCCCCGACTTCCCCGCCGCCATGTCGAAGACCCCGACGCACTCGGCGGCGACCGCGACCTTGTTGCCGCTCTCGCCCTGCGTCTTCACGAGCGTGGGCGCGACCTCCTCCTCCGCGCCGAGCCCCTGCGCGCGCGCCGAGTTCCCCGGCAGGAACGCGACCACCGCCGTGCCGCCCTGGTGCTTCACCGGCGCGGAGTCGACGGTCGTGAGCGTCGGGGCGCACTCGACCTCGCGGCAGCCGGAGTGCGGGTTCGCCGACCTCATCGCGTTCGACCCCATCGAGTCGATGGCGTAGGCGACCGCGTGCTGGTCGCGGGCGGTGAGCGTGTAGGAGGCCCCTTTCTCCGAGACGCCGAAGCCCGCCCCGCCCTTGCGGAGCGGGCGGTCGGCGTTCGCGGGCTTGTTCTTGTCCATGTCGATCGCGACGACCTCGCCGCCGTCCTGCACGACGACCTCCTGCGCCCGGACCTCGCCGTTCGCGAAGGTGTTGCGCGTCTCGGCGACGTCGATCCTCGCGTAGCGCTCGTTGTCGCCGTCCCTGTTGACGGCGTGTCCGACCTTGCCGAACACCTCCGCGCCGGGCGCGACGACGAGCGGGTTGTTGTTCGCGGCCTGCGCGTTCCTGGACGCCCCCATCGTGGGGGCGACCTCCGCGAGGGCGTGTTTGTGCGCGCCCGCCTGGTGGTTCTCGAAGCAGACGGCGTTGTGGAAGCCGGGCGACGAGCCGTTCACGAGGGACCCGCTCACCTCCGCCGTCGCGGACTTCACGCCCCCCGGCTCGTAGGGGTCGAACCCCGACGGCGAGAGGACGTAGCCGCCGCCACGGTCGGCCTCGCCCGTCATGCGCTTGACGAGGTCGGTCGAGGTGATCGCGGGCATCACGTCCCCGCCGTTTGAGTTCGTCGGAGCCGCCCGATCTGCGCCCTCAGGGCGGCGTCCAGCCTCGCGGGCAGCTCCTTGCCCCGCGACGCGGCGCGGCGGAGTATCCCCTCGCACGCCTTGAGGCTCAAACAGTATTTGCGCAGGTGCGAGCCAGCCGTCTCCAAGATGTCCGACAGCCCACACACGCCGTCTTCTCTGCGGGACCGCGCGGGGCAGCCCGTCCACTCGCACGTATTGAGCGTCCAGAACCCGGTAGGCGAGAGAATACCCGCATTGCCTAATCTTGTCGAGGAAGAGCGCGAAGTCCCGCCCTCCGTTTGAGGTGAGGATGCCCGGAACGTTCTCATAGACGATCCATCGAGGCCGTAGCTCTCGGCAAAGTCTTGCAAAGTGGAAGGCAAGGCTGCTTCTGGTTCCAGACCCTTCAGCCATCCCTGCCCGCTTCCCCGCGACAGACACGTCCTGGCAGTTCTTCGTGATGATTCCATTCGCGACATAGGTGTGATCCTCCTCCACTTCGATGTTGAAAACCCGCTCGGATTTCTCCAGGCGGGTCACTGTCCTGCATTTCACCGCCGTTCCGTGCGGCGTTTCATGCGTCAGTCGCGGCCTGTCCGGCGCGCTTACGCAATACTGCGTCCGCTGGTTGCAGACCCGCCCCTCGATGACGCAAGTCGGCTTGACGGAAATGCGCGCGACACTCGCGCGCCGGAGCAGGTCGGCGATGCCGAACGCCAGCGCGGGGGAAACCGTCGTGAAGCGCCGCCCGCCGGGCAGTTCGCTCCCATCGGTCGAACAGTAGCCGTCGAGAAGCGCCGTCACAAGGTCGTCGCCCATCGTGTAGCACCACAGCGGAATGCGCTTGCCGTGCGCCTGTTCGCCGAAATGCTCCGACAGGAAGTCCGCGAGGGCGGTGCAGCAAATCTGAACCTTGTGGGCCGTGCGTCCGCGAGTCGCCGTGTAGTTGACGACGTTCCCGAACCTCGTCTCGAACTTGTCCAGCTTCGCGTCGTTCAGGCACAGCACCACGGCCTTCTTCGCCTTGCCCCTCCAACGCCTGACGTAGCCGTCGCCAAGATACCATCCGACGAGTTCCGCAATCTGTTCCGCGCTTGCCGTGTACACCGTGGGGAACGGCGGCGTGCAGGGCCTTTCGACCTCGCGCCTGTCGATGACGTATGCGTACTTGCCGGCGCCGTCCTTTATCTGCGTCTTTTCGGGAGCGCGGAGAGCAAGGCGGTTCCGGTGGTTCACGTGCCTTTCCGACATCGGGAACGGATGGTAGTCCGTGCAGCGGAGGACGCCTCTCGTCGCGAACCTCGCATCGACGATTCCGTCCGCCATCTTCGAGCCGACGCGCACAATCGGGCGCAGCCTGTGCCTGTGGGTCACCACCCTGTCGCCGACCTTGAGCGTCTCGATGGGACGGTAGCCCGTCTCGGTCAGCACCATCGTCCCGGCGACGAAGCACGGCGTGCCGCCGGCGAGAACATCCAGTCGATGGTCGAGGTCGATTGTCCTGTCGCCGTTGGTTATGCGCCACGCCTCGTCGCCGACCTGTTCGGCTGTGATTTTCGTCATGTCCCCGAGGTTGGGGACGGTCGGGTAGCGGTGCTTCAAAAGCGAGCAGGGGAACGGCTCGATCTCGCTGAAGAACACCGGTTCCCAGCCTCCGAGCGGACCCACCGCCGCGCTCATGCACTCGATTCCGCTGCACACCGTCGCGTATGTCAGCGGACGCTCGTTTTGTGGTTGTTTTATTGGCATTTTCGTCTCCTTGAAAAATTACGTCTCTGAAAGAAAGTCTCGACCTGGAGCCGGCCCCTTCCCGCGCCCTGCCGTCGCAGGGGGTCGGGGGAGGAACCGAGGCCT
>CAVFWY010000201.1:0-3217 GCA_963626175.1 Gemmiger sp.
ACATCACCGCGTGCTTTCAGGAGAAGACGGAGCGCAAGTTCTGGTGGCAGACCGAGTTCTGGGGCAAGTACATGCATGCCGCCGTGCCGTTCGCGGAGTATTCCGGCTCGCCGAAGATCCGCGCCGACATCGAACGCAGCATCGACCGCATCCTCGCGAGCCAGAAGCCGTGCGGCTATATCGGGAACTACCCGGACGACTTGCGTCTCGGCGAAGGCTGGGACGTCTGGGGAATCAAGTATACGCTTCTTGGGCTTCTGCACTACTACGACTCCTGTGCAAGCGCAACCAGGCGTGACGCGGCGCTTTCTGCGGAAAAGAGACTGTGCGACTATGTCATCGCGGAGATCGGCCCCAACGGACGGCGCGGACGCGAATTGTGGCAGACGGGCAATTGGTCGGGCTTCGCGAGTTCCTCCATCCTTGAACCCGTCGTTTGGCTTTATCGGCGAACGGGAGAGGAAAAGTATCTCGATTTCGCCTCGTTTGTAGTCAGGGGAATGTCCGAACCCGCGAAAGGTCCGCGCCTCATCGACTTGGCGCTTAAGGGCGTCTCGGTCGCCGACAGAAATGACGCGGACTACGATAAGGCCGCGCCGTGGGCGTATGTCTGCAAATACGGACGCGGCAAGGCGTATGAGATGATGAGTTGCTATCAGGGGCTTCTCGAATATGTCGAGGAACTGCGCAGGAAAAAGGGCGCGGCAGATCCCGAGGCGGCGCGGCTGTATCGTGCGACACTGCTGACGGTGAGGACATCATCAAGGAAGAGGTCAACCTTGCGGGCGGCTGCGCGAGTTCGGAGGCGTGGTTTCACGGGGCGAAGAAGCAGCACCTTCCTTATATGCGCTTACAGGAGACGTGCGTGACGACGACGTGGATGCGGTTTTGTGAAAAGCTTCTCTCAATGACGGATGACCCGACGTGGGCGGATCAGATTGAGAGGAGTTTCTACAACGCCTACCTCGGCTCGTTGAAGTCGGACGGCTCGGAGTTCGCGGGCTATACGCCGCTTTCGGGCAATCGCTACCATGGTCAGCATCACTGCTACATGCACACCGACTGCTGCACGGCGAACGGTCCCCGCGGCTTTCTCGTGTTTCTGCGCGAGTTCTGCCGCGCTGACGGCAAGACGGCGACATTCAACTTCTACGCCTCGGCACACACAAAAGGCTTCGACATGTATTCGCTCTATCCGCGTGAGAACTGGGCGCGAATCGTGAGCCACACGACGGGACCGCTTGCGGTGCGGTTGCGCATTCCCGCCTGGAGTGCAAAAACCGTCGTGAAGGTGAATGGCGAGACGCAACGGGGCGTGAAGCCCGGCTCCTACTTCACGATTTCGCGCGAGTGGGCTCTCGGCGACATCGTTGAGATTGCGTTTGATATGCCCGTTGTCGCCCATACGCTTGCGCACAACGTCGCCTTTACACGCGGTCCCATTCTCCTCGCCCGTGACAGCCGCCTTGCGGAAGGCGACCTGACCGAGCCGCTGCGGCGCGGCGCGTTTGCTGACGGCGAACCCGTTGCGGGCTTCACGCCCGTGCGAACGCCGTCCGACGACTTTTGGATGACGTTCTCGGCGACGCTGCCGATCGGCTCTCACCACGAGAATCCCGAAGGTGCGCTTCCCGAGACGGTGACATTCTGCGACTTCGCATCCGCCGGCAACACCTGGCGGCGCGACAACTACTATCGAACCTGGTTTCCAGTCGAATACGGCCCGTTTGAATGAAAAAGAGAGGCGTCCAATCTGCCGCAGACCGTAAGAAACTGCTCGTCTGCTTCGACATCCGCCACGTCGCCGCGCAGCGGATGATTGGCGGCATCATGCGCTTTGCCGTGACCCATCCCGGCTGGGACGTCCAACTCGCCCAGGCGCATCCCTCCGAACGCCCGCTCGCCGACTTCGCGAGCTGGCGCCCCGACGCGCTCATCGCGGATAGTTCCTGCCAAGACCTGCCGCGCGAGACGTTCGCCAGGCTGTTCCGCTCGGCCGTCGTCTACGTCACCGTGCCGCCGCGTCGCGACGTCCGCACGATTGCCGCGACGCTCCGTCCCGACGAACGCGCCCTCGCGACGGCGGCGACCGACCTCTTTCTGCGCCACCGCCTCTCGAACTTCGCCTTCGTCGCCACCGGTGGAAGCGAGACGTGGAACGAGGCGCGCGAACGGCTCTTCCGCGCCGCGCTCGGAAGTCGCGGTTACGCCCTGCGCGTCATCCGGCTGTCCTCGGTCGGCGACTGGCGCAAGACGGAGCAGACGCTCACCGACGCACTGTGCGCCCTGCCGAAGCCCTGCGGCATCTGGGCGGCGCACGACCTTCTGACCAAGCACGTGCTCGACGCCGCCTGCAGCGCCGAGATTCCCGTTCCGGGGCAACTCCAAGTTCTCGGCGTGGACGACGAGCCGATTGTCTGCGAATACACCTCTCCGTCGCTGTCGTCCGTCGCGCCCGACTTCGAGTCCGGCGGTTATCAGGCGTTCGAGTTCCTTGATAAGGTGGTCGTGCAGGGCATCAAGCCGGCGAAGCGCCTGACGGCGCTCAAGTTCGGAACACGCGGTGTCGTCGAACGGATCTCGACCGCCGACCCGAACGGCGTATCGCGGCATGTCGCCGAGGCGCGCGAGTTCATCCGCCGGAACGCCGCGACCGACATAGGCGTTCCAGACGTCGCCGCCGCCGTCCGCATCTCGCGCCGGCTTCTCGAACGGAACTTCCGCGACGCGACGGGGCGCACCGTGCTCGAGTTCATACAGGACGAGCGACTCGCCCGCGTCACGAAGATGCTGAAGGAGACGCGGACACCTGTCGCGGACATCGCCCGTCTCTGCGGCTTTCCGTCCCCGACTCACCTGATGACGCTTTTCAGGCATCGCTACGGCGAGACGATGACGACCTATCGGAACGGATTTCTTTATCAACAAAAACCAGAAAGGAAAGGAACAAGCAGATGAAAACGATCAAGATGACAATGTTGGCAGCCGGTGCGGCTGTCCTGTTGGGTTCGCCGTCTTATGCGACCTGGATTTACCAGTTTCCCGATGGTGAAAGCGTCGGCTACTGGGACGATGCGGAACGGTGGACGGAATACTGGAGCAAAGAGCACGCCGTCCCGACGGGTGGAGACGCACAGTGTACCCAGCCCGGCACGATCTACGTCACGAACAGCGTTCCGTACATCTGGCAGTTCCAACTGCGTACGCCCGTGACGGG
>CAVFWY010000202.1:0-3205 GCA_963626175.1 Gemmiger sp.
ACGTGGACATCCACAACAAGCCGGGGTTCGATCCGACGGAACTCTTCTTCTTCGGGCGCGGCACGGTGAAGGGGACGCACGGTCGCGCCTGTCAGGTCGCCCGCGCCCTGAACGCCTAACAGTTCGCCCAGAAGGGATAGGGCGTTCGGATTTCCGTTTCCGTTCCCGAGACGGGGTGGTTGAACTTCGCCGCGAGCGCGTGAAGGCAGTGTCCCGTCATTCCCTCGATGGCGAACGCCCCGTAGAGGCGGTCGTTCACGATGTGCATTCCGGCGAGGGCGAGTTGGGCGCGAATCTGGTGGGTGACGCCCGTGAAGATCGTAACTTCGAGAAGCGTGCGTTCCTCGTTCTCCTCCGTCACGTGCGCAATGGGCAGGAAGCGCGTGACGGCGTGAAGGGGCTTGACTCGGGCGAGGGTCGAAGCCGTCAGCCGATTGTGATGCGCGTCAATCATGCGGCAGAAGGGGAGCGTCGGGTCGTGGATGAGGTCGTGCTCAAGTGTCCCGCCGACCGAGAACGAACCTTCGACCAGGGCGAGGTAGGTCTTCCGAACCGTCTGCGCGGCGAATTGCGAACGCAGGTTGTTGAAGGCCTCCGCCGTCCGCGCCACCAGAACGAGTCCGGACGTATCTGCGTCAATTCGGTGGACTGCGCCGGCCAGCAGGGGCTTGTCCCCCAGCGGCGTGCATTCGGGGTGGCGGGCGACCACGCCGTTCATTAGCGTCGTCGTTTCGTTTCGGGAGAGGGGTTGGACGGGCATCCCCGCCGGCTTGTTGAACGCGAGCAGGGCTTCGTCCTCGAAGACGCAGTCCGTGCGAATCGATGGATTGGGGGTGACGACATTGTCGCTCGCTTCGGCGAGCGACTTGACGAAAATCGTCTCGCCGCCTTGCAGTTTGACACCCTTGGAAGCGATGCGTCCGTCGAGCAACACGTCACCCTTGAGGACGGCTTCCCTGACGAACGCCCGCGTGGACGAGGGAAACGCGGCAAGCAAAGCGGCGTCCAAACGGACGCCGCCCTTTTCCACGATGACTGACTTCGCCTCAATCATACTGGTTCATGATGGAGGGGGCGATGGGGGCCATGCCCTCCCACGAGTTGTTCGAAGCCCAGGGAAGATCGGAATCTTCCGCCGTATCGGCGATGCACCCCGTCAGAATCGAGAGGGCGACCGCCACGCAGGCGATGGCTGCGACGCGCATCGGGTTAGTCCGCGAAAATCGTGTCATTGGGCTGGAGCTTGGACTGTTCCCACGCGCCGAGGATGTCGCAGATCACGTAGTTCTTGCCCTTGACTTCCTGACGGATGCGGATGCGCCCGACGAACTCGCCGGCCTCACCCGTGAAGCCGGGGCGGCGCACGCCGAGCTCAATCTGCGGAAGCGGAGCGTTCGCGTTGTTGCCCTTCAGTTCCTGCATCGCGTCGGAGGTGAACTCGACAATCGCGAACATATCCTCGTTGTTGGCCTCGATGATCTTGCCCTTGTCGCCGGCGGGGATGGACTCGACGGCAATGCCGCCCTTGCTCGATTCGGAACCCGGACGACCGACCATTTCCTTCATCAGCGCGCGAAGCTGCTCGATGAGTTTCTGGGCCTTGGCGAGTTCTTCCTTCTTCTCCTCAAGTTCGTCCTTCGCGTTGGTCACTTCGTCCTTCAGCGAGGTGATTTCGGAATTGCACTCCTCGATCTGCGCCTTCATGCGGGTGATGTTGCCCTCGAGGGTCTGCTTCTGCTCTTCCAACTTCCCGATCTGCTCGGTCTTCTCCTCGATCGTCACCTTGTCCTGCCGCGCCTCGGGCTTCAGCTTGTTGATTTCGGCGACGACCGACTCGAGTTTGCCGCGAAGCGTGACGAGTTCCGCACGGGTCGTGTTGAGTCGGCCCTGCTGGCTCTTCGCGGCCTCGAAGAGACCGTTGAGGAGTTCGTCCGCAGTGCCGCGGCCTTCCATGATGTTCCCCTCGATGCCGGGGGCGTAGATCGTGTGAAGCTGGTCGCGGGACTTCTCGTTATCCCAGTCGAAGGTCGCGAGGTTGGCCTGTTCGAGATCCGCATTGTAGCCCTCGAGCACGTTCTTCATGTCGGGCGAATCGACGAGCCGCGCCTCGACGGGGGAGTCGTCCATCGCGATTTCCGGCGCGACGCCTTTCGGCGCATCGCCCGTTTCGACCGTCTTCGCCACCCGAATCACGTATTTCTCCAGCAGGCGGCTTCGATCCGTCAGCAGCGAACGGCTGTCGTTCAACTGCATTTCGAACCACAGCGACGCGGCTGCGAGAGCCAGAAAGACATAGACAAGAGCGTGCAATGCTTTATTCATAGATAGTTTCCTATTTCAACTGCCGAATATAATACCCTTTTTCGGCGCAAAGCGCAACGGTTTTTTGGTAAAATATGCGCGTCATGTTTTTTGAGGTACTCAAAGAGGATACGCGGACGCGCGCGAGACTGGGCCGGTTGACGACCGACCACGGTGTCGTGGAGACTCCCGTTTTCATGGATGTGGGGACGCAGGGGACGGTGAAGGCCCTCGAACCGCGCGACCTGGTGGAGAACGAAACGCAGGTCGTGCTGGGCAACACCTATCACCTGATGCTCCGTCCGGGCGCGGAGGTGATCGCGGCGGCGGGCGGGCTTCACCGCTTCATGCGGTGGAACGGGCCGATTCTGACGGACTCGGGCGGCTTTCAGGTCTTTTCGCTCGCGAAGCTGCGCAAGATGACGGAGGAGGGGTGTCGCTTCAATTCGCACCTCGACGGCCACGAGTTCTTTCTCGGGCCGAAGGAGTCGATGGCGATGCAGCGCGTGATCGGCAGCGACATCGCGATGGTCTTCGACGAGTGCCTGCCCTATCCGTGCGACCGCGAACGCGCCGCGAAGTCCGTCGAGCAGACGATCCGCTGGGCGAAGATGTCGAAGGAGCAGCCCCACGCGAAGGGCCAGCACGTCTTCGGAATCGTGCAGGGCGGCGTCTACGACGACATCCGCCGCCATTGCGCGGAGGAACTCGTGAAGATCGGCTTCGACGGCTACGCCATCGGCGGCGTGTCGGTCGGCGAGCCGGAGGAGTTCATGTATCAGGCTGTGGAGGCGAGCGTTCCGCATCTGCCGCGCGAGGCGCCGCGCTACGTGATGGGGCTTGGCGTGATGCACCAGATGGCCGAGTGCGTGGCGCGCGGGGTGGATATGTTCGACTGCGTGAT
>CAVFWY010000203.1:0-3192 GCA_963626175.1 Gemmiger sp.
TCGCCGCCTATTCCGACCCGAAGTATGCGAAGGAGAAGCGCGAGAAATACGCCGTGCTGCGCAAGCGGTATATGGAAATACGCCGCATCCTGAAGACACACCCAGACTACGCCAGGGCGTTCGAGGTGATGCCGTTCAACAGCGGCTACTTCATGTGCGTGAAGCCGCTTGGCGTGGAGGCGGAAGCCGTCCGCCGCCAGCTCATCGAGAAGTATTCGACGGGCACGATCGTCCTCTCGGGGCTGATTCGTCTCGCGTTCTCGACGATTCCGAAGGCAAAGCTCGCGAAACTCTTCGCGAACGTCGCCGCCGCCATCACCGATTTGCAAACAACGAAGAAAGGAAAGCGATAATGAAGAAACTGCTCGTTCTTTCCGCGCTGTGCGCGGCACTCTCGGCGACTGCGGCCCCGAAGAAACTCGCGACCGTCCAGATCGCGGACGCGACCTCCTGCGTGTCGGCGATCACCAAACTCGGCGAGCTCAGCGGCATGGCGATGATCGGCCCGATGCTGTCGCCGATGATTGTCCGCAATCCTGTGACGGAGTTCTTCGGCCCGATGCGCGAGAAGGCGAGTGCGCTTCTGATATTCTGCGTCCCCGAAGAATATGCCGGCTCGACGAATCTCCTCGAACACTCCAACGTGACGCTCGTCTATCCGCTGATGCGCACGAAGGCGCAGTTCCTCGCGGCACATCCGGGGGCGGTGGAGACGAACGGCCTCATCGTGGCGAAGGGCAAGGATAGCGGCAAACGCTACTACTGCGCCTTCTCGAAGGACGGCAAGTGGGTCGCGAGTTCCGAAGTCGCGGAGTTCGTCTTGCCCGCGCTGGACGAGATTCCCGTCGCCAGGAAGCCGATGGCGGGCGACGTCGTGCGCGTCTACTCGACGGAACTCAAGGCATTGAGCGTGGGCATGGACGTCAACGCGCAGAAACTCGACGAGTCGGATAAACTCGCCCTTGAAACCAACCAGCAGTTCCTTGAGGGCGTAGAATATATCGAGGCGGGGCTTCGCATCGACGACCGCGGACTTGACGTGCGCGGTCGGGTTGAGGTGGCGAAGGGCTCGCTGCTTGCAAAGATCGGCGAGGCGACAATCGACGGCGACCCCTTCGCCTTTGCCGCGCCGGACGCCCTCTCGGCGGAAGTCCTGACCGCCGGATGCCCGGCAAGACCCGCATCCGAGCGGGACTGGAATGCCATCAAGAAGTTCCTCGTTCGGTTCGGTCTTAAGTTGGATTCGATTTCCGTCGCGGAGAAGGACGGCGTCGTCTCCACGACCGTGGACTTGGTTCGCCTGATGAAGGACGCGAAGGAACTCGCCAAGGACGGCAAGGAGTGTCCCATTGACGCGGTTGGGCTCTGCAAGGCGCTGTCGACGAACGAGACGCTTTTCGCGGTGAAGACACTCACCAAGCCCCAGCGCGGTCAGGCCTTCCTCAAGGGCACGAAGGCGACGGTCTCACCGTCCGTCCGCTATGCGCAGACCCTACCTGAGCGCGTCGGCAAGCCCGTCGCCCATGCGTCCAGCTGTTCGGTGTATGAGATTATGCGTGCGGCTCTGCCGCAGGTCGTCGAGGTGTTCGGCGAAGGGGACGAGTCGATGCAGATGCTGAAGCCACTGTTTGCCGCGCTTCCTCCAGCGGGCAAGGGCGGAACGGCGGTTGCGGCGTGGCGCGAGGGCGGCGCACTGCACTTCCAGGGTCGCTTTGCGAGGGACGAGTTCAAGTGCCTGGCGGTGTTCTACCAGATGGTGGCGATGACGACGGCGCAGGCGAATGCGAAGGCACGGGCGAAGAACCCCGTCGCCGTCGATGATGTCGAAGAGGAAGAGGACATCGACGAGTGCGATGAGGATTGAGGCGTACGCCAAGGTCAACCTGACGCTTGAGGTGTTCGGCACGCGGGCGGACGGCTATCACGCCCTCCGCTCGGTCGTCGTCCCCATCTCGCTTTCGGATACGCTGGAGATTGCGGCGGCGGACGGGCTTTCGTGCGACACGGGATATGCGGACGACCTCTGCCTCAAGGCGGCGCGGGTTCTACGCGACGCGGTCGGCAAGCCGTCGCTCGGCGCGGCGATTCACGTCGAAAAGCGCATCCCGGCGGGCGGCGGTCTTGGCGGCGGCAGTGCGGACGCCGCCGCGACGCTTCTCGCGCTGAACGACCTCTGGGAACTCGGACTGACGCGGCGGAAACTCGTGGAACTGGGCGCGGCGGTCGGCAGCGACATCCCTTCTCTCGTCTGGGGCGGTGCGGTTCTGATGGAGGGACGCGGCGAAATCGTCTCCCCGTTCCCTGCGCCGCACGGACTGAACCTCGTGCTGGCGAATCCCGGAGTTGGCTGTTCGACGAAGGAAGTTTACGCAAAGTGCCGCGCCCGCGTGACAGATGACCCCGCAATAGTGTATAATATGCGCTCAGCCATCGATTCCGGCGACATTAGGCGCATCGCGGCGGCGCAGATGAACGATTTGCAGCCTCCGGCGGTTGCGCTCCACCCGGAAATCGGCGCGGCACTTCGGTCTCTTGAGAAGGCGGGGGTGTGCGGTGCGGCGATGAGCGGCAGCGGATCGACTGTCTTCGGTCTCGTCCCGAATGAAGCGCGGGGACGCGAAATCGCGGCGCTTCTGAATGCGAAGGGTCTTCGGGCCTGGGCGGTTCACACGATTGTCCCGTGATGTAATGGCAGCATAGGGGTTTTTGATACCCTTCGAAGTGGTTCGAATCCACTCGGGACAACCAAAATCAGCGAAATCGGCATGGGCGTGAAAGGCATTGCAATCGGCGGCGCGGCGGGATTCCTCTTCGGGGGTTCCCTCGGTGCGCTTTTCGGTGCGATGCTGGGTCATCAGGTCGAACGCGAGTTGCACGGCAGGGGCTCGTTCGGTCGTCGGCTCGGCCGTGCGGCGGGGCGGCGACATTCCGCCGCGAATGCGCGGGAGCGCGAACGCGCCACCCGTGCCGCGATGCCGTCCGCACTTGCAGAGGCCTACGCGGTGCTGGGAGTCGCGGCATCCGCGAACGACGGCGAAGTGAAGCGGGCGTATCGCGAAAAGGCGAAGAAATACCACCCCGACACCCTGCGGGCGCAGGGACTGCCCGAAGAACAGGTGAAGGCGGCGACGGACGCGATGGCAAAGGTCAACGCGGCTTGGACGACAATCAAGGAAACGCGGCATTTATGAA
>CAVFWY010000204.1:0-3128 GCA_963626175.1 Gemmiger sp.
CTTTATTCACGCGGGTGCGGCGCACTTCCGCACTCAAAAAATGGGTAAACTCCAGCGAAAAGCGTGGGCGTGGCGTGACTGGTGTCCGTGTGGTGTCCGACCGTCGAATTCAGGTGGATCGGCCGTCTCCGCGCCTTACGCGAACCGGACGCGGGGGTCAAGCGCCGCGTAGATGAGGTCGGTCGCCAGGTTTACGAACTGGTAGATCAGTGCACCGAGCACGACGACCGCCCGCACGACCGCCATGTCCGCCGAATGAATGGCGTTGATCGAGACGCTACCAAGCCCCGGAATGCCGAAGAAACTCTCCAACAGAAGCGATCCCGTGAAAAGCCACGGAATCGAAAGCGAGACGTAGGTGACGATTGGGATCAGCGCGTTCGGGAGCACGTGGCGCACCATGATCGCCGTCTGGGAAAGCCCCTTCGATCGCGCCGTCAGAACATACGGACGGTAAACCTCGTCAAGAATCGCCGTGCGGAAGAAGCGCACGTCCGTGCCGAGGGACGAGATGATGCCGATGATCACGGGCAAGAGCAGATAGGAAACGCCGCCGTAGCCCCACGTCGGGAAAATGCCCGCCTTGAACGAAAGCAGGAATTGTCCCGCCAGCACCCAAACGACGTAATTGACGCTCATGAGGACGGTCGAGCCAAGAAGGATGGCGCGATCGACCGCCCGTCCCCGATACGCCGCCGAAAGCATGGCGAGCATCAGGGCGACAATCGTCCCGCCGACGAGAATCGGCACGGTCAGGGAGAGCGTCGGCCCGACGCCGCGCTTGAGGATGTCCTTCACCGGTTCGTTCATTTCGATCGAATAGCCGAGGTCGCCCTTCACGAGGTTGCCGACGAAGGTGACGAACTGGCTGTCCGTCGACCAGACGAGCGGCTTGTCGTAGCCCCACTTGTGGTTGAACGCGGCAATCGACTCCTTCGTCGCGTTCTTGCCGAGAATCACCTCCGCCGGCGAGCCACCGACGACATTGAAGAGAAGAAAGGTCAAGAGCAGGACGCCCAGCGTCGTCGGGACGACCTGCCACAGCCGCTTGAGGACGTATTTCAGCACCCGATGGCCTCGTGAAGGAGTTTCTTCAGCCGTTCGACGTCCGCCCGTTCGAGACGCGCGAGCGCCCGCGCCCAGCGATAGGCCCCCGAGCCGTTCGTGTCGAACGGACGATCCTTGAAGAGTCCGTCAAAGGCGGCCTTGCGGTCGTGATAGGCCTGCTGAATCGCCGCGACCCGCGCCGCGAACGCCTCGACATACGCCGCCGCAAACGCCGCGTAGTCGGTGACGAACGCCTTGCGCCGACGGACGACGTCGGCGTACGCGGCGACATATTCCTCCAGCTCCTGCTCGTAGTTGGTGAAGCTTCCGGCGTGATCCGTCACGACAATGGATTCGGGCAGTCCGTCCGCACCCATCCGCACGACCTCGTAGTTGCGATCGAAGAGAATCTCGCGCGTGACCGAGGAACACCGTCCGACGACCAGGTCGATTGCCGCCGCCTCGCCAATCAGTTTCGCGAACTTCAGGGCGAAGGCGGGGTTGCGGAACTTCGCCGGGAGAATCTTGTCGGAGGCTTCGCCGCGCACGTAGGGACGCACGAAGTAGGCCGTGCGAACCGCCACGCCGTTATACTGGTTCCGCCCGCGATACTTCTCCGTGAAGTGTCCGTAGCCGATGCGTTGCGGCAGATTCATGCCGAGCTGGCGGCACATCAGGCGGCGGTCGAGAATGTAGTCGGAATATTCGTCCGACTCCAGCATCGACTGGAGGAGCTCCTTCCCTTCGTCAAGTCGTTCGGCGACGCCCCACTTCTGGAAGCGGATCATCATGATCTGCGGAGCCGGAAGCCCCGTGTCGCGATACTGCACGATGTAGACGCTGCCGCGCCGGTTGCCCTCGACGGGACGGCGGGCGAGCGAGTGGGAGATGCGCCCGACGTTGATGAAGTCGATTGCGCCGAAGAGCCGCGTCAGGTTGAAGATCAGCGACTTGACGCGGAGGTCGCAAAGCGCGAGGAGTTCCGGATCCTGCGTGCGGGCGGCCTCGTCGTAGATTTCGTCGAAGACGACTTCGCCGCGGTCGATTCGCGCCCCCGGCAGCCATTCGATCTGGCGGTAGAACTCGGGGGCGATGCCGCTGATGAGTTCCTGCTCTTCCGCCGCCGTCTCGTTCGGCTGGCGCGTAATCGCGTGGCACATCGCATTGCGCCACTCGAAGTTCTTCACCGATTCGTCGCGCAGAGCAACCGGCAGCGACATCCGCCAGCCGAGTTCGATGTCGCCGACGGCCTTGCGCAAGTCCGCATCCGACAGGTCGTCCACCGCGAGATGCTTCATCGTCGTGCGAATCTCAATCGGAGTCGTCGAGGGGAAGAAGTCGATTTCGGGCTGACCGAGGCGATTGCGCTTGCCGAGACCGCTGACGATCTCCTTGATTTGGCGGCGGAATGCCGCGTCGTCCAGCTTCGCGACCTCGTTGTACCCGCCGACCGTGATGTAGCGCGTGCCCGTGGCGCGGTTGTAGTAGTAAATCGGCGTTTCGCTGATCGGCACACGCGAATGGTCGATCAGTTCGGCCATATCCTCCTGCGAAATCGGGTGGCGCGTCATGCGCCAGTTTTCGCCGCGCCCGCAAAGCGCCGCACGAACCTTCGCCGAACTCGTGTTCAGGTAGCGGATGAGCCGCTTCGAGACCATCTTCTGCAATTCCTCATCCGCACGGAGCGCAAGATCCATGCGGTCGGGGTCGGGACGGATCAGCACGTACTCGTCCGTGAAAATCAAGTCAACCGAAAGTGCGAGTTCCTCTTCCTCTTCCGACGGCGTGAGAGCCGGCAGACCCGCCGCCGCCCGCTCCGCGTTGAGCGTATCCAGCCACATGATGCGCTGCATGGCATGAACGCCCCGGCAGGTTACAAGGCCGGGCGTCTTGAGGAACATCGTACCAATGCGGCTCAGGGGTTGCCCGTCCGCACCTTTCGCGAATATTTTCTCGCCGATAATCTTCATGCCCATATTATACCACATCTTAGGCGTGTAATGGGTTGCTGCACCCCATTGACGCGGCGAAACGAATAATGGTATAATACGCGCCAATGAACGGCAAAGTTTTCAATCGTT
>CAVFWY010000205.1:0-3105 GCA_963626175.1 Gemmiger sp.
AGGGCTTCTTCGTCAAGTGCGCGAAGTGGCTCGCGAGCCGCATCTTCCTGACGCTCCTCATCCTCATCCTGACGATCCTCCTGACGATCAACGCCTTCATCACGACGAAGACGTCGTTCCTCCCCGACGAGGATCAACGCGCGGTGTTCGTCTCGCTGGAACTCCCGGAGGGCTCGACGCGCCAGCGTTCGACGGACGTCGCCTACCGCGCCACGCAGCTCCTCCAGAAGGAGATCCCGGAGGTCTCGACGGTGCTGACGATCACGGGCATGTCGATGGTCTCCGGGCGCGGCGAGAACTTGACGATGATGATCATCGAGATGACGCCGTGGGAGCAGCGTCCGCTCCCGGAGCAGCACGTGATGCGCCTCATCGACAAGGTGAACGCGACGCTCGCGAAGATCCCGGAGGCGAAGGTGACGAGCTTCGTGCCGCCGGCGATTCCCGGCCTCGGCTCGAACTCGGGCATCGACCTACGCCTCGAGTCGAAGGGCGACACCGATCCGATTCGCCTCAACAAGGTGACGAAGGAAGTCCTCGCCCGTCTGAACAAGTTGCCGGGCGTGATGACGGCCTTCACGGGCTACACGGCTGAGACACCGCACCTCCGGTTCAACCTCGACCGCGACAAGGCGGAGATGTTCGGCGTGTCGGTTTCAAGCGTCTACTCGACGCTGCAGAACTACCTCGGTTCGCGCTACGTCAACGACGTGAACCTCGGCACGCAGGTCAACCGCGTGACGGTTCGCGCCGACTGGCCCGACCGCGACGTGCCGGAGTCCGTCCTGCGCCTCTACGTGCGCTCGGACGCCGGGGCGATGGTGCCGGTGGGCTCGCTCGGCACGCTCACGCGCGAATTGGGGCCGCGCATGCTCTCGCGCTACAACATGTTCGTGTCGTCCGCGATCACGGTCATGCCGAAGCCGGGCGTCGCGACGGGCGCGATCATGGAGGAGATCCGGACGACGCTCAAGGACGTCCTGCCGGAGGACTACGGCTTCGAGTGGTCGGGCATCACCTTCCAGGAGGAGCGCAACGCCGGTTCCGCCGCGCCGCTTCTCGCGCTCTCCATCCTGTTCGGCTACCTCTTCCTCGTCGCGCAGTATGAGTCGTGGACGATCCCGCTCCCCGTGATGCTCTCGATCTTCGTCGCGGTGTTCGGCGCGCTGACGGGTCTCAAGTGGTGGGGCATCGCCGCGGAAGGCCAGCCGTATGCGCTCTCGATCTACGCGCAGCTCGGTCTCGTGCTGCTGATCGGGCTTGCGTCGAAGAACGCGATTCTGATCGTCGAGTTCGCGAAGGACAAGCGCGAGAAGGAGAACTACTCGATCGTCGATGCGGCGGGCACGGCGGCGGGCGAGCGTCTGCGCGCCCTGCTGATGACGGCGCTCACGACGCTCCTCGGCACGCTGCCGATGATGATCGCCACGGGTGCGGGCGCGGCGAGCCGCCGCCACCTCGGCACGACCGAGTTCTGGGGAATGTTCTTCTCGGTTGCCTTCGGCATCCTGCTCGTCCCCGGACTTTACGCGCTCTTCCAGACGTGGCGCGAAAATGCGAAGCGGTTCTTCGCGTATATTGCGGCTAAGGCGCGTCGCCGCCGCGAACTGAATGACAGGAGGAACTCGAAATGAAGTTGAGACATCCGATCGTCGCCGCCGTCGCGGCGCTCACGGGCTGCACCCAGTATCTTCCCTCGGTGGGACCCGACTACTCCGAACCGGCGTTCGCCGACGTCACCTACGCGCTCCCCGATGCGGGAGCGCCGACGACGAACCTCACGGCGGGGTGCGAATACGAATCCGCCGCGTCGAACGCCGACGACCGCGTCGTCATCTCGTCCGACGGCATGGCGCGGTGGTGGGAGCGGTTCAACGACCCCGTCCTCTCGAATCTCGTCGAGAGCGCGGTCTCGAACAACGTCAACTACCGCATCGCGCAGAGCCGGCTCGAACAGGCGAACTGGGAACTGCTCGGGACTTACTCGGCGTTCCTGCCCAAGTTCAACGTGAACGCCGCGTGGTCGCATGACGTCCTGCGCAAGAACAACGCCTCGATTGCCGACACGGGCTTGAACAGCAAGCGGACGCGCACGACCGACCTCGGCGTCGGGGCGGACTGGGAAATCGACATCTTCGGCGGCAGCCGCCGTTCGACCGAGGCGGCCCTTGCGCTCGCCGAGGCGTCGGGCTGGACGGTTGCGGACGCCTGGATCGCCCTGACGACCCAGATCGGGACGCAATACGTCAGCCTGCGCACGACGCAGGAGCGCATCGCCGTCGCCCGCACGAACCTCGTCCTCCAGAGCGAGACATACGAGATTCTGAAGTCGCGCCTCGATTCCGGCATCGGCGACGAACTCGCCGTGAACCAGTGCGCCTACGTCGTCGAGCAGACGCGGGCGCGGATACCGACCCTCCTCGCGCAGGAGGAGTCGATCAAGAATGCGCTCGCCATCCTTGCGGGCACGATTCCCGGTGCGCTCCACGACTACCTGAACGAACCCGAATCGCGCCGCGACTGGCTGCTCGCGCCCCAACGCGTCGCCGACCTGCCGCTCAACATGCTGCGGTCGCGTCCCGACGTGAAGGCGGCGGAGCGTCAGCTTGCCGCGCAGGTCGCGCGCATCGGCGTGGCGAAGTCGCAGTGGTATCCGAAACTCTTCATCACGGGTTCGGTCGGGCTGCAGTCCACGCACATCAGCGACTTCTTCAAGTATGGCAGCGTGATGTCGTCGTTCGGGCCTTCCGTCAGCTGGCCGATCTTCCAGGCGGGCGCAATCTACTCGAGCGTGAAGGCAGAGGAGGCGAAGACCGAGCAGGCTCTGCTCAACTACGAACTCGCCCTCGAAACCGCCTACGGGGAAGTCCGCGACGCCTACGCGGCGTATACGCAGGAGTATCACCGCTATCAGGCGCTCACGAGCGCGGTGAAGGCCGCGACCGACGCGGTGACGATTTCGCAAGACCTCTACAAGAACGGGTTGAAGGACTTCAACAACGTCTTGGACGCCCAGCGCAGCCGTCTCACCCTGGAGGAAGACCTTGTCGTCTCGCGTGGACAGATTACGCAGTCGCTCATCGCCCTCTACAAGGCGCTCGGCGG
>CAVFWY010000206.1:0-3089 GCA_963626175.1 Gemmiger sp.
AGCGAGTTCTTCATCAGGAGCGTCAGCATGGCGAAACTCCCCGCGACATAGCAGGTGACGGGCAGAACCATGTGCCACGCCCGATCGACGAACGCCGCCCACGCGCTCGGCTCGATGTCGAAGTCGGACGCGATGCCGCCCAGGGGAAAGACGTCGGGCAACCCCTCCACCGTGCCGCAGAAGCAGGTCTTGAGGACGATTGCAAGGGCGAACGAGGGAATCGCGTAGGCGACGAAGACGAGGACGCTCGACACCGCGTCAAAAGTCTGCCGATGGCGCAACGCCTTCGCGATGCCCAGCGGAATGCAAATCAGGTAGGTGAGGACGAACGCGGCGAGCCCGAACCAGACGGAGACGGGGATGCGCGAGCGAATCAACTCCCACGCCGTCTTGTTCGGATAGTCGTAGCTCGGCAGGTTCATCCCCATCCGGTTGACGACAAGCCAGTCCCAATACTGCCGGACAATCGGCTTGTTGAAGCCGAACTGCGCCTCCAGTTCGCGGCGGTATTCGTCCGAAACCTGCGACGCGGTGGCGTTCGCGGCGGCTTCGCCCGCCGCCGCGCCCATCCCCTTGAGGCGCATCATCCGCATCTCGACCGGTCCGCCCGGCAGAAAGCGCGTCAGGGCGAAGCAGACAATCGTGATGCCGAGAAAAGTCGGAACCAGCAGGCACAGGCGGCGCAGCAGATAGACGACCCTATCCATTCGCTTCTTTCGCGTGGTTCTTCGCCCAGACGGCCTGCCGCGCCACGCCCAGCATCAGCGCGGCGTCGTCCTTCGTCACGACCCCCCGCGAGAAGACGCGGTGGAAGCCCTGCATGAAGTGGTCCGCCTGTTCGCTCTTCATGAAGCCGATTTCCTGAAGCATCGCCGACCAGTTCTTCATCAGCTGCATCTTCTGCGCCTGCGGTGCGGGCGGGGCCTTCTCGTGCGGCGGAACGTAGCGTCCCGAAGCCGTGAAGAACTCGTAGCACGTGATGAGCACGGCCTGGGAGAGGTTGATGGAGGTGTAGCCCTCGTCAACGGGAATGCGGATGAGGTGGGTGCACTGGGCGATTTCCTCGTTCAGCAGCCCCTTGTCCTCGCGGCCGAAGACGAGTGCGACGGGCCCTGTCGCGGCGAGCGAGAGGATGTCCGCCGCGCAATCTCTCGGCGCTTTCACGTGCTGGCGGTAAAGTCCCTCGCGGGCGGTCGTGCCCACGACCGCCACGCAGTCGGCGACGGCTTCCTCGAAGGTGGCGAACTCCTCGCGGTTCGCCAGAATGTCCGTCGCGTGCACGGCGAGCCGTTCGCCCTCCTCCCACGAGTTCTGCAGGTTCGGCGCGGCGAGCCGCAGACGGTGAATGCCCATGTTCGCCATGGCGCGGCAACTCGAACCGACGTTCCCCGTGTAGAGCGTCCCGACGAGAACGACGCGGATGTTGTCGAGCGGATTCATTTCTCGTCCGTCTTTTTCGGCGATTCGCAAAGCACGCCCTGGAATACGAGCAGGTAGTCGGTCTTATCCTCCGTCCGCCGATAGACGGAACAGGTGAAGCCGTTCGCGTGGAAGAGCCATTCCTTGTCGTCCGTTTCATACATCGTGCCGCTCGTGAGCACGTTCATGCACTGATAGGCCGTGAAGCTCTTGTCCGGCAGATGGACGCGGACGCGCAACTTCGACTTGAACTCCATCTCCTTCCCGTTTCCGGGCGAGATGAAGGTCGTCGTATGGTCGGACTTGCCGCTCCCGTACTCGACGGTGGCGAACTTGCCGTCCTCGTCCACGAAGACGCACCGCTGGGAGAGGATGAACGAGGCGCAGCCCGCGAGGAACATCAGGACGAGCGAAAGGCAGAGCGCGGCGAGTTTCTTCGCCACGAGGCCGCCGACGATCTTCGGGTCGGCCTTGCCCTTCGAGAGTTTCATCACCTGCCCGACGAAGAAGCCCGCCGCCGCCTTCTTGCCGTTCTTGTAGTCCGCCACGGGACCCGGATTCGCCGCGATGGCCTGATCGACGAACGCCTCGAGCGCCCCCGCGTCGCTGACCGCGCCGAGTCCGCGTTCCTTCACGATCGCCTCCGGGTCGCCGCCCTTCTCGAAGATTTCGGGCAGGAGTTCCTTCAGCGTCGGGCCGTTGATCGTGCCGGCCGCCGCGAGTTTCACAAGTGCGGCGAGTTCGGCGGGCTTCATCGCACATTCGCCGATTTCCTTGCCGCTCGCGTTGAGCAGAGCCATCACGTCGCCCATGTAGAGGTTGCAGAGGAGTTTCGCCGTCTTCTTGTCGAGTCCCTTCGCGGCAGCCTCGAAGTAGTCGGCGTTCGCCTTGTGCTGCGAGAGAACCTCCGCGTCATATTCGGCAATGCCGTAGTCGGACATCATGCGGACGCGCCGCGCCTCCGGCTGTTCGGGCAGAAGCTTTCGCCATTCCTCAATCTGCTCCTCCGAGAGTTCCACCGGCACGAGGTCGGGTTCGGGGAAGTAGCGGTAGTCGTGGGCGTTCTCCTTCGAACGCATCGAGGCCGTCTCCATCGCCTCGCCGTCCCACCGCCGCGTCTCCTGCACGATGGGGATGGAGTGCGCCATGCACGAACGCTGCCGCCGCGCCTCGTATTCGAGCGCGGCGTGAATGCCCTTGAAGGTGTTCATGTTCTTGATTTCCACCTTCGTGCCGAGTTTCGTCTCCCCGACGGGACGGATCGAGATGTTCACGTCGGAGCGCATGTTCCCCTCCTCGAGGTTGCAGTCCGACACGCCGGCGTAGACGAGCATCTCCTTCAGCGCGGTCAGATAGGCGATCGCCTCGTCGGCGGACGAGAGGTCGGGCTCGGAGACGATTTCCATCAGCGGCGTTCCGCCGCGGTTGAAGTCCACGCCCGAACTCGCGGCGTAGTGGTTGATTTTCGCCGCGTCCTCCTCAAGGTGGATGTGGTTGATGCGGATGAACTTCGGGCCGTTCGGGGTCTGAATCGTCACGCCGCCCCCGAGGCAGAGCGGATTCCCGTTCTCGGAAATCTGGTAGTCCTTCGCCATGTCGGGGTAGAAGTAGTTCTTGCGGTCGAAGGTCGCGTGGCGGTTGATTTCGCAACCGAGCATCATCCCGCTCAT
>CAVFWY010000207.1:0-3089 GCA_963626175.1 Gemmiger sp.
GCGATTCGCTGGGTTCTCGGCGAGCAGCGTCCGACGGCGCTCAGATGCTCCAAGTTGGTGGACGTCGTCTTCAACGGCACGGATACGCGAAAGCCGCTCGGCTTGGCCGAAGTTTCGATTACGTTCGCCGACTGCGAGAAGGAACTCGGCACGGAATACCACGAGGTGACGATTACGCGGCGCGTGTATCGCGACGGGTCGGGCGAGTATTTCATCAACAAGCAGGCGTGCCGACTGAAGGACGTACAGCACCTCTTCATGGGCACGGGCATCGGCACGAGTTCCTATTCGGTGATGGCGCAGGGACAGATTGACGCGATTCTCTCGTCCAAGCCGGAAGATCGCCGCGCCGTCTTCGAGGAGGCGGCGGGCATCACGAAGTTCAAGGCCGACCGCAAGGAGGCCCTCCGCAAGATTGAGCAGACCGAGCAGAACCTGCTGCGCGAGGCGGACGTTCTGCGCGAGATGAAGCGGCAGATTGGTTCGCTTCAGCGTCAGGTCGGGAAGGCGCAGAAATACAAGGAACTGCGTGACGAACTGCGCGGAATCGACATTTACGTCTCGAAGAACCGCATCCACGAGTTTGACGCGGTTCTCGAGCAGAACGCGGCGAATCGGCAGGAAATCGAGAAGGCGATTGCCGAGGCGACGGAACAGGTCGCCGCGGCGGAAACCGCCCAACAGGCGCAGCACCAGGCCGTCCATGAGTTGGAGGAACGCCTGCAGACGCTCGCGGGCGAACAGGCGGCGGCGGATGGCGCGTACCGGCGTGCGAACGAGGTCATCGGCGTGAACGCCCAGCGAATCGCCGAATACCGCCAGTTCGCGGAGCGCGACGGGCGCGAGATTTCCGACACGCGGCGGCAGCTCGAGGAAGTTCGGATGCAGGCGGAGTCGCTTGCGCAGAAGACGAAGTTGCTCACCGATTCGCTGGACGCGGCGCGTGAAGCCCTTGATGCAGCGGAAGAGACATTCAAGGCCTCCCAGGCGAAAATCGACGCGGTTCGCGCCGAATTGCAGAATGCGCGGGGCGAGAGCGTGCGGTGCGACCGCACGGCGACGGAATGCCGCGATGCGATTGCGAAGCTCGAGGCGGAAGCCCGCGAGGCGATCATCCGCAACGAGCGGCTTGTCGCGGACGAAAAGCAACTTCGCGAAGCCGTCGAGACCGCCGAACGCAATCTCGCCGAAATCACGGCGAAGGCGGATGCCGCGCGTGAACTTGAGGCGAACTACGCCGAGACCTACGCACGGACGAAGGACGAACTCGACACCCTGCGCCATGAGATCGAGGAAGCGCGGGAACATCTCGGTGAAATGCAGACCGATGCGGCGGCGAAGGAAGCCCAGCTCGAGATGCTGAAGGACGGCGCGGCGGCGAAGGTCGTGCTTGAGACGGTGCTTGAAAGTGACGCGGGTGATGTGAAGGTGTCCGTGGTCGAGACGGGTCGCGAGGGGGCGGTCGTTCAGGAAGGCGACCGTCTCGTCGAACATCTGGCGCTCGCCGACGAGCAGAAGGAAATCGCCGACCAACTCCTCGGCGACGTCGTGCTTGTCGGCGGCAGGGACGGCGTGTGGAAACCGACCACCTCGATGGCTCCCTCGTCGGGGCATCATTCGCCGATTACCGAGGCGGAGAACGCCCTCGCGGATTTGAAGGCGCGAATCGAGAAGTCGCGGGACGTGCTGGAGACGGGCGCGGAGAAATCCGCCGCGCTGAAGGCGGCGTTCGACGAGGCCGAGGCGAAACTCATCGAGGCTCGCCGCGCGGCGGCTCAGGCGGAGGGCGAGGAGGCGACGTATCGCCGCGACGTGGAGTCCGTGAAAGCGCGGCTCGCGGCGGTTTCCGCCGAACTCCAGACGGCGCGGCAGGCGAGCGCGGACGACGTGGCGAAGCGCGAGACACTGCAGAAGAACCTCGCGGATGCGGTGGCGCGGCGCGACGGACTGATGGATGTCGTCGCCAACGGCGAGAACACCCTGCGGGAACTCGAGTCGCGGAACGTGGGCGAATCGCAGGCGCTCACCGAACGGCGGATCACCGCGAGCCAGATGGAACAGGAACTTTCCTTCGTCGGTCAGCAGAATGACGCGGCGAACCGTCGCCGCGAGGAACTCGAACGGGCGATCGAGGGACGCGAGAGCGGCATTCAGGGCTATGAGGACTCAATCCGCCGCCTGACGGAAGAGTCGGGCGAACTGCTCGCGAGCCTTGAGGAACTCAAGGCGAAGGCCGCCGATTTCGCCGTGCGGATGGAGGAGGAGCGCGGCAAGCGCGCGGAGATGATGGAGCGCATCTCCGTCGCCGACCGCGCCGCCGCCGAGAAACGCGCGGGACTCGATCAGGCGCGGGACTTTCGCGGCAAACTCGAAGTTCAGGCCGCCGAGGCGACGATGCGCCGCCAGAATGTCTACGGACACCTGCAGGACGAGTATGGCCTCTTTGCAGACGCGGTGATGCGTGAGCCCGACCCCGAATGGAAGAAGGGCGTCGTGCCGCCGATGGATGAGTTGGAGTCGCGTGTCTCGAAGTTGCAGTCCGAAATCGCCGCGCTCGGTCCCGTGAACATGGTCGCCATCGACGAGTGCCGCGAACTGGAAGAACGCTACGCCAAGGAAAAGGCGCAGGAAGAAGACCTCATCGCGGCGAAGGCGCAGATTCTCGATCTGATCACCAATCTGAACACGACGTCGGGCGAGATGTTCCGCACGACGTTCGAACAGGCGAACAAGAACTTCCAGACGATGTTCACGAAGCTGTTCGGCGGCGGTGAGGCGCGGCTTGTGCTTCTGGAGAATGCCGAAGACCCGCTCGAGTGCGGCATCGACATCATCGCCCGTCCGCCGGGAAAGCGTCCGCAGAGCGTCACGCTCCTTTCGGGCGGCGAACGCACCATGACGGCGGTCGCCCTGCTCTTCTCGATCTTCATGATCAAGCCGGCTCCCTTCTGTATGCTGGACGAACTCGACGCGGCGCTTGACGATGCGAACATCGGTCGGTTCGTCGAGCAGCTCAAGGAGTTCCTCGTGCAGAGTCAGTTCCTCATCATCACCCACAACCAGCATACGATTGCCGGTTCTGACCTTGT
>CAVFWY010000208.1:0-3084 GCA_963626175.1 Gemmiger sp.
GCGACGGCGACGCGCCGCGTTCGCCCGCGCTGACGCCGCCAGTTTGGTATAATATCCGAGTGCGGCGGAATGTGCCGCGCAGGAATTGATGACAAGCGAGAAAGAAGGTCAAAGATGAAAGCGGTCGTTGTGCTTTCGGGCGGACAGGATTCGGCAACCGCACTGGCGATTGCCGTGCGAAAGTTCGGGGCGGACGAAGTTGCCGCGATTACGTTCGCCTACGGGCAGCGGCATGCGCTCGAAACGAAGTTCGCGAAGGGACTCGCCAGGCGTTTCGGAATCGCCGAGCACAAGCTCGTGAAACTCGACTTCTACCGTCACCTCACGACGAACGCCCTGATGTCGAAGACGGCGAAGATCGAGCGCAAGCCGGGGGCGAAGTGTCCCTCGACCGTTGTGGAAGGGCGCAACGCTTTTTTCTTGCTTGCCGCGTCCGTCTGGGCGAAGGGGCTTGGCGCGACGGAAGTCTACACGGGAGTCTCGGAGGCGGACTTCTCGGGCTATCCCGACTGCCGCGCCGCCTTCATCCGCGCCCAGCAGAAGGCGATTCGCCTCGCGCTCGACTATCCCATCCACATCGTCACGCCGTTCATCCACAAGACGAAGGCGCAGGAATGGGCGATGGCGGATCGGCTCGGCATTCTCGACGTGATTGAGAACCACACGCTCACCTGCTACAACGGCATCCCCGGCAGGGGGTGCGGCGAATGTCCAGCCTGTCGGTTGCGCAATCGGGGATTCGACGAATACATGAAGGCGAAGCGCGGCAAATGAGAATCACGGGCGGAGAGTTCGGCGGGCGCAATCTGCTCGTTCCGAAGACGGACGCGATACGCCCGACGCAGGATCGCGTGCGCGAATCGCTCTTCTCGATTCTTCAGCCGGAAATCGGCGGAGCCGCGTTCCTTGACCTCTTCGCCGGGTCGGGTTCGGTCGGGCTGGAGGCGCTCTCGCGCGGGGCTGCCGCCGCGACGTTCGTGGAGGGGAGTCGCCGCCATGCGGAGATTCTCGAGCGAAACCTGAAGGCGATGCGTGTCGGGGATGGGCGCGGCGAAGTCGTCGTCGCGAACGCCTACCGCTGGATTGCCTCCTACGCGGGGCCGGGCTTCACGATGGCGTTCGCAGACCCGCCGTATGCGCTTGGCGAAGAGCGCGGCTACGCGCAGGTGCTCGCGACGCTTGCGGCGCGGAACGTCGTGCGCGAGGACGGGCTTTTCATCGCCGAGATGACGGCCGTGCAGAAGGCGGAGGAGACGCCCGGCTGGGATCTCCTTCGCGACAGGACTTATGGTAAGACGCGAATCTGCATCTGGCGCAGATTAAGAAAGGAAGCCAACGATGAGAAATGACCTTGAAGGACTGAAGACGCTCGGAAAGACCATTCGAGTGCCGATGGAATACAATCCCGCGATTCTCGATGCGTTCGACAACCGGCATCCCGAACGCGACTACTGGGTGACGTTCACCGCGCCCGAATTCACGACGCTCTGTCCGAAGACGGGTCAGCCCGACTTCGCGACGCTGACAATCCGCTACATCCCCGCGAAGAAGATGGTGGAATCGAAGTCCCTCAAACTTTACCTCTTCGGCTTCCGCAACCACGGGGACTTCCACGAGGACGTGATCAACGTCATCTACGACGACTTGCGCAAGCTGCTCAAGCCGCGATACCTCGAGGTCTACGGTAAGTTCGCCGCGCGCGGCGGAATCTCGATCGACCCCTTCGTGAACGGCGGCACAGGGGCGAAATACGCCGCGCTCGCGAAGAAGCGCTTCGAGGGCTGGCAGGGAGTGAGGGACTGATGCGCATCTGGGGCGTGACTGGCACGAACGGCAAGACCACGACGACGTGGATTCTCGCCGAGTTCCTGAAGGCGGCGTATGTGACGACGGTCGAGGTGAACACGCTGTCGCGGCGGTTCTACACGGGCTACACGACGCCGCCCCTGCCACAGTTGAAGCAGATCTTCGCCGAGATGGAGGCGAACGGCGCGAGGGACTGCGTGATGGAAGTCTCGTCCCACGCCATCCACCAGCACCGCACGGGCGACACGGTCTTTTCGGGCGGTGCGTTCACCAATCTCTCCGAAGACCATCTCGACTACCACAAGACGATGGCGGCCTACTTCGACGTGAAACTCGACTTTGCGCGGCGGATGCCGAAGGGCGCGCCCTACGTCGTCTGCCTTGACGGCGGCTACGGACGCGAGATGCTCGCGGCGTGTCGGGCGATTGAGGGGCTGAACGTCATCCCCGTCACGCTCAAAGAGCCAGCCTTCGACCTCGAGGGGCTGCAACTCGTCGGTGACTACAACAAGTCGAACGTGCTTGTCGCGGCGGCACTCGCCGAGGCGGCGGGCGTTTCGCACGGCGAGATCCAGCGGCTGATTCCGACCCTGAAGCCGCGCTGGGGGCGGCTTGAGTTCGTGGAATGCGCGGCGAAGGCGAAGGTCTACGTTGATTTCGCCCATACGCCGGACGGGCTTGAGAAGGTGCTGGCGGCGGCTCGCGGGTTCACGCGGGGACGGCTCTGGGTCGTCTTCGGCGCGGGCGGCGACCGCGACCCGATGAAGCGTCCGCTCATGGGGGCGGCGTGTGCGCGGCTTGCCGATCGGCTCGTCGTGACGAGCGACAACCCGCGCAGCGAAGACCCGATGAAGATAATCGCGGCGATCCTGGAGGGCATTCCCGCCGGACGGCGGGCGGCGGCGATTGTCGAGCCCGACCGCCGAAAGGCCATACATGCGGCACTTTCCGCCGCCGAAGCGGATGACGTCGTCCTCGTCTGCGGCAAGGGGCACGAGACCACGCAGGAAATCGCCGGCGTGAAGCATCCCTTTGACGACCGCGCCGTCGTTCGTTCCTGGGTGTCGGAGCCCCAGTAATGAGTTAGGCGGTTGTGCGGCAGGCCAACCAATCCTGGTCGCTACGGCGGCTTGGGCGGGTGTCGCCCGATCCGTCGCGGCGCGGCCTCGCACCGCCTTTCGCGCGTAGACAAGGAACTTCGTTCAGTCAGCCCTGCCTCGACAAGGTCTGTGGTTGCGGACATCGCCTCTCCTACGGCGGCGAGCCGCTCCGCTCCTC
>CAVFWY010000209.1:0-3063 GCA_963626175.1 Gemmiger sp.
TGGGTCGCGCCGTCGCGCACCGCCTCCGCCGGCGTTGCCACGCGCTTCTGGTCGCCAACCGCCGCGCCGGCGGGGCGAACGCCCGGCGTGACGAAGAGCGTGCCCTTCGCAAGTTGGGCGGAAAGCGCACCGACTTCCTTCGGACTGCACACGAGGCCGTGCGCACCGTTCTCGGTCGCGAACGCCGCCATCGCCCGAACCTGCTCCGCCGGCGTGCGCCCGACGATGCCGACATCCGCCAGGTCCGCCGCGTCGAGCGAGGTGAGCACCGTGACGGCGAGAATCTTCGGGCCGTTCGCACCGAACTCCGCCGCCGCGTCCGCCGCCGCACGAATCATGGCGCGTCCGCCGACGGAATGGATCGTCATCAAGTCCACCCCCAGTTTGCCGCCCGACCGCACCGCACGCTCAACCGTGCGCGGAATGTCGTGGAACTTGAGGTCGAGGAAGATTCGCTTGCCGAGATCGCGGACGGCCTTCACGACATCCGGCCCTTCCGCCGTGAAGAGTTCAAGTCCGATCTTGTAGAAGTCCACCGCGTCGCCAATCGCCTTTACCTTCGCGACCGCCTCTTCGCGTGTCTGCACGTCGAGTGCCACAATCAGTTCTGCCATAGTCCGATTCCTTTCCTTCTTTAGTCTGTTCGTTCAGTCAAATGCTTGCGCTCGACCCGCTCCAGCCGAGTTTCCGCGCCATTACCTCGTAGGGCTCGTAGCCGTCCAGTTCAATCATCGCCGCGTCATAGGGCGAGCGGACGACCTCGGCCGATTCGTTCGCCTCCAGCATAAAGGCGTTTTCGCCGTCGGCATACACGCCAATCTTCTCCGCCCTTCCGTTTGCGCGGGGACGCGACGTGACGACGAAGACCGCCGAATCGCGCACGACCATCGAGCGTATGCCGAGCGCATGGGGGTTCATCGGCGTGACGACGAAACTGCCCGAATCGGGCATCAGCACGGGGCCGCCCGCCGCGAGCGAATACGCCGTCGAGCCGGTCGGCGTGGCGAGCACCAGCCCGTCGGCCATATACCGCGCCGCCATGCACCCGTCCACCGTCAGGTCGAGAACCGCTGCGTGTCCCGACATTTCGCGTGTAATCACGACGTCGTTCAGCGCATGGCGGACGGACGCGGAATCGCCGCGCTTGCTGACGGCGAGCACACTCCGCTTGGAAACGCGGTAGAGTCCCGTCGCGAGCATTTCAAGCGCACGGGGGAAGTCCTTCTCCTCCACGCTGGCGAGGTAGCCAAGTCCGCCGAGGTTCAGCCCCAGCACGGGGCGGTTCGGAAACTCGTGGACGGCCTTCAGGATCGTGCCGTCCCCGCCGAGCGCGACAATCACATCCGCCGCGTCAGCCTCCGCATCCCCGACGTCCACAAGACCGAGACGGGCGGCTCGCGCCGCCAAATCCACCCGTGCGGCCTGAGCCTGCGGCTTTTCCGCGTTCGCATAGAAGTGAATCTTCATCTCGCTTTCATTGCTTTCGGAGAACCGAACGGACTATCCATCCCAAGGCAATCAGCCGCCATTCGACCTGAGCGCCTTCGGGCCTTGGAACTTCAGGGATAGTCCGCCGGTAAAGTCAGTATTTCGCAGCCGTCATCCGTGATGGCGACGGTGTGCTCGAAGTGCGCCGCGAGGCAGCGGTCGCGGGTCACGACCGTCCAGTCGTTCTCCAGCACGTCCGTCCGCTCGCCCTGCTTCGTCATGGTGATCATCGGCTCGATGGCGATTGTCATGCCCGGCTTCAGCACGAGTTTCGTCCCCGGCTTGCCGTAGTTCGGCACTTCCGGCTCCTCGTGAACCGTGCGCCCCACGCCGTGCCCAATCCAGTCGCGCACCACGCCGAAGCCCGCGTCTTCCGCCACCTTCTGAATCGCGTAGCCGACGCCACCGAGATGAACGCCCGGCCCCGCCGTCTCGATTCCCGCACGAAGGCACTTCTTCGTCACCTCGACGAGGCGCAGAACCTCGGGGTCGGTCACGCCGAGCGCAACCGTCCGCGAGGTGTCGCCGTTGAAGCCGTGGGTGCAGATGCCGACGTCGGTCTTCACGAGGTCGCCCGGCATGATGACGCGGTCGTGGCTGGGGATGCCGTGAATCACCTCGTCGTTCAGCGAAACGCAGATGTGCCCGGGGAATCCGCCGTAGTTGTAGAAGCTCGCCTTCACGCCGTGCTTCTTGCAGTAGGCGACGACGAGGTCGTCGATCTCGCCCGTCGTCACCCCCGGCGCGACGGCGTTCGCGCAGATGTCGCGGATTTCCGCGCTCATCCGGCACGCCTCGCGCATCCGGTCGAGTTCCGCCTTCGACTTGATGTCAACCTTCATTGCTCACATCACCGCGAGGAACGCGGCGGAAGTCTTGGAAAGATCCTGATTGCCGTCAATCGTGCGCAGAAGCCCCTTCGCCTTGTAGAAGGCGATCAGCGGCTCGGTCTCGCGGTGGTAGACGACGAGACGGTCGGCGACGGTCTCGGGGTTGTCGTCCTTGCGGACGACGAGTTCCGCACCGCACTTGTCGCAGATTCCCTCCACCTTTGGCGGCAGGGACTTCACGTGGTAGCCCGCCTTGCACTTCGGGCAGGTGCGCCGCCCCGCGATGCGGTCCTGGATAATCGAGTCGGGAACGTCTACGAGGACGGCGCTGCGAACCGCCGCACCCGTCTTCTCGAGGATCTCCGCCTGAGCCACGTTGCGCGGGAAGCCGTCGAGGAGCATCGTCACATCGCCCGTCGTCTCGGCAATCACGTCCTTGATCATCGTCGCGATGAGTTCGTCCGGCACGAGCTTGCCGGCCTCCATGAAGCCCTTCGCGGCCTTGCCTGCCTCCGTGCCCTTCGCGACGGCCCCGCGCAGCAGGTCGCCCGACGAGACGTGCTTCAGTTCCGAATGTTCGCTCGCGAGCTTGCCCGCGATCGTACCCTTCCCCGAACCCGGGGCACCCAGCAAAATAACAATGTTCATAGTGCGTGTATTATACCAAAAACGGAGACGCTGCGGCGGATCGGGCGGGTGTCGCCCGATCCGTCGCTCCGCGGCCTCGTACCGCCTTTCGCGCTTC
>CAVFWY010000210.1:0-3050 GCA_963626175.1 Gemmiger sp.
GAATACGGGCTTCCCGACAGAATCCGCGAAACGCCCTCGTTCACCAATCTTGTCACGGTTATCTCGAATGAAGTCGGAGGGTGTTTCGAGGACTGGAAGGTTCTCGCGACGAACGACCTCAACCGTGCCTTATTTAGAATAGCCCTTGCGGAAGCTGGACCCGATGTTTATACGCACTTCGTGACGAACGCACTGGACAAGTCCGCGTTGCAAACCGTGGGATATGGCGGGTTTGAACTTGTGGAATACATGGGGGCGGCATGTACGCGACTTGAGAACTACTATATGCTCAACTATGACCAGCCAGTGGTGAGCAATCTTTGGCTGAGGGCGCGGACAATCTTTGAGGCGCACAGCCTCTCGAATTCCGTCAGATGGGTTGACAGGATTCTTTCGGGAGAAGCGAAGGCCGATTACCTTGAACTCAAGGCGGCAGGGGCGATTGACTGAACGGAGGACGGGCGATAAAGGGAATGCCGCGTTCGCTTGCGCTGCGGGACGGTTCGGGGCATCCTCTTACCCTGTGGAGCGGAAGTCTGCCACGCGGACTCTTTTGCCGCGAGTGGAACTTGCTGAATGTGACGAGCCGCGGACTTCCGCCGCCTGAAGCGGAGGTCGCCGTCCGATTAGGCGGGGTCGGCTTCACCGTTCGCATTCGATAGCGATGCTGTGATGAATAGAACCTCACCGAAGAGGAAATGAAGAAGGGGCGGTCACAGGGCAAGCACCGTATGGTAAATCTTCTCGGCAAACGATTCATAATCGTTGTGGATGACCGAATTCCCGAAGTGACCGACATCCTTGACCGTCAGGAATCCGCTGCCACGTGATGTGAGGAGTTGCGCGTATCCTCTGCGATACTCGTCCCTTGTGCGAACGTCGCCGATGTCGGGTAAATGAATGACGTAGATGAGCGTCTTGTTGGGCGCGTGATAGAATAAGTCCGGATTGTCCGCGTCAAGAATGCAGTACTTGTGGAGATTGTGTCCGGTGATTGTTTCCCATTTTGTGATCGTCCCCTGTCTGTCGTAATACGGAAGTCGGTCGGGTATCGCGAAGATCTGGAAATACGGACATTTTGAAGCCCGAATGTTCGCCGTCTCACCGAGCATGTTCTCGAAGTAGTTGTTTGAGTTCTGCGAGTAGTTCTGCATGACGAACTTGACCGCGATGCCGCAGACGGGGATATTGCCGAGTAGAATCGTGATGTCGACCTTCTTGTCCATATAGCGACCGGTAATCGTCCCCTCCTTCCCTTGCGCGTAGCCCTGCGACTTTATCGAATAAGCATTACCGAACCGCTCGTGCATATCCTGCGCGATTGCACCGTGCAGGGGAACAAGCTTCGCCGTGCTCCGCGACGTGCCCGAATCGATGAACCTTGAAAACGACTGCCCAAGCGCCCAAAGGAATCCCGCGTTGTCCATTGACCGTCTTCCTTTCCCTTATAATTCCCGTATCATTTTCTCCGCCGTCCCCTTGCCCTTTGATAGCCGCGCATGAAGCGTATGGTTGAGATATCTCTCAAGGTCGCGTGAACTGAACGTGTAATAGCCGCCGCTCTTGTATTTCTTCAGTGCGGCAATGTAATCCGTGAACATTTCGCACAGCAACACATCTCTGAGAGTTGCCTCGTCAATGTCCGTCAGGATGTATAATCCGCTGTACACGCCCGAACCGCTCGGAACGCGGTTGAACTTGATTGAGGCGATATCGCGGATGCACGTGTTGACGGCATACTTCTCCTTCGGGACGTCCTTCAGCGCCTGCGTTCGTCCGAACAGATACCAGTCCGTCTTGTCCGCCTCCGACCGCCCTTTGAGCAAGGTCTCCTTGTGCTTCGTCAGGTAGCCACGAACGGCTTCGTCTCGGAAAAGCGCATCCTTCGGAATCGGCTTTCCGTTTACGTCATAAGGAAAGAGGCATTTGCGCCATTTCCCGGTCGAGGCCTTCAAGACCGGTATTACGCAGTTCGAGAACGGAAAGTCGTCCGCAATGAATACGTCGTCCGCCAGCGTCGCGAAGCCGTTCTTGACCTGCACATACTGCGGAGCGGCGGATAAGGTGATTTCGCGACACACACTCAACGCTTTCTTGTTGCCCAGATACAGGGCATCGGCGAAGAACGCCTCGTCGTATGACAGGCGGCAGGTTTTCCGCACACGGTGCGCACCGTCGTAGACCCCATAGTCGAACTCGCGCCCTCCGTCGCCACGGCACAGCGTCACGATGGCCGTGTAGGCCGTTGCGTCGAACGGTTGGTAGTGGCCGAGGTCGACGATTCCGCGAAGGCACTGGTTGTCGCGCACATAGTCCCGCATGTTCTTGCCGGCCAGGCTGTTGATCCACGAACTGGGAGCGATGTAGCACAGAACGCCGTCGTCCGAGAGCATTTGCAGACCGAGTTCGTAGAACACAAGATAGAGGTCTGTCATTCCTCCGCCGCAGAACCTGAACGACTTGACCTTCTTGTAGTTCTCCGCAAGATTGTGGACGCGGACATAGGGCGGATTGCCGACGACGAAATCCATCTTTCCGTCGTAGTCGCGCACGGTCAGCGTGTCCGCGTTGCGGACATCCCACGAGACGCCTTTCAGTCCGAACTCTTCGGCGAGATCGTTCAGCCTCCGCAGACAGGCCGCGTGCGCATCCTTGTCGAGTTCAATGCCGTGAACGTATCTCGACAGCTGTTGCGAGAGTATCCGCCCGTCGGTGTCCTGAGCCAGGAACTTTGCCACGTATCGGCGCACGATCTCTTTGAGGAATGCGCCGTCGCCGCACGAGTTGTCGATTACATGCTTCTTGAGGATGTCTGCGTCCGCCGTGTAGCCGACCGTATCCAAAATGTCCTGAACAAGATAGGCGGGCGTGTAGACCTGACCGAAGTGCTTTTCCTTTTTCATCGTCTGGTTTTTGCCGAACGATGTCAGACATAATGCGACGGTGACGAAAAGGAAGACGGCTCCGGCGACATGTCGCCAGCATCTGTTTTCCCTTGCTTCGCGTTCGGTCTGTTGCATCGTTTTCCTTGCGCACGGTTTGCCGCCGGG
>CAVFWY010000211.1:0-3040 GCA_963626175.1 Gemmiger sp.
TTGACGACGCGGCGGCGTTGTTTCGTCGCGTGCTGCCGATTGCGGGGAAGCGCGAGGGCGTGTTCGTCCTGCCGCTCGGTTCGGGCGGGGAAGTGCTTGCCGAGCCGGTTCTCGTCGCGCTTGGCGACGGCTACGGCACGACAGGGGTGCAACTCGGCGATGTCTTCGCCGCCGCATACAAGGCTGACGCAAAGGCAATCATCGTTGCGCACAACCATCCGTCCGGCGACCTTACGCCGAGCAGGGCGGACAGGGACTTCACCGCCGCGCTCCGTGAGATGTGCGAGCGGCTGGGCAACATTCGGCTTCTTGACCATCTCATCCTTGGTGGTAAGGACGGCGAGGCCTTTGCGTCTTGTCTGGCGGAGTAGCCAGTTTTCAGGTATAGGCAAATTCATTGTGTGGCATCTGCTTGGCTCTGAAATCTTTGATGCGCATCACTACCCCCTATTGATGCGCATCGACACCCCCCTTTGATGCGCATCAACCACCCCTCTTGATGCGCATCAACCACCCCTCTTGATGCGCATCAACACACCCCTTTGATGCGCATCACGGGGTTGTCGGGTCGGAAACATCACCAAAACATCCCACTTTTAGGCAAAACCGAGATTTGGTATAATGCGCGTCATGAACGAGAACGGTTTTGGGAAGGTCTTCAAGGCGCTCGACTGCGCCGTCCGTGATCTGACGGATGTGCGGGGGCGGGGGGCCGAAGGAGTGAACCTTGGCTGAAGGCGGCGAAAAGACAGAGATGCCGACCCCGAAGAAGCTGCGCGATGCGCGGCAAAAGGGGCAGGTCTGCTCGTCAAAGGACGTCGTTTCGACGGCAATTCTGCTGGTGACGCTCGCCATCACCGGCGCGATGGCCGTCGCGCTCACGGACGACATCTCGGAACTCATCCGCTACATCGGCTTGCGCGTCGGCGAAAACGACGTGTTCGCCGTCCGCGAGGCGGGCAAGATGACCCTCGTCATCGTCTGCAAGTATTCGTTCCTCTTCGTTCTCGTCGCGGCGGCGGTCGGAGTTGTCGCGAATGTCGTCCAGATCGGCTTTCTGATCTCCGGCGAGCCGCTCAAGCCCGACCTCAAGAAAATCAACCCCGCCGAGGGCGCAAAGAAGATCTTTTGCCTGAAGAACCTCTTCGAATTCGCAAAAAACGTCGTCAAAGTGACGTTTTTGAGTTATCTCATCTACAAAATCGTAATTAAGTCCGTCCCCGCCCTGCTGCCGATGTGCTACGGGACGCTCGACGACGTGTTCCCCTGTCTGACGGAGATGCTCAAAAGCCTCGCGTATTACACGATTTTCGGCTATGTCGTGATTGCCGTCGTCGACCGGCTCTTCCAGCAGAAGAACTTCACCAAGCAGATGATGATGACGAAGGACGAGGTGAAGCGCGAATACAAGGAGATGGAGGGCTCGCAGGAGGTGAAGCAGGCCCAGCGGCAGTTCCGCAACGAGATCCTCCAGGGCGAGCCGCCGGCGAAGGCGGTGAAGAAGGCGGACGTCGTCGTCACCAACCCGACGCACTACGCCGTCGGCGTCCGCTATCGTCCGGACGAAGCCCCGCTGCCGAAGGTGGTCTGCGCGGGAGCGGACGCGGTGGCGAAGGAAATCCGCGAGGCGGCCGTCCGCGAGGGGATTCCGCTGATGGAGAACGTCGAACTCGCCCGCACCCTTTACGCGCAGGTCAAGGTCGAGGAGTTCATCCCCGCCGAACTTGTCGCGCCGGTCGCGGAAGTCCTCAAGCTCGTCAAGGCGATGAACGACGCGAAAAAAGAGGACGAAGACCTCGACTCGATCGAACTGTAGACGAAGAATAAGGAGGATAAGATGAACATGAATCGAATGAACATTGGAATCGCGGCGGTTGCCGCCGTTTTTGCCGCGTGGACGGCGGAGTCGGCGGATATTGCGTCCGCACTGGCGAAAGGCGCGAAATTCCTTGTCGCGAACCAAGCCGAGGACGGACACTGGAGCGACGCGCAGATGCCGGCGCTGACGGCACTGCCGCTCTGGGCGCTTTCGGGCGTGGAAAGCGAGGCGGCGGTGCGTGAGAAGGCCGCGAAGTTCGTCCTCTCGACCCAACGCGAGGACGGCGGGTTCTACGTGCCGAAACCGGGGCGCGGCGGTTCGGGACTCGGCAACTACAACACGGCGGTCTGCCTTTCCGCGCTCTACGAATCGAAACTCGCGCCCGTCGCGGCGCTTCTGAAGGCGCGCGAATACATCGCGTCCTCCCAGCTGACGGGCGACGACACGATGGCGGGCGGGTTCGGCTACGACCGCCTGTCGCGGCGGCGGTATGCAGATCTCTCCAACACGAGTTATGCGCTGGACGCGATGGCGCGCACGGCCTCGCTGGAGGAACTGCGCACGAGCGGCAAGAAGGTCGACCTCAACTGGGCGCAGGCGATTGCGTTCGTCGAGAACCTGCAGAAGAAGGAAGGCGCGGAAAAAGGCGGCGCGGCCTACAACGAGCGCACGCCCCAGGGCGGCACGGCCACGAACGCGGCGGGCAAGGTGAACCTCCGCGCCTACGGGTCGATGAGTTACGCGGCGGTGCTCTCGATGTGCAGCGCGAAACTGACGAAGGCCGACCCGCGCGTCCGCAATGCGCTCGACTACTGCACGCGCTACTGGTCGGTCGAGGAGAATCCCGGCATGGGGCGGCAGGGGCTTTACTACTACTACGACATTCTCGCCCGCGCCCTCGCGGCGGCGGGCGTGGACGAACTCTTCTCCGAGGACGGGAAGACGATCTACTGGAAGCGCGAACTCGCCGCGAAACTCCTCGCGCTCCAGCAGCCCGACGGCAGCTGGGTGAACGACAACAACCGCTTCTGGGAAAGCGACCCCGTTCTCTGCACGAGCTTCGCCATGATCGTCCTTGAACTCTGCCGCTGACGCGGCGAACAGAAAATCCCCGTCCGCATCAGGGGTGGATCATGTCGAGGAAGTATCCGTGAACGGACGTATCTGCGTTCAACTCCGGGTGGAAGGCCGTCACGAGCATGTTCCGTTCGCGGGCGGCGA
>CAVFWY010000212.1:0-3038 GCA_963626175.1 Gemmiger sp.
TAGCCGACAATGTTTGAACGTTATGGGCAAGGCCTTTTTGTGGGCGCATTGGGCTTCGATTATGTCAGAAATCGTGCCGCAAAGTGCAGACGACAAGTGGCAATTCTCGTGCCGTCGAGCATCAGCCCCCTTGGGCGCGAGGGCGAGCCGCTGTGCTTGCACTGCACGAGTTTCACACGGCGTTGCCAAAATATAGTATAATTTAGGACGTTTCATTGAGGTCTCGTCTCGATGCCGCACCGAACGGTTCGGCGATTGGCTTGACGCGAGGACAAAACAAGGATCTTGATATGAGCTGGAACGGTTCTAACACGGCCTCGGACAGCAGCGTTCGTGGCACAAAGAACGAAGCGCGAGGCGCGTCGACACCGTGCAAAACGCACGGCACGAAGCGTGCGGCTCGCGGCACGACGCACGGCCTCCTCGCGGGGCTGATCGTCGTCGCGCTTGGCGGCGCGGCAGTGTGGCATTTTACTCGACCCGCGCCTCCAGCACCTGCACGAGGCACGAAGCACGAAGCACGAGGCGCGATAACCACCGTCGCCCCCGCCGTCACCAACGCGCCGCCCGCCGCACAAGTCACGACGAACGCCGTCAAGACCGGGCGCACGGAGAAGGACTGGCCGCCGCCGGACGCCTACCAGGATGAGCGCGGCATCTGGCGTCATCCGGGCGGGATGCGCGTTTTCGACCCGCGTGACCGCGAGCGCGCGATCAAGTCCCCCACTAAGTCGAACATCCCAAAGTTCAACCACCCCGTTGAGCGCGAAATCGCGACGCTCCTCACCGTCAAGCCGGGCATGACGCTCGTCGGCACGCCGCGCTACGACATGCTCCGCAAGGACCTCGCGAATGCGCTCATCGACAAGATCGAGATTTCCGAAGACGATTCCGAGCGCGACAGGCGCATCAAGGAGGAGGTTATCGAGGCGAAGAAGGAGCTCGTCGAGCGCGTCAAGAACGGCGAGGACGTCGTCGAGATCCTGAAGGAGACGCGACAGGAACTCCAACGCCTCTCGCAATACAAGCGCGAAATCCAGACGCTCATCAACGAGCAGGTGCGCAACGCTGAGAACTCCGACCAAGATGTCGCGGACGTCTTCGAGGCCGCGAACAGGATGCTGGAGGAGAAAGGCATCGCGCCGCTCTCCCCGACGCCCATCCTGAGGCGTCGCCACCAGGTTCTCATCAACGAAGCCCGCAGGGCGGAAGAAAGGAAGTAAAATGAAAAAACTCATGATTGTCGCGTTGGTCTTTTGCGCCGAAGTTACCGCGCAGGCCAAGCCGTTCAGCAGCAACAAGCCCTACAACCAGATGACGGAGGAGGAAAAGGCCGTCCGCCGTCAGGAGGCCATGCGCAACCGCCTGGAGCACTTCGGCGGCGACATGATCAAGCCCGGCTCGCAGAAAGGACGCATCCTCTTCGTCAACGGGCAGTCCGCCGTGAAGGAGGACGAGATCAAGGCGGTCATCGCGTCCGTGACGCGGCAGTTCAAATACAACGTGGCGTGCGTCGCCGACTCCGGCGAGAAGGTGACGCCCGCGAACGCCACGCAGAAGCTCAAGGCGCTCGGCGCGGACATCGCAATCTTCGTGACGGAGTGCGATGCGTGCGACAACATGGTGCTCGTCGCGCCGGACGCGGGCTGGGCGATCGTCAACGCCTCGGCCGTCGTCAAGGACGCCACCAACGATGCGTTCAGGAACGGGCGGATGCGCAAGCAGCTCACCCGCGCCTTCTACGCGGCTTCGGGCGCGATGAACTCGAAATACCCCGGCTCGCTGATGGGCGTCGTTCGCAAGCCCGAAGACCTCGACCGGCTCGGCGAGTCCGCGCCCGTGGACGTGATCCAGCGCAGCCGCGACGCACTGGAGGCCTACGGCGTCACGCCGGAAATCAAGACCTTCTACCGCCGCGCCTGCGAACAGGGCTGGGCACCGGCCCCGACGAACGCCATCCAGCAGGCGATCTGGGACGAGATCCACGCCCTGCCGGCGAAGCCGATTCGGATCAAGCCCGAGACGAAGAAGGTCGCGGAGTGAGCGGGGCGAAGCGGTGAAGTTCGCCTACGCCTACAAGACGCCTGACGGCAAGCGGCACGAGGCCTCGATGGAGGCGAAGTGCCGCGACGACGTCTTCGCCGCCCTGCGCCAACGCGGCATCAAGGCCATCAAGGTCACCGCCGCCGACGGTTCCAAGGCGAATGGCGAGACGCACGGCGTTCGCAAGCGCGTGTTTGTGCTGTGTGCCGTGTGCCTTGTGCTTTGTGCGGTGATTGCGGCCGTGGTCGCGTTCCGCGCCGGCGAATCGTCTTCCACTGCACAAGGCACAAAGCACACGGCACAAGGCACACCAACCGCCGCCCCCCGCCACCAGATCTACGGCGACCCCGTCGTGATGGAGGACTTCGAGCGCGGCAAGTTCGAGTCCGTCCTGCCGCGCCCCGGCGACCGCTATCTCGCGTGGTTCGCCCAGCCGGGACGGCTCATGTGTCCCAAGGGCACGTCGGCCATCGAACTCCGACGGATGCCGCAGTCCGTCGTCACCGACCTCGAACAGACGCTCGCCGCCGACATTCCGCTCGACCCCGCCGACAGCCGCGAAGTGACCGAGCTCAAGCAGATCGTCAACGGCATGCGCGAGGAACTGCGCGAGTATCTCGCCAACGGCAACGGCACGATGCGGTCGTTCGGCCGCCGCCTCTACGAGCGCACGACCCAGGAAATGCAGATCTACGAGCGCACGCGCCGCGAACTGGAAAGGGAAACCGATTCCGCGACGTGGAAGGCCAGGAACGACGCGCTCCGCAACCTGGGCCTGCGAACCATCCCCCAGTTCGAGCCAAAATGAGTAAAAAGGACTGAGCATCCCTGCTCCGCCGGTCGCATAAAAGCCTATAGTCCAAGCACGAAAAGGCTGTTGCGGCGTTCGGAACGATTTGTTGCCCTCTGCCTTTCTCTGCACGTGTGCTTCACGCGGTAGAAAGGCGTCGCCATATATTCACGCGGTCGGATGTGTTCGCACTCATTGTCGGCTA
>CAVFWY010000213.1:0-3030 GCA_963626175.1 Gemmiger sp.
ACGACCATCACCGCCGCGCTCGCGGCAATCGGTGCGAACGCGAATGCGCGGCGCACCGCCCTTGCCCATGCGCTCTTCAACCTCATCGGCACCTGCCTCGTCGTCATCAGTTTCTCGCTCGTCACGACGTCGTCCACGGGCGTTGCCGCGCCGGTATTCTTCCAGCTCGTCGAAACCTGCACCGAGGGGCGCGGATTGCTCGGCGAGAATCCGGGGCGGTTCGTCGCCATGGCGCACACGATCTTCAACGTGACGAACGTCATCGTCCTCACCTCGTTCATTCCGCTTCTCGCCCGGCTCTGCGAGAAGATCATTCCCGACCGCCGTCGCGTGAAGGCCTCGGTTCTCGAGCCGCGTCTGCTCGCCGCGCCCGAACTCGCCGTCGATGCGGCCGTCCGCGCGCTGTCGGACATGACGCGCCGCTCCACCACCCTCGTGAACGTCGCCGTCAAGTCGGGACTGGGCGACGCCGCCGTCTCGGAGGAGTCCATCCGCACGGCCGAGGACGAGGTCGACCGCCAGCAGCTCGCCATCCGCGACTACCTGATCGCCATCTCCCAGCGCAAGTTGAGCGAACGCGCCGCGAAGGCATTGCCCGAAATTGTGCACTGCGTGAACGATGCGGAGCGTATTTCCGACCTCGCGCTCATCCTGAGCCACCGCACGACGAAGGGGCGCGATCGCATTACGGCGACGGATCGCGAACTTCTGCGCGGCATCCTCCATTCGATTCGCCACCTGTCGCGCTCCACGCTCGCCGCGCTCAAGGGCGATGCGAACGCGGCGCGGCTCGCGCACGACCAGGAGCAGGAGGTCATCGACCAGATTCGGGACGCGACGGCGCTTTCCGCCACGAACCTGCGCGGCCGGGAAGGGGGACGCGAGAGCGACGGACTCGTCATCGTCGGAGTGCTCGCCTCCATCCGCGACATCGCCCGCCACCTCGGCAACATTGCCGCGCGTGCGCCGCAACTCGGCGCCTGACGGCAAATATGGTATAATGGGGACGAGATGGACAAGATTGTCGTAATTGAAGATGATCCCGGCATTCGGACGGTTCTGAAGTTCGCCCTCAAGGGGGCGGGGTATCCGCACGTTCACGAGGCGGATCGCGGCGACGCAGGGCTTGACCTCGTCTTCCGCGAGAAGCCCGCGCTCGTGTTGCTTGATGTCATGCTGCCCGGTCTCGACGGTTTTGCCGTCTGCCGCCGCATCCGCGAAACGCCGTCCGTCGCGGCAATCCCCATCATCATGCTTACCGCGAAGACCGCCGAGGAGGACATCGTGCGGGGGCTTGAACTCGGCGCGGATGACTACGTCACGAAGCCGTTTTCGAAGACGGTGCTGCTCGCCCGCGTCAAGGCCGTTCTGCGCCGTCCCGCCGCCTGCGTCGATACGGTGAACGCGCTGGATGGTCTACAGTTCGACGAATCCGCTCACGCCGTTTCCGTGGACGGGAAGGGCCTCGATCTCACGCGGACGGAGTTCAATCTGCTCAGGCTGCTTCTCACCCATCCGGGGCGCGTCTACACCCGGGCGCAAATCATCGACCTCACGCAGGACGAGGACAAGGCCGTCACCGACCGCACGGTCGATACCCAGATGGTGGGATTGCGCCGCAAACTGGGGGCGTGGGCGGCGCACATCGAGACGATTCGCGGCGTCGGCTATCGGATGAACCCATGAAACGCACGCTCTCAACCGTTCTTCCGCCGCTCCTCGCGCTCGTGGGGCTGGCGTTCTGCTGTGTGATTCTCTGGAATCAGACGGAGCATTTCCGCGAGAGTGTTGAGACGATTGCCGAAGACGTGCGCGTCAGCCTCATTGACATGACGGGGAAGGTCATTTACGATACGGTCGGCGGCGATTTGCCGTCCCATGCCGACCGCGCCGAGTTCGAGGCGGTAAAGGCGGACGGCAAGGCGCGGACGGTCGTGCGCAAATCGGAGACGCTCCACATGGCGACGCTCTACCATGCGCGGCGTGTCGGCGACTATGTCGTGCGAATTGCCGTGCCCTACGCGGCGGTGGCCGAGGCGAGGGAGTTTGCCGTGCACGGTCTCGCGGCGGCGGGAGGCTCGGGCGCCTGCATCATCCTCATGCTCATTCTGATTGCGCGGCGGAACGAGGCGCGGATTGCCCGCCTTGCCGCCGAACGGGACGCGAAGGAAAGGCTGCTCGCCGAAATGCGCAAGCTTGAATCGTTCCGCCGCGACTTCGTCTCGAACGTCACGCACGAAATCAAGACGCCGATTACGGGCATTCTCGGCGCGGTGGACATCCTCGCCGACTCCGCCGCCCAGCGGTTGAGCGCGGATGAACGCTCGGAAGTTCTGAACGTGCTCCGCGACCAGTCCGTTCGGCTGAACGCACTTGCCGAGGACATCCTTTCCCTTGCCAAACTCGAACAGGCGGAAAGTGCGCCGCGCGCAGCCTTCGCGCCCTGCAATGTCGCGGACGTTGTTCGGACGGCGGTGAATCTCGCGAAGCAAGCGGCGGAAAGAGCCGATGTCAGGCTCGAAACCGCCGCGCCGGAGGAAGTGACGCGACCGTGCGACGCGCGGCTCATCGAGGAGGCGGTCTCGAATCTCGTCAACAATGCCATCCGCTACAGCGGCTCGCCCGTCGTGAAGGTTGCGCTGGAGCGGCGTTCGGACGGAAAGGCGCAAATCCGCGTCATCGACCACGGCATCGGCATTCCGAAGGACTCGCAGGGACGCATCTTCGAGCGGTTCTATCGCGTGGACAAGGGGCGCAGCCGCGAACTCGGCGGCACGGGGCTGGGACTCGCCATCGTCAAGCACATCGCCCTTTTGCATGGTGGCACGATTTCGGTCGAATCCGAACCTGGCAACGGCTGCATTTTCACCCTCGTTTTCTGAAAAACCGAAATTGTGTAGCGAAGTGAAGCCGCACGATAATTTTTTCATTTTCCCTATTGCGTTCCGCCCTGAATTTTTGGTATACTATGCACTCGTTCGCCCGAAAGGGTGGCGCGCTCTTTGAAAGTCGGTTCTTGTGAGAACAGTA
>CAVFWY010000214.1:0-3005 GCA_963626175.1 Gemmiger sp.
ATTAGCCTTCGCTAACTTGGCGCATATGATACCAAATTAGCCGAGGGTAAGTCAAGGGGGGCGGATCGAAACACGGGCGATGCCCGGCGGCGGCGGTTACCGTCCGCCGAAGAAGTCGCCCACGCGGCGGAGAAGGTCGGGGAGGTCGGTGACGGTGTGGACGGTCGTCGGAATCGAGCGACGGAAGACCGCGCCATAACTCTTCGTGACGATGCGGGGGTCGGTAATCACGACGATGCCGCGGTCGCGGCGTGTGCGGATGAGCCGTCCGAAGCCCTGGCGGAAGCGGATGACGGCCTCCGGCAGGGAATAGTCGCGAAACGAGTTGCCGCCCTCGCGGTCGATCTTCTCCGCCCGCGCCTCGACGACGGGGTCGCCGACCTGCGCGAACGGCAGACGCGCGAGAACGACGCACGACAGCGCCTCGCCCGCCACGTCCACGCCCTCCCAGAAGGACTGCGCCCCGAAAAGCACCGTGTTGGCCGACTGACGCAAGGCGGTGGTCATCGTCTCGCGGCTCATTCCCTCCCCCTGCACGAGCAATTCGATTCCCGCGTCCGCCAAGTCGGGACGGGCGGATGCCGCCACCGCCTTCATCATTTCATAGCTCGTGAAAAGGACGAGCGCGCGTCCGTGAGTCTCAGAAAAGAGGTCGCGCATCATCTTCGCAAGCGCATCGGCGTAGCGCACGGGATCGGCGGACGGATCCGGCAGACAGTCCGGCGCCAGCACCAGCGACTGACGGAGATAGTCGAACGGACTCGTCGCCATCAGCGCCTGAAACCGCTCCTGACAGCCGAGCCGCCGCGCCATATACTTGAAATCGTTTCCGACGCGAAGCGTCGCCGACGAGAGAATCACGGAATCCTTCGGGTCGTAAAGGCATTTTCTCAGGCTTTCCGCGACCGACAGGGGTGCAGCGACGAGCTGCACGTAGGAAGGGCGCTTTTCCAGCCGAATCCGCTCGATCCAGTAGGCGTGCGTTTCCAGATTGCCGCGCAGGACGACGTTCGTCTCGTTCACGAACGCAATGAGCGCTTCGGCGACACCGGCTATCTGCACGGCAAGGTCGGCGCAGTAGTTGAACTCCCCTTCGGGCGCGGAATCGTTCAGCGTGTCGCGCAAGTCATGGAGAAGATGCACCATTTCGGCCATTTGGTTCTCGAACGCCGTCTGTACGCGGAAGAAGGCGTTCTCGTCCCAGCCATCCTCCCCATAGGGCTTGAAGATGCCGTGCAGGGAATAGCTGCGAACGCCGTCCGCCACGACGCGATAGCGGAGCATCGTCCCCTTGCCCTTCGCGGGACGCAGCAGCTGTTCGGCGAAGTCGGCGAGTTCCTCCGCCGCGTTCACGATGCGCACGGTCGATGAGGCGATGTCGCCGAGAAGCCGCGCGACGCGCTCGCCGACGGCGCCGCCCGTGAGAACCCCCTTCTGCACCTGACGCTCCACGCCCGCGAGAATGCCGCTCGGCCGCGATCGCTTGCCGCGACCGCGCCGCTGGAGGCGGTTCAGAAGCCGCCAGAGCGCCGGGAGCGAAAACTCATAGCTCAAGTATTCCGTGGCAACCGACTCGAGATTGTGGGCCTCGTCAAGAACAAGCCGTCCGTAAGCCGGAAGAATGCCGCTGCCCGGGTTCGTCGCCTCCGCAAGCACGAGCGCGTGATTCGCGACCACGAGGTGCGCTTCCGCCGCCGCCTTCCGCGCCCGATGGACAAAGCACCGCGCATAGTGCGGACACCGCCTTCCGCTGCACTCCTCGCCGGGACACGTCAGCAGACTGCGCGGCAAGCCCTCGTAGGCGTCGAGATCGCCATCGGGCGTGGACTTGAGCCAGTCGATGAAGTGCGGCATTTCCTCCTTCTCGCCGTCCGTCATCGTCCAGTATCCCGACGCAAAGAACTCATCGACCGCCCGCAGGCAGAGATAGTTGCCGCGCCCCTTGAGAAGCGCCACGCGAAACTTGCCGCGCATTTCCGCGTCCAAGACCCGCAGCGCCTTCGGGATGTCCGCGTGAATCAGTTGGCTCTGCAGGTTGCGCGTCGCCGTCGAGACGATGACCGTCGTATCGTTCGCCGCCGCCCAGAGGATGGACGGAATCAGGTAGGCGAGCGACTTGCCGACCCCCGTCCCCGCCTCGATCATCAGATGCTCGCGCCCGTTAAAGGCACGGACGATGGCCTTCAGCATGTCAATCTGCCCCGGACGCTCCTCGTAGCCCGGCATCGAGCCGAGCGTCCCGCCGCAGGACAAATGAAGCGCGGCGGAATCGGCGTTCAAAAGCGAGCAGTCCTCGTGCGCCGGGAGATGACGCTTCTTCGCGGCATCCCGCATTTCCGGCAGGAAGTCGGCCCAGTTCGGATTGTCGATGAATTGAGCGGGGCTCACCGCGACGTCACATTGCGAGACGCTCGCCCAGCGACTTCAACGCTTCCATGTCGCCCTTGTGGTTCTCAAAGGCGATTCGCTCGTTGCCATAGCGCGGCACGATGTGGAAGTGGACGTGCCGCACCGTCTGCCCGGCGGCTTCGCCGTTGTTCTGGAGAATATTGAAACCGTCGCAGGGGAGCGCGGACTTCAGATGCGCCGCGACCTTCTTCACGCGCGCGACGATCTCGCCGAGCAGCGCATCGTCCGTATCGAGCAGACCTTCGCTGTGAGCCTTCGGAATGACGAGCGTATGACCCTTCGTGAACGGGTTGATGTCGAGATAGGCGAGCACGAGGTCGTCTTCGTAAATCTTGAAACTGGGGATTTCTCCCGCGGCAATCGCACAGAAAATGCAGTCGTTTTTCATGCCGCCTATTATATCACAAAGTGCAAAGCCCCGTTAGACGTAGCGGACGAAGTATTTCTCGAGATACTTCGTCAGGCGCGTTTCGAGCCAGGGGACGACGTGCCAGTAGTCGCGCAGGTTCAGATAGTCCCCCACGGCGCCCGCCTGACCCGCCTTCACCCCGTATTCGCACTTGAGCAGGATGTTCCGCGCCGTCGCCTCGCTCGAG
>CAVFWY010000215.1:0-2979 GCA_963626175.1 Gemmiger sp.
CCGATGGCTAAGTTCAAACTCACGAAGACGGAGTTGAAGGCGCAGACGGACGCCCTGAAGCGATTCCAGCGCTTTCTGCCGATGCTGCAACTGAAGAAACAGCAGTTGCAGAGCGAAATCGCCGGCATCGCCGCGAAAGCGGACGAGACCAGTGCGAAGGAGCGAACCGTCCGCAAGGGACTGGACGGTTGGATTGGGCTGTTCGCAACGGACGAGACGTTGCTGGCGGGCCTCGTGAAGGTGAAGAGCGTGAACACCGGGACGGCGAACATCGCCGGCGTGGCGATTCCGACGTTCGAGTCGATCGAGACGGACGTGAAGGAGATAGACCCGTGGGCGACCCCGGCGTGGGTTGACGCGGCGGTCGAGACGACGACCCAGATCCTCTCCCTCCAGTGCGAGCGGTCGATTTACGAGGAGCAGCGGCGGCTGGTGACGGAGGAACTGCAGAAGACCTCCCAGCGCGTGAACCTTTTCGAGAAGGTGAAGATTCCCGAATGCAAGGAGGCGATTCGCGTCATCAAGATCGCCATCGGCGACGAGCAGACGGCGGCGGTGACACGCGGCAAGATCGCGAAGGGCCGTGCGCCGAAGGAGGATGCGGCATGATCGTGAAGATGAAACACCTTGACCTCATCTGCGTCGCGGCGGATGGCGAGGCGACGCTCGAGCGGTTGCGTGCGCTCGGGGTCGTGCATCTCGACCTCGCGTCCGCGCAGGGTGCGGGCGTTGCGAAGGCGCAGGGCGAGGCGGCGGATGCCGAGAAGGCCGTGCGGCTCATCCGCAAGGCGCGCGAGTCGGTCGAGGGAGCGGTCGCCGCGATCGTCCTTCCCGTCGCCGACGTGCTCGCGCTCGACAAGAAGCGCGAGGAACTGCAGGCATCGGCGGACGAACTGCGGCGGACAATCCGCACCTACGAACCTTACGGGGACTTCGATCCGGAGTTGGTGAAGAAAATACAGGCGGCGGGCGTAGACCTCACTGGCGTCGTCGAACTGCCCGAACGACTGCCCGAAATGCGGCTCGGCGAGATGAAGGCGAAGTTCGATCGGCTCTCGGAGGAGATTCGCGCCATCGACGGGAAGATTGCCGCATGCGACGAGAAGACGATTCTCGCGCAATATCCCGAAATCGCCGACCGCATCGCCTTCGAGGAGGCGAAGGAACTCCTCAAGAACCAGGGCGTAGTCTCGTTGATCTCGGGGTGGATTCCCCTGTCGCTCGTCGGCAAGTTGAAGGACGAAGTCGCGAAGGCGGGGTGGGGCATCCTGCTGCGCGACCCGACGGCGGACGAAACGCCGCCGACGCTCATCGAACCGCCGAAGCTGTTCCGTCCCGTGAAGGCGCTCTTCGACGGACTGGGCGTGATGCCGGCGTATAACGAGACGGACGTTTCGGTGCCGTTCATGTGCTACTTCTCGGTATTCTTCGCGATGCTCGTCGGGGACGGAGCCTACGGGGCGATCTTCCTCGCGGCGACGGTCTGGGCGTGGCGCAAGTTCGGGCGGAACTCGTGGGTCATCCTGATGACGGTCTTCTCGTGTGCGACGATTCTCTGGGGATTGTTGAGCAACACGTGGTTTGGCGCGGGGATTCCGTGGTGCGCGGACTGGCCGACGGTGAAGTGGCTCGCCGACCCGAGTTATCGGAACATGATGTTCCTCTGCTTCACGATCGGAGTCTCGCACTTGATGCTGGCGCGAATCTGGAACGGTGTCTGCAAGTTGAACGACTCGACGTGTCTCGCGGAGTTCGGCTGGGCGGGCATCCTCCTCTTCATGTATTGGGTGACAAACTCGATCGTCGGCGTATTCGCGTCCATCCCGACCGCCATCTTCTGGGTGTTCGGCATCTCGCTCGCGCTGGTGTTCGGCTTCACGCTGAAGCCCTCGGAACTGAAGACGCGGGGGGCGGAACTCGGCATGCTGCCGCTCAACGTGATGTCCGCGCTCGGCGACATCATCTCCTACGTGCGTCTTTTCGCGGTGGGGCTCGCCTCGGTCAAGGTGGCGGAGAACTTCAATTCGATGGCGACGGGGCTTGTCGCGGGCGAGCACGCCTGGTGGGTGACGGCGCTCTGCTCGGTCGCGATGGTGCTCATCCTGCTCTTCGGTCACGGGCTGAACCTGATGATGGCGGGGCTGTCGATTCTCGTCCACGCGGTGCGTCTCAACACGCTGGAGTTCTCGAACCACAAGGGAGTCTCGTGGTCGGGCTATGCGTTTCGTCCGTTCCGCCGTCACGGGGTGAAGTGAGATTTCAACAACAAGTCAACCTACTCTAAACAAAGGAGAAAAGAAAAATGAGTGATGCAGCAATGATCGTGGCGGGCGCAATCGCCTGTCTGGGATTGGCCGGTGCGGGAAGTGCGCTCGGCACGGGGTTCGCGGCCTCCGCCGCAGTCGGTGCGTGGAAGAAGTGCTACGCGGCGGGCAAGCCCGCGCCGTTCCTTCTCCTCTCGTTCGTCGGTGCGCCGATTACGCAGACGCTCTACGGAATGATCCTGATGTTCGTCATGCTCGGCAAGGTCGGCACGGTGGCGGATGGTTCGGGCGTTCCGGTGCTCGTGGCGGGTCTTTTCGCGGGTCTGGCCATCGGTATTTCGGCAGTCTTCCAAGGCCGTGCCGCCGCCGCCGCGTGTGACGCGCAGGCCGAGACGAACCAGGGCTTCACGAACTACCTCGCCGCGCTCGGCATCATCGAGACCGTCGCCATCTTCGCGATGGTGTTCGCGCTGATTGCCCTCGGCAAGGTCGCCTGACCGAGACCCATGCGGATGCGTCCGAAACACGCATGGTTCGCCGCCTTCACCGCCGTTTTCGCGGTCTTGGCGGCGTTCGTCTTCTGGGGCACGTGGTCGCTTTCGGCGTCTCCTGTGATGCCGGACTGCCCCGTGACGCATCCGCTGGACTTCGTTTCGTGCGTCCGCGAATGGGCGCGGCGCTGGCTCGAGAGCGGCAAGTTCGTGCCGGGCGACCT
>CAVFWY010000216.1:0-2974 GCA_963626175.1 Gemmiger sp.
GCCTCTCCTACGGCGGCGAGCCGCTGCGCTCCTCTCGTGCAACCCCCGCCCTCACCGCCTACGCTTAAGAAACTGGTAGACCAAAACACAAGCAATGCCCAGCGGAGGGACAAAAGAAAGGAGGTGTCGCTTGCGGTGGCAGACAAATAAACACACGCGGCAGACAAATACAAATAGGCGGGGGTGAGGAGCGGGAGGGGCGCGCGAGCGTTGAGCGGAGTGAGACGGGCGGACGCGGGTCGGCGGATGCGCCGCGAAGGCCGCGCGAGGCGAGAAAGCCGGTATCCCGGCGACGAAGCCTTGCGCGAGGATTCGCGGACGAAGCCGCCGGGAGCGTTCCGCACGGCGAACGGCAGCGAGACCGAGCACGCCCCTCAAGCGCGAAGGCGCGACGCGACGAACTCGACCAGAGTTGCCAACGCGGCACGGCGGGCGGCCGACAGCCGAGCACCCGACCTCAGGCGCGGCGGATTGCGCCGGACGCGCCCCCGAAGGCAATCTCAGGATTGCCGAGCGGGGCGACGGACGCGCAAGCCGCCGCGCATCAGGGCGGGGTCAGCGAGGTTGCCGCCCGCCGTGCCGCACGTTGTCAGGCACAAGACGACAGGACGACAGAGTAAATCAAGAACCGCAAAAGGGAAAGCCCCGGCGTGATGCCGGGGCTTCCCCTTTCAGCCTACGCTCGCAAACTTACTTGTTGAGCGCGGCGGTGACGTCCGCGAGAACCTGGCGGAGCGCCTTCGGGACGCGGTGCGCCGTCTTCGAGGCGACCTTCGAGTCCTTCGACGGCTTCGCGTCATACTCGTCGTAGGACGCGCCGATCGTCGCGATCTCCTTCTTCCAGCCTTCCTTGTCGACCTTGAGGATCTCCTCGAGGTCGGACTTGACGACGTGGAACTTCGCCTTCTCGTCGTTGTTGGCGAGGTCGATGTCCTTCGCGAAGGGCAGGTTGCCGATCGCGGTCTCGTTCGCCTTGACCGCGCCCTCGATGCGCTGGCAGATCCACTTCAGGACGCGGCTGTTGTCGCCGAAGCCCGGCCACATGAAGCGGCCGTCGTCGCCCTTGCGGAACCAGTTGACGAAGTAGATCTTCGGCAGCTTCGTCGCGTCGGCGGAGGTGCGCTCCATCTCCAGCCAGTGCTGGAAGTAGTCGGCGACGTTGTAGCCGAAGAACGGCAGCATCGCCATCGGGTCGCGGCGAACCTGGCCGATCTGGTCGGAGATGACGGCGGCGGTGACTTCCGAACCCGCGGCGGAACCCATGAACACGCCGTGCGTCCAGCTCTTCGCCTCGTTCACCAGCGGGATGGTGCTCGGACGGCGACCGCCGAAGAGAATCGCGTCAATCGGCACGCCGGTCGGCTTCTTGTTGAACTTGCCGTTGAAGCCTTCCTTGTCAAGCACGGGGCAGTTCACGGCAGGAGCCGTGAAGCGGCTGTTCTTGTGCGCGGCGACATACTTCGATTCCTTGATCTCGGCCTTCGTCATGCCCGGCTTCGGACCCATGCGGTAGGGGTCGTCCTTGCAGACGTAGCAGGGCTGACCCTTCCAGTCGACGCCTTCCTTCGGGGCCTTGATGCCCATGTCTTCCCACCAGATGTCGCCATCGGGCGTGAGAACGACGTTCGTGAAGATCGTGCCCTTCTTGCAGCTCTTGAGCGCGTTCGGGTTCGAGTCCATCGACGTACCCGGCGCAACGCCGAAGAAGCCGTTCTCGGGGTTGATGGCGTAGAGACGGCCGTCGTCGCCCGGCTTGAGCCACGCGATGTCGTCGCCAATCGTCTGGAGCTTCCAGCCCGGGAGCTTCGGGAGCATCATCGCGAGATTGGTCTTGCCGCAGGCGGACGGGAACGCCGCCGTGACGTGATACTGCTTCTTGTTCGGCGCGGTGAGCGTGAGGATGAGCATGTGCTCGGCCATCCAGCCCTCGTCCTTCGCGAGCTTCGAGGCGATGCGCAGCGCGAAGCACTTCTTGCCGAGGAGGGCGTTCCCGCCGTAGCCCGAACCGAACGACCAGATCTGGCGCTCTTCAGGGAACTGGGTGATGAACTTATCCTCGATCTTCTTGGCGCACGGCCACGCGACGTCCTTCTCGCCCTTCTTGAGCGGCGCACCGACGGAGTGGATGCAGGGGATGAAGTCGCCGTCCTTGCCGAGGTGAGCCATCACCTCGTCGCCCGTGCGGGTCATGATGTTCATGTTCACGACGACGTAGGGCGAGTCGGTCACCTCGATGCCGTACTGGGTGATCGGGTTGCCGATCGGGCCCATCGCGAACGGGATGACGTACATCGTGCGACCCTTCATGCAGCCCTTGTAGCTCTTGAGCATGAGCTTCTTCATCTGCTCGGGCTCCATCCAGTGGTTCGTCGGACCCGCGTCGATCTCCTTCTTCGAGCAGATGAACGTGCGGCCTTCGACGCGCGCCACGTCGCTCTCGTGCGAGCGGGCGAGATAGCACTCGGGACGCTTCTTCTGGTTCAGCTTGATGAACTGCCCCTTCTTGACCATCATCTCGCAGATGTCGAGGTGCTCCTTCTTCGTGCCCTTCACGACCACGATCTTGTCGGGCGTGCAGACCTTGTTCCACTTGTCAACCCAAGCGAACACCTTCGCGTTCGCGAATTTCGGCGTCTTAGCCATCTCTTTTTTTCTCCTTATTTACCCCCTTTCGGGGGCCTGTTAGAAATTTGCGGGAATTATATCATACCCCGCCCGCGAACGCAACTGCCCGAAGTGCCGAATTTTCGGGGTCGGCTGTTTTTTTCGCATCACCCTTCAAACCCCTCGGCTTACTCGAGGCGGCTCTTCTGCCGGGGGTCGAACGCATCGCGCAGGCCTTCGCCAACGAGCACGGTGAGGAGCATCACGACGAACAGTGCCGCCGCCGGGAAGACGACAAGCCACCACGCCTGGCGGAACTGCTGCGCCTCCTGCATCAGTTCGCCGCACGAGGGCGTCATCGGCGGCAGTC
>CAVFWY010000217.1:0-2973 GCA_963626175.1 Gemmiger sp.
CTTTATTCACGCGGGTGCGGCGCACTTCCGCACTCAAAAAATGGGTAAACTCCAGGGGCAACCTTGCCGCAACCTTGCCGCGAGGGCGGATTTTGTGATACAATTACTGCCGATGTGTCAGGAACGACAGGATGTGCTGCGGATTTTCGCCGCGTCCTTCTCACCCCCCGGCCTTGCGGACGGCGGGGCTGTGGCGATTTCATCCCTGACGGGGGGCGCGAATGCGTTCCTCGCGCTCGCCCTGACGAACGCCGCGACACCGGGGGCGGAGCCGCGTCTCGTGCTCGCCGTCGTGCCGGGTCTGCCCGACGCGGATCGGCTCGCGGACGACCTGCGGCTTCTCGCATCCGACGCAAAGGGGGCGACCGGCGCGGCATATCCGGTGCGCATCCTTGAGTTCCCGCCCCTGCTGGACGGCGACCGGACGGCGCTCGGTCTGCGGCTGAAGGCTCTCGCCGCCATTCGGGCGTGGGCGACCTCGCCCTACCCCTGCATCGTCGTCGCCTCGTTCCCCGCCCTCTCGACGCCCGTGCCAGCACAAGCCGCCCCCGCGCTCATGCTCGACGGCGGCGCGGCGGTTCGTTTCGCCACCGTCTGCGCGACGCTCGCGGAACTCGGCTACACGCGTGTGCCGACGGTGGTGCGCGAGGGCGACTACTCCGTACGCGGCGGAATCGTCGATGCGTGGTCACCGGGGGAGGAGTTCCCCTTCCGCGCGGAGTTTTTCGGCGAAGACCTCGAGTCCGTCCGCACCTTCGACGCCGCGACGCAACTTTCGATTGCGCGGATCAACTCCGCGACGCTCCTCCCCGTGCGTTCGGACAGCACGGACTCGACGCGCCACCTGACCGACCTCTTGCCGGACTCCGCCGCGCTCCTCGCGCTGGAGCACAACGACTACACGCTCGGTACGGTTCTCGGCGAGCGGCGCTTTGCGACGGTCTACACGGGCGATCCCGCGCCACGCGAAGTCCCGACCTACGCCTTCCAAACGACACCCCTGCCCGGCTTCGCCGAACTCGGCGCGGAAGAGGCGCACCACCCCGAACTCTTCGCCGCCGCCCGCCAGCGGCTCGAAACCCATCTCGCGACCGCCGAACGTCGCGGCGAAACCGTGGTGCGGCTGGACGACCTTTCCGGCGGGTTCGAGATCCCGGGGCTGGTCGTCGTCACAAAGGCTGACCGCGTCTTCACGAAGCGCAAGACGCACTTCCGCAAAACCGCCGCGCCCGTTCAGCAGGGGGCGAGGCTCAACGACTTCGACGATCTCGAGCCGGGCGAATACGTCGTGCACGTCGATTACGGCGTGGGACGGTTCATCGGCTCCTCCGAGATCGTGGTGGACGGCAAGCGGAGCGAAGTCTTCACGATTGAATACGCCGACGGAGCGAAACTGCACGTCCCCGCGAGCCACGCGCACCTCCTCTCTCGCTACGTCGGCGTGAAGGGCGAGGCGGTTCGGCTGCATCGACTGGACGGCAAGCGGTGGGCGAAGGACAAGAAGGACGCGCAGAAGGCGGTCGCCGACCTCGCCTCCGCCCTGTTGGAAACGCAGGCGCGACGCGAGACCGTGCCCGGCTTCGCCTACGCCGTGCCGTGCGAGGGGCTTGAGGCGTTCGAGGCCGCCTTCCCATACGAGGAAACGCCCGACCAGGCGAGCGCAATCGCCGCAATCAAGAAAGACCTCGCCGCCCGCAAGCCGATGGACAGGCTCATCTGCGGTGACGCGGGCTACGGCAAGACCGAAGTCGCCATGCGCGCCGCGTTCATCGCCGCGATGAACGGCAAGCAGGTCGCCGTGCTCGCCCCGACGACGGTGCTCGCCGAACAGCATTTCGAGACCTTCACCTCGCGCTTCGACGGCACACCCGTGCGCATCGAGTCCGTCTCGCGCTTCCAGAGCGCGGGGACGCACGAGGGGACGTTCCGCCGGCTCGCGACGGGAGCGTGCGACATCGTCATCGGCACCCACGCCATCCTCTCGGGCAAGATCGCCTTCCGCGACCTCGGGCTCATCATCATCGACGAGGAACAGCGTTTCGGCGTCCGCCACAAGGAGTTCCTGAAGACGCTCCGCGCCACGGCGGACGTGCTCACGCTCTCCGCGACGCCCATCCCGCGCACGCTCTACCTTTCCATGACGGGTGCGCGCGACCTCTCGCTCCTGCGTTCGCCCCCGCGTGAGCGCGTCGCCGTTGAGACGAAGGTCGTCACGGACTCCGATGAAGTCGTCCGTGCCGCAATCGAGGCGGAACTCGCCCGTGGCGGACAGGTCTTCTTCCTCCACAACCGCGTGACAACCATCGAGAAAGTCGCCCGCCGCCTGAACGCACTCTGCCCGAAGGCGCGGGTCGTCGTCGCGCACGGCCAGATGGACGCGGCGGAACTCGCCCGCAAGATGCGCTCGTTCGAGCGCGGCGACTACGACATCCTGCTTTCGACGACCATCGTGGAGTCGGGCATCGACATTCCGCGCGCCAACACGATTCTCGTCGATCACGCCGAGACGTTCGGGCTTGCCGACCTCTACCAGTTGCGCGGACGCGTCGGGCGTTCGTCGCGGCAGGGGCGGGCCATCTTCCTCCTGCCGACGGGCGGCCTCGTCGATTCCGAGGCGCGTGAACGGCTCGCCGCGCTCAAGCGTCACGGCGGACTCGGCAGCGGCTTCAACCTCGCCGTGCGCGACCTCGAGTTGCGCGGCGCGGGCAACCTGCTCGGCTCACAGCAGTCGGGGCACATCGCGGCGGTCGGGTTCGGGCTCTACTGCCAGCTCCTCCGCCGCACGATTGCCGCGATGAAAGGCGAGAAGGTGAGCGACGTCGTGGACGTCAGGCTGAACCTCGACTTCATCGACCTCTCCCCCGCATCGGGCGATGCCGAAGCCGCCGCCGCGCTCCCCTACGACTACGTTGAGGAGGACGTGCAGCGCATGAGCTACCTGAAGCGGTTCGCCGAAGCGGCAGACCGCCGCGT
>CAVFWY010000218.1:0-2969 GCA_963626175.1 Gemmiger sp.
TGATGCGCATCAACCACCCCCTTTGATGCGCATCAACCTACCCCTTTGATGCGCATCAACTACCCTCTTTGATGCGCATCAACACCCCTCGGTGATGCGCATCACTTTGGAGTAAAGTCCGCGTTTCAGCGAATTCGGATGCAAAAACCGCCCGAAAGACCGTCCGTCAGGTAGCCGGAAGAGGTCAGTGCAAAGACAGGCTTCTTCGTCGTCACGGACGCATCGTAGCAAATCGCCGCGAGCTGGTCGGCGGACAGCCCCGTCGCGCTTTCACCGAAGCGGAGCGACATCTTGCCCACCTTGCTCTTCAGCGTCAGCGTCTTCCCCTCTGTCCATTCGACGGCGGAAGAGTCGGCAAAGGCGATAGTCCCGCCCTCCTCGACCTCAAGCGCCGCGTCGCCCGCGACGAGCAGTGCGCCAAGCTGCCCCGCACTCGTTGCGCCAAAGCGCACCGTGCCTGCGTCAATCTTAAACACGCCCTGCGGCTCATTATGGGTTGACGCCGTCAGAAGCATCGTGCCCGCCCCCGTCTTCCACACGCCGCAGTTCTCGCGCAAACCCGCATCCTTGTAGAGCACGACTCCCTCACGATCGACAATCGGCGATTGAAGCGTAAAATCAACCCCATCGTCGCCCGTCACGTCCGCCACGTCGAACTTGACGCCAACCTTCTGCCCCTCTTTTGTCGCGGGATACTGGTATCCGACCATGAGATCGTCCACCGCGAAGACGCTCGGCTTCGTGCCGCTAACCGCGACGGAACTCCACGTGTCATAGTAGGTGGTATATCCAACGCCAACTCGCGAACCCGTGAATGTCGCTCCGTCCAGCAAATGAAGGTTGTAGACGAGCGGATAACTGGACGAAGTGTTTTCATTCGTCACTGTTCCGCCGTAAAGATACCAGTGCTTCCAGACACCCATCGCGTCCGGCTTGACGAGCCTAACGGTGCCATCCTTGTAAATGTAAATCGGCGTTCTCCCGCCGTCAGGACCCCACTCGTAGTAGCACGAACCGATTGAAAGTTCACCATCTGACAAAACCTTAATCGACCCATCCGTCGGCAACGTTCTATAACCCGTTGACGAAGCTTTGCCGGAAATGCGCAAATCCCATGAACTGCTCTGGTCGGCACTGAACGAAATCCCCTCGCCCGAAACGAGCACATACCCCGACCCTGCGGTCGTTATCTTGCCCGCGACGTTAATCGCCGCCGTGCCCGCGAACTCAAGAAGAACGCCCGAAGCCACGCTCACAGCCTCCTTGAACGCGCCGCCACCGAGCGCACCGCTTTCAACGATGCGGAAAGAACCCGAATTCAGCGCATAATCTCCCGTCACGAAACAGTCACCCGCAATCTCGACCCCCATCTCGGTCGGTATTGCGCCCTTCAACGAACACTCAAAGTCGTAAACATAGAGTTTATAATTGTCGAGAGCCGTGCCACTGTCATAAACCTGACAGTCGGCGCGAAAATTGTATGCGTCAAAATCGCAGTCCCACGTGGTCGATTCCCCGTGGGTGAGGTCGTAACTCCCGATTGCAGCCTTGGTGTAAATCACCGAGGCGTAAATGCCATCATCGCCTTCTTCCAACTTGACCTTAACTGCTTCAACAATTCCGCCTAAACCATCATAGACCATATACTTGACAATGAACGTTACGGACTTCGTCTCCTCGTCGTAAGTCCAGTTGTAAAGTCCGTTTTGGGCTTCGACTTTCGCGTTCGTGAGTTTGACGGGGGTTTGGGCGCTACCCCAGCAACCCTGAACTATAAGCGAGAATGTCTCAATGTTCGCAAGTTTCACGGTCGACGGCAAGACCTTTCGCGCCTCGGTGGAAACGAGATAGACGCTTTCGTCCAATTTCTGGACGGCATCGGCCGATTCGCCGATGGACTGCGAATAGCCCGCGCTCCCGTCAATGGCGTTCTCAAACCTGAAGACGCCATCCGCACCGAAGCGAACCGTCTCTGCAGTCGTGAAAGTTAGCGCATCGCCAGTGAACGTCACCCGCTCGGCCGACACTACGTTCAAAAGTCCCGCAACTTCCTTCGTCCCCGAAACGGTGATTGTCGCCGAGACGGGAAAGACGGCCGTTGCCCCTGACACCCACGCCGAGGCTTCGCACGACTCAGTGTACCAGTTCGGCGTTGCGTCGTCCCACGTGCCGCTCGCTCCGCCGCCCCAGACTAATACCCCCCCCCCAGCTGAAATCGGGAAGTAGGGCGAGGCAATCGCGGCTTTCACCTCGTCTGGAGCATCTGTTGCGCCAAAACAATCAACAACGACAGTAGAGACCGCCATCAGCATGAGAGCGGTCAACCCAGTTGGTTTCATAGCTCGTGTCCTCCGTTATTTGCCGAACATCGTCTTGTCGAAGTTGAAGAAGACGAACACGGGAAGGAAGCCACCCTTGTTGATGCAGACGAGACCGAACTGAAGCGCGGACTTCTCGGCCTTCGAGATGAACCCGAACTGCACGCCGTTGCGCAGCGTCTTCACTTGACTGTAGCCGATCGCACCCTGACACCCGCTCTTGACGTTTTCGGCCTTCGCCGCGCAGACCGCGATTTGCGCACCCGTCACCTCGCCGTTCGCCGCGCCAAGCCCGAGCGCACAGCCCCGAATGTCCTTGCCCGCATTGCCGAACCACCAGTCCCACGTGCACGCCGCGGGGGCCGCCAGCCCGAATGCCATCACAATTGCCGCAATCATCAGTTTCTTCATAACAACCGACTCCTTTCGTATTTGAGGAATGTGCGCGTATTATATCACAAATCCGCCGCACCAGTAAAGCCAGCGGCTCGGTCGGGTGTCGCCCGATCCGTCGCTGCGCGGCCTCGTACCGCCTTTCGCACGTAGACAAGAAACCGTATTCAGTCAGCCCTGCCTCGGCAGGGTCTGTGGTTGCGGACATCGCCTCTCCTACGGCGGCGAGCCGCTACGCTCCTCTCGTGCAACCCCCGC
>CAVFWY010000219.1:0-2946 GCA_963626175.1 Gemmiger sp.
ACGGAGACGTATTTCCCATCCGCCGACTGCGCCGACACCGTGTAGGCGTGACCGCCCGGAAGAGTGAAACTGTAGACACCGTATTCGCTCGAGACCGTCGAACCGACCAGTTCGTCGTTCTCATAGGCGGAAACCACCGCCCCCGCCATCGGCTGTCCGTCTTCGTCATAGATTCGGCCGGAAAGTATCTCGCCCGCTTCCGTCGTCGCGATGTTAAACGTCGCACCGGCCATGTAGAGGAAGTCCGTGTTGCTCGACACGATGTACGCACCCGAATTCGCCGCGTTAATCTCCGGGATGTTGTACCACATGTCGTCAATGCCGCTCCAGCCCATGTTGATGTGGACGTAGACCGTCTTCTCGCCGTTCACCGTCTGGTAGCCGTAGCCATCGCCCACGACCGCATGACCCGCCCAGTACCTGCTGTCACCGATGTGCCCAGCCGAATAACCGTAGATGCTGAACAAGACGGGGCGACCGGCATCGAGGTTCGCGTGCACGATCTTTTCCCGCGTCGTTTGGTCATGCAAGCCCCCCGAACCCTTATACCAGTTCTTCGCATCCCAGTATAACCATGCGTTTGCGTAACCAAAGGTGTCTCGGATCGCCACCGGCTCATCGTAGGGTTGTGCCGATCCGAGATCCTTCGTAAACCGCGATTTGAGCGCAACCGCCACGTTCCACGTCAGATGACCGATCGCCTCACGCTGCGCCGCCGTGATGTTATACGTGCCTCCCGGGAAATCGACCATGTTGTCCCAGTCGAAAGCCCCCGCCTTTGTGGAGAGACTGACGGAAACGCCGTTAACCGCGCAGTCAAACGCCTTCACCTCCTGTTCCGCCGTCGGATAGCGGAAATACCGCATCACCTGCGCGAGTGCCGTCGCCGAGCATCCGCAAGGCCACACGTCCGTCATGGACGGCTTCCCGCCGAGTTCATCCCACATGTAGTAGTTGAAGCAGGGCATTCCGTCTGCCGACGTCGTCTGGTCCCACTTCGTCGTCAGAAGCGGCGCGACGCAGATGTCGTCCACAATCTGAACGGGAGCCGCCGAGGAGGTCGTCGCGCTCGAACCGGCTCCCGTCCGGGAGGACTTTGGATTCGCCGCGAGCAGCGCCGCCCACTTCAATGCGCTCTTGCCATCCGCCGCGCCCTGGGTGGAAGCACCCGCCGTCCGGCTCGCCTTGCGAAGGTCGCGCAACCCGACGCGGGCGATAATGTCGCGCCGCAGGAGTTGAAGCAGGGGGTTTTTCTCGTTGGAGAGATTGATGTTCGAGTTGGGGGAGAACGCGATGATCGGCTCAAGTTCGGTGTCGGACGAGAAAAAGACCGTTCCGCCCCCCGTCAGCCTGACGGCATAGAACGAATACCCGTTCGTCACCGCGTGAGCCGTCACGGAATCGACGCCGCCCGTGCCAACTCGCGCACCGAGCGCCGCACCACGCGCCGCCCACGTCTTCGCGGCAACCGTCACGTCCGCCGTATCGACCGATGCCGCCCGCACCCCGCAGGCAACCAACAACACGGTTAGCGAAGCGAGTTTGCTGATTATCTTCATCGCGCACTATCCTCTTTAATTATCCACCGACAATTTGGGAGAATTATACCAAAAATTGCCGCGCAAGTGACAGAAAATCCGCAGTGCTGTCGGCAGTCAGCAGGGGAGATGATGTCCTACAATACAAGCACTCAACCGAGCTTTGATGCGCATCACTACCCCCCTTTGATGCGCATCAACACCACCCTTTGATGCGCATCTCGACCCCCACTTGATGCGCATCAACCACCCTCGGAGATACGCATCACCCCATCCTCGACTTCGGCAAATAGGGTAATGGATGGCACGAAACAGAATCTCACTTTTAATTAAAAGTGAGATTTCGAGGGTGGAAACTCGCACTTTTGCGCGATTACGGCCGTCGCTCGCTCAGATCAGAAGCGTTCTACTTCGGAATCAATCGTCTGTGTTCTGCCCCTGCTCGTCAAGATACTCCAGCAACGCGAGGTTATTGATGCGGTTTACATCAACAACCGTGCCAGAGGCAAGCCCAAAGGGCAGCGTAAAGATATAGACATACGGGATCCACGATGTGCCGAGCATCAGCGTTCCCGTGCCGCGAAGCTGACGCTTGTCAACAACGGCATCGCTCAAACGCTGGCATCCCGATTCGGACATCTTGTGCGCCATGAAATGCTGTCCCCCACCCGGCAGCAACGACCAAAACACAGCCGCAGTCATGTTCACAGGCGGTTGGAATCGTCCGGCATCGCGTTCTTTCGTCCACGAAATGCCTTTCGCGTGCAGTCGATCGATACGGATGACTTCAGACTGCTTGACATCCACGCACGAACACCCCGAAAGGGCTACAACCATGAAAAGTGTCGCACACTTCATAAAGGAATCCCCTAATTTCAGCTTCCGATGTACTGGATGCCCTTCTGGCGCGTCGAATTGACCTTCGTGAGCAACTTGTTCGCCATCTGCATCGCGTCATCGCGTTTCGAGACGTAACTCTGCAGCGATGTCATGTCCTGCTGGAGTTCGTTGTCCTCCTGATCGAGCGCGAACTGGACGTTCTGCTGAAGCTGCATGATCGCAGTATACGTCATCTTCGACGAGGCCGAGAAGCCGTAGCGGCGGAGCAGCGTCGTCGCCGACGAATCGACCGACAGTTCGTCCGTCGACGACGTATCCTTCGTTTTCTGCGCAAAAGCCTTGTTCAGCGCGGCCAGAGCCGTGCCGAGGTCATCGAGTTTCTTCTGCCGCGTCCGCGCCAGCGTGGAGAACGACAGCATCGTCTCCTCCAGCGCGACGGTTCGGCAGAGGGACGCCTTCGAGACGGCCTCGCCGTAGTTCTGCCCGTGAACGCCGTTCACGGAGTAGGCGTTTTGCACCGTCCCGAGGACGGTGAGGCCGAGGTCTTCGGCCTCGATGTAGGCGTGCG
>CAVFWY010000220.1:0-2922 GCA_963626175.1 Gemmiger sp.
TCGAATTCGGCGGCGAGTTCGGCTTCCGTCGGGGCCTTCAGGGGCTGCATGATGACGGCGCCCTTGTAGGCCATGACGGCAAACGCCGTCCCGGCACGCCATCCGTACAGTCCGCGCACCGCTTCAGGCAGGACGACCTGTCCTCTGGAAGACATTTTTGTTGTCATGACGTTCGTCATAAAGTCCTTTCGTTGTGAATGAGGGGAGTATACTAAAAATCTTACTGGTAAGTCAATGCCCGCCCTGTAAGAATCTTCCGCCACACCCTTGACAAGATGGGGGGGGGGGGTATAATATGCGCCAATTTTTCCAAAGCCCGAATAGGTCTATTCGCGGTGTGCTCGGCAGAGGGTCGTCGGGCGGACGCGAAAAAGAGCCGTTGAGATCGGACGAACATGGAGAAAGGAATCTGAAACGATGAAAACGAAACTGATGAGAAAACTCGTTCTCGCGGCGGCGGTCGCGGCGCTTGCTCTGGGCGCACGGGCCGAAGTGCTGTATTGGAGCGCCACGGGGATCGAGTCATCTCCCGATACCACCTTGTCGGGCGCCAGCCAGTATCTCGCCTATATCTTCGCGGATACGGGAAGCGGGCCAGATAGTGCGAGAATGTTCGACATAGCCAAAAACCCCCGCACGACATATTCCACTGTTTTGGATCGACTGGTCAACAAACAGGATATTACCGACCTTGCTTTCTACAATGCGAAGGGAACAGGAAACTGGGCTGGGAGAGACTACGAGACAACCAAGGGGCGGCTCAACAATTACACGGCGGCGAGCGAAACGGCCTCATACGATGCGATGGTCGGCTGGATCGGCACAGGCGGAACCGTCAATCTCTTCGCCGTCATTCTGGACGGCGCGACCTTCAAGGATTCGAAGAACTACATGATTGCGACGACGGCTGCCGGCAAACAGGTCTTGACTCAGAATACGACCGACAATAGCGAGCCTGGGAAAACGGCTTATTTCGAGTGGGGTTCGCAAGCGAACAACTCGTGGCACGCGATCGGCACGATTCCCGAGCCGACGAGCGGGCTTCTGCTTCTCGTGGGCGTCGCCGCGCTCGCCCTGCGCCGCAAGCACGCGGCGTAAGCGTGGCGGGGTAAGACGAAAGGGGGCGGCCGGCGCATGAAGAATGCTTTCTCAACTCTGGTGCGCGATGCGTCCGCCCGTTCGTTCGCCCTGCGGATGACCCTTGCCGATGCGCTGGTGGTCGCCGTCCTCGGCGTGTCCGCCGGTTGCGCGGGGTTCTTTTTCGGGAATGAGACGGGCGTTTTGTGGCGCGGACTTGTCGCGCTTCAGGCGGCGGTTGGCGTCTGCTCGTGTTTCGTCCTCCTCCGTGCGCTCGTGCCGATGGCACTCTCCCTTTCTTTCGCCGACATGATGCGCCTCAGGCTTTCTTTTTATCTCTGGACGGTTTGCCTTGTCGTGATGGTCGCGCTCTCCCCCGTGACGCGGGTGGTGTTTTCGTCGTTCGGCGCCGTCTCGTCGAGCCTTGTGCTGACGCTCGCGGCGGTCGCCCTGACGGTGCGCTTCCTGCAGTGCGGCTCGCTGGCGTCTCTGACGCTCGCGTTCGTCTGTGCCGGGCTGTCGCTCGGCGTTTCCGTGTTCGGGATTGTCGCGGCGGTGGCGGCAATGGTCGTGCTGAAGGTCTCGGCAATCCGTCTGCTCCGTGACGGCGATTCGCCGTGGTGGGACGAACTTGACCAGCGGGTGCTCGACTACTTCGACCTTGAGAATCCTCTTTTTCGGACGCGGGTGAACTGGTCGCTGACGCTGTGCTTTTTCTTCTGTGCCGCGCTCTCCTTCTGCACCGTGCGGGCGGACTTCGCCTCATCTGTCGCCGAGCGGTTTTGCATCCCATGGGACTATGGCGTCAGCCTGGAGGGTGCGTTGTTCTTCGTCGTGACGGCGGTTCTCCCGTTCGTCGCCGTTGTCGGCAGGGTGGGGGTCGCGTCCGACACCGCCGAGCGGCTTGGCGCGGGCATGACGGTTCTCTTTGTGGCCATCGCGGTGTTTTCGTCCCTGATGCTGCTCAATCCCGCGCTGATTCTCCTCGTCAGCGGAGTGCTTCTGCGGGTCGAGACGAGCGTGGTCGTCCTGTCGAGCGTGTTTTACGCCTACAGCCTTCTCCTGTCGGCGACATTCATCCTCATTGACGTCCGTTGTCGGGGGAGGGTGAACGACAGGGAGGCGGGTGGCGTCGGACTGCGCTGGGTCGGGCGGGTCGTCTACGCCCTCGTCTGTCTCGCGCCGCTTGCGCTTGTCGCGCTCCTTGTCGCTGGCTTCCTGCTCCGTCAGGGAAAATAGACCCGGAGTCGTCCTTGTCTCGTGCCTGACAGCGTGCGCCGCGGCGAGCGGATCGGGCCTTTCAGAAAAGTGGGTTAAAGTGGCAACTCGCCGTTTTCCGCGTCCAGAATATGGTATAATCCTTGCCGTTTGCGGAAAAACACCCTTATTGGGTGGGTCTGACGCGGACGAAAAGATCTTTGATATCAACGGCGACGCGCCTACAACGCGAAGTTTCGCCGCCACCATCAAATGTGCGCAAGCGCATTTTTTGCTTCGTCAGAAAACGGCTAACTTGGCGAAACGACGATTTGCGCGACATTTTGGAACTACTGCAAACTAAAGATCCTTTCTCGACATCTGTCATATCGACTACCTTACTCGTAGCAACCGTTGTGGTGAAACATGTGATGATGAAATGCCATCGACACTCGCCCACTACGCCTTGAAAACCTCTTCCAGCCGCACGAGTTCACGGCCACGGAACTCGTAGCAGAGGAAATGGACGGGCGTGCCGCCCGCGAGCGCGGCGAGGTTCGGGTCTGCCGCATAAGCCTTCAACTGCGCGACTGCCTCCTCGTGCTTCGCCGCGACTTCCGCGTCCGTGGCATCCGCCTTCGAGTGCTT
>CAVFWY010000221.1:0-2914 GCA_963626175.1 Gemmiger sp.
CCACGGATCCGACGGATTTTCACGGATTGGGAGGGGGAATAGCCGTGAAGATCGGGAGAATCGGGAGGGAGAGGGGAAGGAGTTGAAGTTGAAGAATGGTGTAATGCGCATCGAAGGGGGGTGTTGATGCGCATCGAAGGGGGGTGTTGATGCGCATCAAGAGGGGTGGTTGATGCGCATCAAAGGGGGGTGTTGATGCGCATCAAGAGGGGTGGTTGATGCGCATCAAACCTTCGGGCGATGCGCACGATGGGTCTGCGTGACCATTATCGCCACGGATTGCACGGATTGGGAGAGGGAGGGGAATAGCCGTGGTGATAACAAATCCCGCTCCCGATCTCAACGGCTATCTTCCCCCTCATCCCCATCCCAAATCCGTGGGAATCCGTGAAATCCGTGGCGATAACAGAACCAGAAAACCGGCTAACCCTTGACGCGACGAACGCCAAGGCGCAAAAGCCAGAGGCGAATCTTCGCCTTCAGCGAGACGAATCTCTTCAATTCCGGATAAATTTTCAGCAAATCGTTGCAATTAACTATCAGTTTCCGCGACAAATCGGGATTCCGCGCCTTGAAGACCTTGCCAATCGTCGAAGAAAGCCCGTCCCCGGCCTGATGGAGGGCGAACGGCCACGACGGCTTCCCCTTCGCATAGTCCAGGACGGCGCGGACGACCGCAATCGAATCGTGCAACTTGCCGTCCGAATAGGGCGAATGAACGATGGACGAAGCCTTCGGATTGATGCAATACACATACAGGGGACGCTCCACGACGGCAATCCGCCCCGCGTCACAAAAGCACTGCGTCGTCCACGGGTAATCCTCAAAGGCCCTCACCTCTTCCGAAAACCGCCGCGTCCGCACGAAATCCGCACGATAAAGCTTGTTACACGCGCTATACTGGACTTTTCGTCCGGCAATCCAACTCGCAGGATGGATACGCCACGTCCCCTTCCCCGCGTCGGGAGAATCCGAAATGCCGCTCCCGCAGTCCTTCAGAAATGATGCGGAAACGACAATTGGCAAACCCGTCTCGGCGGCGGCGGAAACGAAAGTCGAGATGGCCTCGCAGGGGATATAGTCGTCCGAATCGACGAACATCACGTAATCGCCCGTCATCCGCGCCATCCCCGCGTTCCGCGCCGAACCGAGTCCGCCATTCGGCTTCGTCACGACTTGAAACGCCAGTGCTTCCGTCTCGGTCTGCCGCGCAATGTAATCGGCGAGAAGCGCGGGCGAATTATCGGTCGAACCGTCGTCCACGCAAATGACCTCGACCGTGCGCCCCGCACCCGATGCGGCGAACTGCCGCGCCGCCGCGACGACCGAATCGAGACAACGCACGAGGTATCGCTCGACGTTGTAGACGGGGATGACGACGGAAACCTTCATACGCCCGCACGACCTCCGTTCGCGGCGATTTTCTGCAGGCGGCGGATTGCGTCATAGGGTTCGGACGAACCGCAGACCGCCCGCACGACCGCCCAGTTCCGCGCCCCCGCCGCGAGCACCGAGGGCAGCGTCGCGAAGTCAATCCCGCCGATCGCCACCGCCGGAAACGGCACGCTCGCAATCATCCGCCCGGCCGTCTCCGTGCCGAGCACGGGGTCGGGAATCTTCTTCGTCGGCGTGGCGAAGACAGGCCCGACCCCGATGTAGTCGGGCTTTTGCGCGATTGCCGCGTTCGCCTGTTCGGGATTGTGCGTCGAAAGCCCAACGATGCCGAGCTCGGGATAGCGCCGCCGCACCTCGGCGACGGCCATGTCGCCCTGCCCGACGTGCACCCCGTCCGCACCGACTTCCGCCGCGATGGAGGGGTCGTCGTTGACGATGAAGGTTGTCGGCGTCCCCGCCGTAATCTTGCGAAGCGCCGCGCCGACCGACACGATTTCGGAGCGCGGCGCTTCCTTCATCCTGAGTTGAACCATCCGAACGCCGGCACGAACCGCCGCTTCGCAGCACCGTTCGTAGCCGACGACCGGATTGGTCATCACGAGATAGAACCCGAAGTCCCGCATTACGCCTTCAGATCCTGCGCGACAATCTGCGCAATCTTACGGCCGCTCTTCAGCATGCCGCCGAAGATCGGGCCCATGCGAAAGCCGCCCTGCACGTTGTTCGCCGCCATGCCCGACGCATACAGGCCGGGATAGAGGCGCTTCGTGTTCACGACGGTCGTGCGTTCGCCGTCCTCCATCCACATCGGCTTCTCGCCAAGGATGCCGCCCGTCGGGGAATCGACCTTCACGCCCGCCTTGTGCACCGCCTTGTTGATGATTTCGCTCGGATGCCCCGTGCCGTCGATGAGGGCGCGCGTCGTCACCACGAGGGGATCGACGTGCATCTCAAGCCGCGCCACGGGATTCCAGTTGATCACCACGCCCGACACGATGCCGTTGTGCATCACGATGTCCTCGACGCGCACCGTGTTGAAGATCGTCGCGCCCGCCTTCCGCGCACCGAAGATGAGACCGGACGCCATCTCGACCGAATCGACCGTGTGATACAGGTCGTCGTAGGGAAGCGTCGTGATGCCGAACTCGCGCAGGATTTCCGCCGCGTCGTTCTGCACCGTCACCTCGTTCATCAGCATTCCGCCGCCCCACGTGCCGCCGCCGGGGGCGAGTTTCGACTCGTAGACGGCGACCTTGAACCCCGCCTTGGCGAGGTCGTGCGCCGCCACGAGCCCGCTCGGCCCCGCACCGACAATCGCCACGTCAACCGCGAGATTGTCCTCGAGTTTCTTGAAATATCTCCGCACGATTGCGCCGGAGATGACCTCTTCCATTACCGCATTTTCGGCCATGGTCTTCTTTTGCTCCTTATTTTCCTACGCGGGCATTACCCCGTTCAGGTTGATACCGGTATTTCTCAGCCGACGCGCACCCTGCCCGCCGACACCCGGATAAGATGG
>CAVFWY010000222.1:0-2913 GCA_963626175.1 Gemmiger sp.
AGATGCAGCACGCGGCGATTCTCGAGGTCAAGTATCTGAAGGCGACGGACGACGCGTCGCCGGAGACGCTCGCGAAGGTGCGTGATGCGGCGGTGGCGCAGATTGAGCGCTATGCGACCGACCACGACCTCGCGCGGCTCTGGAACCTGAAGGAGAACGGCGGCCCCGTCACGCTTCACCGCATCGTCCTCGTATTCCACGGTGGCGATGTTGTGCTGTGCGAAGAGATTTGAGGCCCATTCATCCGACGTCGCTTAAAAACCTGCAAGAGCCATTTTTATCGTAGTCTAAAAAATTTCCCTTCGTGGTCTAAAATAAATCTGATGCTGGTCTAAAAAGATTTTGATGCTGGTCTAAAAAGATTTTGATGCTGGTCTAAAATAAATTTGATGATGGTCTAAAAAGGCTGGCATCGTGGTCTAAAATGGTTCCCCACCCCATAAGAGAGTTTTTCTTCCGGGCCACGGTCGAAATGCCGTAGCGGTTCATGCCGCCGAGGCACGGCATAGGCGGTTCGCGCATAGCGTCAAGAATCATCGCGACATCACCGAAGGTCTGCTTCCGTGCATTCTCAGGATCAATCAGGTGTCGCTCATCCGTCTCGACGCGAAAGAGAACGGTTTTGGTGCGGCACCACAGCCCCTTTTGTTGCGCACCAAAAGTACAAACGATGCGCACCAAAGTTTCCTTTGGTGCGCCGAAAAACAAGGCGGACTTTGGCCTTTTAGGCGTTCTTGTAGGTAACGACGCCCTTGCCGCGGCGGATGACGCCGATCACGTTGTAGGGCTGGTGCATCGCCCGCAGGATCTTTGTCGCCTTGTCGAGCTGGTTCTTCGGCAGAATGACGACGAAACCGATGCCCATGTTGAACACGCGATACATCTCGTCGTGATCCACCTTGCCCTGCCGCTCGATGAACTTGAAAATCGTCGGCACTTCCCAGGCGTCGCGGTCAATCTCCGCGTTCACCGACTTCGGCAGAACGCGCGGAATGTTGTCCGGGAATCCGCCGCCCGTGATGTGCGCCATGCCCGTGATCTTGACCTTGCGCTCCATCAGCTTGGCGACCGGCTTCAGGAAACTCTTGTGGACGGCGAGAAGCGCATCGCCGAAGGTCTGGTTCGTCCCCGGCAGCTTGTCCTGCGGAGAATACTGGCAGAGGTCGAAGATTACGCGGCGAGCGAGCGAATAGCCGTTCGTCTGGAGTCCACCCGAGGGGAAACCGATCATCACGTCCCCGGCGCGGATGGACTTGCCCGTAATCAGGTCTTTCTTCGCGACATACCCGACAATCGTGCCGACGAGGTCGTATTCGCCCACCGGGTAGAGCCCCGGCATTTCGGCGGTTTCGCCGCCGAGAAGCGTCATCTTGTTCTCCTTGCAGGCCTTGCAGAGGCCGCTCACGACGGACTTGAACTGCAGTGCGTCGAATTTCGCCGCGCCCACGTAGTCCATGAAGAAGAGCGGCTTCGCGCCCTGCACGAGAATGTCGTTCACGCAGTGGTTGACGATGTCCTGCCCGACGGTGTCGTGCTTGTTCATCATCACCGCAACCTTGAGTTTCGTGCCAACGCCGTCCGTCGACGCCACGAGGATTCCATCCTTGCCGGTCGGGACCTTGTGGAGACCGCCGAACGAGCCGATGCCCCCAAGCGTCAGGGGGGTCTTCGTCTCGGCCACCATCGCCTTGATCGAGGTCAGCGCGGCCATCTTGTTGTCAATGTTCACGCCGGCCTTGGCGTACGCGGAAACTTTTCTGTCGGACATGTGAAACCTTTCTTTCGCCCTCACCCCGCCCGCACCTCACACGGGACGGTGTTCTGTTCAAATACACGAAGGGCGCGTGTCTGTTCCCACGCGCCCTTCGGTCGTTCGCCTTAGAGCTTGTTGTTCGAACCGAGAACCTTCACGATCTTGTGGATGTAGAGTTTCTTCATCTCATCGCGGGCCGGCGTCAGATACTGACGCGGGTCGAAGTGCTCGGGATGTTCCGCGAAGTGCTGGCGAATCGCCGCCGTCATCGCGAGGCGCGAGTCGCTGTCGATGTTGATCTTGCACACCGCGCTCTTCGCCGCCTTGCGAAGCTGCTCCTCGGGAATGCCGACCGCATCGGGAAGCTTGCCGCCGAACTTGTTGATGATGTCGACGTATTCCTGCGGGACGCTGGACGAACCGTGAAGGACAATCGGGAAGCCCGGAAGCTTCTTCTCGACGGCCTTGAGCACGTCGAACGCGAGCGGCGGCGGAATCAGCTTGCCCGTCTTCTTGTCGCGGGTGCACTGCTCGGGCTTGAACTTGTAGGCACCGTGGCTCGTGCCGATCGAAATCGCGAGCGAATCGCAACCCGTCTTCGTCGCGAACTCAATCACTTCCTCGGGCTTCGTGTAGTGCGACTCTTCCGCCGCGACTTCGTCCTCGACGCCCGCGAGAACGCCGAGCTCGGCTTCGACCGTCACGTCGTACTTGTGCGCGTAGGCGACGACCTTCTTCGTCAGCTTGATGTTCTCCTCGAACGGAAGCGACGAACCGTCGATCATCACGGACGAGAAACCGCTGTCGATGCAGCTCTTGCAGGTCTCGAAGCTGTCGCCGTGGTCGAGGTGGAGAACGATCTGGGGCTTCTTGCAGCCGAGTTCCTTGGCGTATTCAACCGCGCCCTGCGCCATGTAGCGGAGAATCGTCGGGTTCGCATACTTGCGCGCACCCTTGGAAACCTGCATGATGACCGGCGACTTGGTCTCGACGGCGGCCTGGACAATGGCCTGCATCTGCTCCATCGTGTTGAAATTGAACGCCGGAATCGCGTACCCGCCCTTGACGGCCTTGGCGAACATCTTCTTGGTGTTGACAAGTCCGAGATCCTTGTAACTGGTCTTCTTCATTACTGTTTACTCCATTATTTATTGGATGTA
>CAVFWY010000223.1:0-2881 GCA_963626175.1 Gemmiger sp.
GGCAATTCGTCTTCCGCGACGTCCAGCGCGTGTTCGACCGTCGTCGAGAGTTCGAGAGCGCGGTCGTAGAGGGCGCGGTATTCCGCCTTCTTCGCCCCGCCGAGACGGGCGAGCGCGTCATCCGCCGCGCGATCCGTCTTCGCGTCCACGAGTTCAATCACGCTTTCGGCTTCGGAGAGGTCGAGTTTGCCGTTGAGGAAGGCGCGTTCGGTGAATTCGCCGCGTCTCGCCAGCCGCGCCCCCGCCGCGAAGCACGCCTCCAGGATGCGGCGCGGCGTTACGACCCCGCCATGACACTGGAACTCCACGACATCCTCTCCCGTATACGAATGAGGATTGCGAAAGGCGAGCACGACCGCCTCGTCAAGGAGCCGTCCCGCCCCATCGCGGAGCGCGGCATGGACGATACGCCCGGGCTCGACTTCCCGTCCCGCGAGCGTCCGCGCAATCGCAAGCGCCTCCGGACCGCTCACCCGAACAACGGCAATGCCACCGCGCCCGGGCGCGGTGGCAATCGCGGCAATCGTCCGAACCTCTTCCATAAGGAAGCGGATGGACTCCGCCTATTTCGCGTCGCGGAAGAACTTCCGCATCTCTTCCGCCGTCTTGCAGGCGGCGAGGCGGCGATAGCCGTCGTCGTCACGAAGCATCCGCGAGATGCAGGCCATCAGCTGCAGATACGGCGTCTGCTCCGCGTCGTTCGCCAGCGTGAGGACGATGATCTCGACGGGGCTCTTGTCGATCGTCTCGTAGTCGGCGATGCAACCGCCCGCCGTGCCCGAATTGTCGACGATCGCAACCGCGCCCGCGATGCCCTCGACGCTCGCGTCGCGCCCGTGGGGAACGGCAATGCCGTGGTCAAGACCCGTCGGCATCGAAGCCTCGCGGCGCATGACGGCCGCCGTCGCCGCCTTCACATCCTTCACGTGATTCGGGCAGGTGCGGGCGACTTCCTCGACAATGCGCGAAATCGCCTCCTCCTTCGTCGCCGCACGGAACGCCGGCAGCATCACGAACGCCTGCAGATACCGCCGCACGTTACGGGGTTGGTGGTTGTGAACCTTGGGATCATTCGCCGCGAGTCCCTCCGGCTCGGAACGCACGGGCTTCGCAATCGAACGCGCGAGGTCGTTCATCTGGCTCGCGACCTCCATCCACGCCGTCATCACCATCGCCTCCTCGGGCGGTGTGCACTGGACGAAGATCTTGGCGTCCTCGCGGCGGATGGCGACTTCCATCTCGTTCATCGTCACTTCCCAGATTTCGCCTTCCTGCGAGAGAAGCGAGGTGAAGAAGCCCTCGGCGCGGAACTCCGCGACCAGTTTCTCCAGCACGTATTTCGCGACTTCGGCGGAACTCAGCTCGAAGCAGATTTCACGCGAACCCGTCAGCGTCGAACGGCTGTGGCGGACGCCGCTCGCCTTCGAGACGAACAGCCCGACCAGCGCGGGCGGCGCGACAATCGTCGTGATGAGCGTCATCAGGATGCCGATGCCGAACACTTCCTGACTCAGGATCGGCTTGCCTTTGACCATCGTGGAAACGCCGATGCCCGCGATGATGAGCGCAACCTCGCCACGCGGAATCATGCCCGCGCCGACGCGCAGCGCACCGCGCAGGTTGAACCCGCAGAAGAGCGACGGAATCGCGCAGCCGATGACCTTCGCGAGAACCGCAAGACCCGTGTAGATCGCGCCGAATTCCAGGACGGGACGCGAGCAGAGCGCCTTGCAGTCCACCATCATGCCCATGACGCAGAAGAACACCGGCACGAGGAAGGTGTAGACCGACTGCAGATTCTCCTGAATGATGTACTTGAGGTCGGTGCGGCTCAGCGCAAGCCCCATCACGTAGGCGCCGATGATGAGCGTAAGCCCCATCGCCTCGAAAAGCCCGGCAATCACAAGCGAAAGACCGAACGCGAGCGTGGCAATCGCCACGTGGCTCTTGAAGAGCTTGAGCAGCCACGAAATCCGCCGCGCAAAGACGATGCCGAGCACCGTGCCGCCGAGCCAGATGCCGAACGCCTTCAGGGCAACCATGCCGATCGCCGCCCACTCGACGCCGTGCTTCGCCGACGCATCCGCCGAAGACTGCGCCGCGATAATGCCCATGCCGATCGCCAGCACAATGATGCCGAGCACGTCGTCAATCACCGCGCCCGCCATAATCGTCACGCCCTCCTCGGTATCCATCTTGCGCCGTTCGGAGAGGATTCGCGCCGTAATGCCGACCGAGGTCGCCGTGCCCATGATGCCCATGAACATCGCCGCCGGATCCATTATCGCCTTCAGAAGGCTCACCTGCGCGTCCGCCGCGAGATACCCGAACGTATCGGGCAGGAACTTCGGCAGAAGGAACACCGCGCAGAGGTCGCCGAAGAGGAAGCTCGCGATCACGCCGCCGATGCCGACGAGCGAGCCCGCGAACGCGAACTTCAGGAACATCTTCAGGTTCGTCTCGATTCCCGAAAGGAACAGGAGGACGACGCTCGCAATCGTGCAGATGCCGTAGAGTTCGGGACTGACCGCGAACGGCGCGTTCCCCGTCGCCTGCTTCACGAGTTCGAGTTCGCCGCCGCGGAAGAGCCCGTATTGGAAAAGCCCGTCGCCGAAGCCGATTCCGCCGAGACACCACGGCCCGATCAGGATGCCCGCGCCCAGTTCGCCGAGCACGGTCGGCAACTTGAAGAGCGAGGCCACCATGCCGCCCAGTTTCGCCGCGAAGAGAATAAGACCGATTTGTAGAGCCAGCAAGGTCATCTTCTCGGCCAGCTGAAGCTCCTCCGGCTTGAAAGCGGCGCTCACGGCACCTGCCGCGCCGACCGCCTCGTCAGCAAAAACACCCGCCGCGGCCAAAACGGTCGCGCCCACCAAAAACA
>CAVFWY010000224.1:0-2858 GCA_963626175.1 Gemmiger sp.
CAGCGGCACTCGTGCGTCGGATCGTTGAAATAGCCGCAGGGACACGGATTCATCGCGGCAACAAGCATGAAGCGCGAAGGATAGTCATGCGCCGCCGCCGCACGGGAGACGCCGACGTGGCCGTCTTCCAACGGCTGACGCAGCACTTCCAGCGCCTGACGCGGAAACTCCGCGAATTCGTCGAGGAAAAGCACTCCCCGGTGCGCGAGCGACACTTCCCCCGGCAACGGATTCGCCCCGCCGCCGAGCAGGCCGATCGAACTCACGGTATGGTGCGGCGCACGAAACGGTCGGCGCGTGACAAATGTCCCGCCGCCCTTCGCCTCGCCCGCGACGGAATGAATGCGCGAAATCTCCAACGCCTCCTCAACCGTCAGCGGCGGCAGAATGGACGGAATCCGCCGCGCAATCATCGTCTTTCCCGAACCGGGCGAGCCGATCATGAGGATGTTGTGACCGCCCGCGACGGCGACCTCGACCGCTCGCGTGATGATTTCCTGTCCCTTCACGTCGGCAAAGTCGTCCCCCGTGCCCTCGTCCCGTCTGACAAGCGCGGAAAGGTCGGTCGTTCGCGGCTGAATGTCAATCTCGCCGTTGAGATACATCGCCGTTTCGCGCAGAGTCTTCACGGGAATGACGTCAATCCCCGTGACCACGCTCGCCTCGTCCACGTTCCCGGCCGGTACGATTACGGCGCGCTTCCCGATGCGGCGCATTTCCATGACGATGGGCAGAATGCCGCGAACCTTGCGCACTTCGCCGGAAAGAGCCAGTTCGCCGACCATGCCATAATCCTCAAGATGCTCGTTCTGCAGCCGCCCCGTGGCCTTGATCAGACAGACGGCAATCGGCAGATCGTAAATCGGGCCTTCCTTGCGCACGTCGGCGGGGGCGAGATTGACCGTGACGGCGAACTCGCGCTTCGACTGAAAGCCGGAGTTCTTGAGCGCGGTTGAAACGCGATCCTTCGATTCCTTCACGGCCTGGTCGGGCAGACCGACAATGGCGAACGAACTCGTCCCGACCGTCGAGAACACTTCTATCTCGACCGTCCGGGCATCCACGCCACTGATTGCGCCGCTATAGCATTTTGCCAACATTTGCATCCCTTTCGTTTGGACGCAGATATTATGGCATATGTTTGGAAAAGAATCCTTACGCGAACCTTACGCGAATCTTAAGATTCCGTAAGACTTCCGCCACGCGAATCGACCGCCGGAAACGAAGAAAAGGGTCGCGGCGAAACCGCGACCCTTCGGAACACAAACCAATGAAACGCAAGGAAACCAAATCAGACTCCGCCGCGACCGCGCAGCGTTCCGTGCGACAGGAATCCGTCGTACTTGCGCACGAGCAGGTGAGATTCCATGATGCGCAGCGTATCGAGCGCCACGCCCACGATGATGAGGAGCGAGGTGCCGCCGAAGAACGACGCGATTGCCCACGGCACGGACATCCAGCCCATGAGGAGCATCGGAATCAACGCGACAATCAGGAGCCCCGAACCGCCGATGAGCGTGATCTTCGTCATCATGTCGTCGAGGTATTCCGCCGTCGCGCGGCCGGGGCGGATGCCGGGGATGTAAGAACCGTCCTTCTTCAGGTTCTCCGAGATGTCAATCGCATTGAACTGCGTCGCCACCCAGAAGAACGCGAAGAACATGATCAACACCGCGTAGACGCACAGGTGGAGGGCCGTCGGCTCGGAAAGCTGCTGGGCGAAGCGGTGAAGCGTCCCGCTGAAGCCCGGCGATGCCGCGTCCGTGAACTTCATCAGCACGGCGGACGGAATCTGAATCAGCGGCTGGGCGAAGATGATCGGCATCACGCCCGTGTAGTTCACGCGGAGCGGCATGAACGTCTGCTGCATGCCGTAGGTGTTGCCGCCGCCGACCGAGCGGCGCGTCGAGTGGATCGTGACCTTACGCACGCCCTGCGTGAGCATCACCGTGCCCATCACGACGAGCAGGAAGAAGCCGATCAGGACGGGGAGTTCGGCAATCGGCGCGGAAGCCTGAACGCCCGCGAGACCGAAATAGCGTTCCCAAGCGCTAATGAGCGCATCGGGGAGGCGCGAGGTGATGTTGATCATAATGATGAGCGAAGCGCCGTTGCCCACGCCGAAGGTCGTAATCTGGTCGGCGATCCACATCACGAAGAGCGCGGCAGACGTCATGCCGATGACCGTCATCAGCTGGAAGCCCAGCCCGGGGTTCACCACGAGATCGACGCCCATGAACGCCTGGCCGAACAGCGTGCCCGGATGGCTCAGGGCCGTCGCGATGCCCCACGACTGCACGATGCAGAGCACAATGGTCAGGTAACGCGTGATCTGCGCGAGCTGCTGCCGCCCCGTCTCGCCTTCCTTCTTCAGCTTTTCGAGCGAAGGAATCACGGACGAAAGGAGCTGAATCACGATCTGAGCCGAGATGTAGGGCCAGATCGAGAGGAAGCCGATCGCGCACTGGCCGAGGGCGCCGCCCGTGAACACGTTGAACCAATCGAGCAGACCGCCGCCCGCCGAATTCTCACGCGCCGTCTCGATCACCTGCTGCAACGCGCGCCAGTCCACGCCCGGCGTCGGAATCTGCGACACGAGACGGCACACGAACACCAGTCCGAGCGTAATCAGAATTTTCTTCCGCAATTCCGGAATGCGGAATGCGTTCGAGAAACCTTTCATCATCGACATAGTCTTATCTTGCTCCTATTTGAAAATGTTTTAGAATTATACCATAAATCGGGCGTCCCTTTCAAGGTGGGCAACCTTCTGGAGTTTACCCATTTTTTGTGCTCTTCCGGCTGGCGGGTGAAAAAAGGGCGGCAACCGCCCGCCGTTTTTCGGTAAAATACCGACT
>CAVFWY010000225.1:0-2848 GCA_963626175.1 Gemmiger sp.
GGTTTCGCCCCGAGGGCGATATCGCGCACGAACGCGTCGAATCCCCGCGATTGCGTGAAATTACGGGCTCAAGCCGCCGCGCCGTTTTTCAACAAACCCCTGAAGAGCCTCAAAAGCACTACCATAGCACAACCATCCCATTGACGGCATACGCATAATATCAAATCCATCGCCATCGGGTCAAGCGGATGCGCATCAGCCCTCCCCCCGTGAAATCCGTAGAGATAATTGAACGTCGAGTGAACCTTTTCGATTGAAAGCGCATTGACTGTATAAAACGGTCGCGTTGACCGTCAAAAAGTCAAACACTAAGAAAGAAACGGTAAACTATGGCAATGCTGGGGCAAGGACTCGTGCTGATGATCGCCGGGATGACGATTGTCTACCTGTTCCTCTGGGTGATGATCATTATCTGTAAACACGCGAGCATCTTCGTCAGTCGATTCTCGTACATCATTCCCGATGACGAGCCGAAGAAGCGCACCGCCCCCGTTGCGGTCGTCCAGTCCGCCGAGCCATCCGCCGCGATTTCCGAGGCTCCCGCCGACGGGGAAGAGGTCAAGGCCCCCGTACCCGGCACGGTTCTGCGCATTACCGCACAGGACGGGCAGATGGTCGAGAAGGACGACGAACTTCTCGTGATGGACGTGATGAAGATGGAAACGCCCATCACCGCCCCACGCGCCGGGTGCGTGAGCATCCGCGTTGCGGCGATGGACAAGGTCGGCACGGGCGACGTCTTGGCGATTATCGGCTAAAAAGACTTAAAAAAAGGACAAAATGAAGAAAATACTAATGGCATTGACGGTCTGCGCGGCGGTTTTCTGCGCTTCTGCGGACGATGGCGACTGGAAGACAACCCTGCGGAAGGTCGGCGACCTTTCGCAAGATACGGGCATTGCGGGTTTCGCGAAGAAAACGCCGCCCGGTTTCATGACCGGGAACTTCGACGAGTCTGAACTCCCCGAAAAGAAGCCTTTCTCCGCCAACCGCAACGGCTACTACGACGCCAACTGCGAATGGCACGGCGGCTATTTCGACGACACGGGCGCGTTCGTCGCCGGTCACGAGATCCGCACCCTCTTCGGGATGCCTTACGGCATCGGGCAGTTGATTATGATTCCGATTTGCATCATCCTGATGTATCTCGCCATCGTCAAGGGCTTTGAACCTCTTCTGTTGCTGCCCATCGGCTTCGGCGGTCTGCTGGCGAACTGCCCGCTTTCGGGCATCACCACGCCCGCGATGATGCACGACGGCGTGATTACGTTCCTTGCCTCCGGCATTCCCGTGATGCAGGGCGGTGTCATCGAACCCGGCGGCTTCCTCTACTACTTCTTCCGCTTCGGCATCGATTCCGGCGTCTTCCCGATCATCATCTTCATGGGTGTCGGTGCGATGACGGACTTCGGCCCGCTGATTGCCTCGCCGAAGGCGGCGTTGCTCGGCGGCGCGGCGCAGCTCGGCATCTTCTTCGCCCTCTTCGGCGCTCTCGGCCTGACCACCCTCTTCCCCGACCTCGGATTCGGGCTGAAGGAAGCGAGTTCGATCGGCATCATCGGCGGTGCGGACGGCCCGACGGCCATCTGGCTGACCTCACGTCTCGCTCCCGAACTGCTCGGCGCGATTGCCGTGGCGGCCTACTCCTACATGGCGCTCGTCCCGATCATCCAGCCGCCGATCATGAAGGCCCTCACGACGAAAGAGGAGCGCATGATTCGCATGCCCCAGCCGCGTGAGGTCAAGCGCATCGAGAAGATCTGCTTCCCGCTGATCGTGCTTCTCCTCTGCGCCGTGCTTCTGCCGTCCGCGATGCCCCTGATGGGTGCGTTCATGCTCGGCAACCTGGCGCGCGAAGTCGGGCCTTCCGTCTCCCGCATTGCGGATACGATGGCGAACGCGCTCATCAACATCGTGACGATCATGCTCGGTCTCGCGGTCGGCTCGAAACTCGCCTGCGAGAAGTTCCTTTCGGGTCAGACGCTCGCCATTCTCGCGCTCGGTCTCTGCGCGTTCTGCGTCGGCACGGCGGGCGGCGTTCTCATGGCCAAGCTCATGAACCTCTTCTCGAAGGAGAAAATCAACCCGCTCATCGGCTCGGCGGGCGTTTCCGCCGTCCCGATGGCGGCGCGAGTCTCGAACAAGGTTTCGCTGGCGGACGATCCCACGAACTACATCCTCATGCAGGCGATGGGTCCCAACGTCTCGGGCGTCATTGGATCTGCTGTTGTCGCGGGTGTGCTTTACACGCTCTGCCGTTGATTGGTTCGGCATCCGGCTCTGAGCCGGAACGCAACAGCGTAGCGGACGGTTTCTTCCCTCACTCCGAACCGTCCGCTTTTTCTATGCCCTCATCCTGCGGCGACTGCGTCCCTACACGCAGATGAAGACAACGCCGGGATTGGGCGAACGCTTGTAGTGGGCGGGGATTTCCCAGAGGTCAGGGAATGCGAGTGCCTGCGCGGAGAAGATGTCGCCCGCAAACTCGCCGTCGAGATAACCCCGAATGTGATTCTGCCGCGCATAACGGCGGCAGGTATCAAGGACGGACGACTTGATTAGCGCCGTGCCGCCGCTCGAACCGTAGCCCGTGATGACGGCGAAGAGGCGCGGACCGCCCGCCCGCGCGGCGGAAACGATGCGCTCCAACCGTGCCAGCGCATCGTCCACCCGCGCACCGCGCGGGTGGAGGTCATACTCGGCAATCTCCCTCATCCGCGCATTTCGGCGAGGATTGCGTGAGCCGCCGCGACGGGGTCATCCGCCGCGAGAATCGGCCGCCCGACGACGAGATGGGTCGCGCCGTCGCGCACCGCCTCCGCCGGCGTTGCCACGCGCTTCTGGTCGC
>CAVFWY010000226.1:0-2845 GCA_963626175.1 Gemmiger sp.
TGACATAGCGATCCATCCACGCCCGCGTCAGTCGCGGCGCACGAATCATCTCCACGGCCGACTGGAGAAGGTTCGCGAGCGAGCGCCGCGCAATCGCCGCGACCTCACGCTCGCTCTTCTCGGGAAAGACGGTGCGGATGCGGCCGAGCGTACGCGCGCGCTGAAAGCGAAGCACGTCGAAGAGAAAGACGCTCAACCCGCGCGCCGCCGCCATCGCCGCACGATACGGGATGGCGTTCACGAGCGCACAGACGGCTCGGAAAGCCCCGTATTCGACGTTAACCGCTATCTTTCCCTTCGCCATAGCCGCCCGTTCCGCGTCAGTCGAGAATGCCCTTCGAGGGCGGCTCCGAGTTATCCCACCAACTGCCCTTCGCGGACGAAATGCGCGAAATCGGCTTCGTCGTCAGCTGCTTGCCCTTCGCGGACACGGTTCGGATGACGACCACGTCCGTATCGCCGCCTTCCGCCCCCGTGCGCTTCACCTGCTCCTTCGGCAGAAAATACTGCTGGTGAATCTTCTGGTTCTTCGCCGGCTTGAACTTGACGTAGAGCGTCTCGGGACATCCCTCCTGAAAGAAGATGATACGCGACTTCGGCTTCTCCGGCGCAAGGCGGTATTCCTTGTTGCGGATAAGCCCCCCGAACCGGAAGCGCTTGATGTAGCTGAAGCCGTAGCCGCCCTCCTCGTAGACGCAGGTGAAGTCGCGCGTCTCGCGGTCTTTCTCCTGATCGTAGCGCAGGACGGCGAGAAGATCCTTGTCGACGAATATCTTGTCCTCCGGCTGGGTCTTCTTGAAGCGTCCGTCCTTCCAGACGAAGATGAGTTCGTCGAGCGAGGAGCACTTGAAGAGTTCGTCGCCGCCGCGCAGACCCGACCCGACGTAGTTGTTCTCGCGGTCCCAGCGAATCGTGAGTTCGCTCGCCGTAATCGCCTTCACGTCCACCTGCTTGAACGCCCCCTTCTCGATGCGCGTGCAACGCGGATACTTCTTCGCGTATTCGCGGATGAGCCGCTTCAGGTATTTCACAACGAACGCCCGAAGGTGCACGAGATTATCCTGAACCTCCTTCTCCTCCGCCTGAATGGCGGCGATTTCCTCGCGGTTGCGGTCGATGTCGAACTGGGAGATGCGGCGGATCTGCAGCTTGAGGAGCCGTTCCACGTCCTCGTTCGTGACGTCGCGGCGGAGTTCCTTCCTGAACGGACGGAAGCCCTCGATGACGGTCTTCTGCACGCCCTCGAAGGTCTTCTCGTTCTCGATGCGCTTGTAGATGCGCTCCTCGATGAAGATGCGGTCAAGCGTCCGGGCGTGAAAGAGGTCGTCGAGTTCCTGCAGGCGGATCTCCTGCTCGCGCTTCGTCAGAGCCATCAGACGCTCGACGTTCTTCTTCAGGATTTCCGTCACGCTCATCAGGCGCGGCCGACCGTCGTCCAGCACGATCGGGCGCGACGCAATCGACTTTTCGCAGTTCGTAAACGCATAGAGCGCGGTCATCGTCTTCTCCTGACTCGCCCCCGCCTGAAGTTCGAGTTCGATTCTCACGCTCTCGCTCGTCAGGTCGTGAATCTTCCTGACGGCAACCTTCTTCTTCTTGATCGCGTCCTCGATGGACGCGGAAAGCGTATCCGTCGTTTCGCCCCACGGCAGTTCCGTGATGACGAGTTTCGACTTGTCCTCCGGCTCGATGCGGGCGCGTATCTTCACCTTCCCGAGTCCGTCGGCATATTCCGAGACGTCCATGATGCCGCCGAGCTGGAAATCGGGGAAGAGCGCAACGGGCTTCTTCTGAATGAGGTCGATTTCCGCCTCCAGGAGTTCGATGAAGTTGTGCGGCAGAATCGCCGTCGAAAGGCCGACGGCGATGCCGTCCGCGCCCATCATCAGGAGAAGCGGAATCTTCGCGGGCAGGTAGACGGGCTCTTCCTTGCGCCCGTCGTAGTTGGGCACGAAAGTCGTGGTCTTCTTGTTGAAGACCTCCTTGCGGGCGAGATCGGTCAGGCGGCATTCAATGTAGCGCGTCGCCGCGTGAGGCATTCCCGTGTAGAGCGAACCGTAGTTCCCCTGTCCGTCAATCAGGTAGCCCTTGCCCTCGCCCCACAGCTTGTTCGCAAGAACGACGATCGCGTCGCCAATCGAAGCGTCGCCGTGGGGATGGTATTGCATCGCGTGACCGACGATGTTCGCAACCTTCGTATAACGTCCGTCGTCCTTCTCCCAGAGGGAATGCATGATTCGCCGCTGGACGGGCTTCAAACCGTCCTCCACCGCCGGAATCGCACGCGAACAGATTACGTATGCCGAATAGTGGCGGAAGTTGAAGTCATAGAGATCCTTCATCGGGCCCGTTCCCGTCAGTCCCTTCGCTTCGGCGGACGGCGACTTCGGAACATCGGACTTCGTCGCGGCGACGGATTCCTTCGCGGGCTTCGCGCCGTCTTTTTCGGGTGGATTGCCCTTTTCGGGCTGATTGAAGATGTCAAGGGTGTCAAATAGACTTGGCGGCTGGTTCTCTTTGTCTGATTTCTTGGCCATATCGGAAAACTCTTCTCTTCTCTAATACCTATCCATTAAATGTCTGTCGGGCGAGCCTTCTCAATCGCCGTCAACGATCTTGCGGCGCAGGGACTTGATTTCGGAGTGCGCCCGCTTGTCGGCGAGCATCTTCTGCTTCTGACGGCGGGAACGGCGGCGCTTCTGCCGCCGAATCTTCTCCCGCTCCTGTCGGGCGGACGACTTGCGCCTGCGTTCACGTTCGAGGATCAGTTCCGCCAGCATCCGCCGCGCCAGCCAGCGGTTCGTCTCGCGGCTGCGGGTTTCGCCGCACCTCACCATCAGCCCGC
>CAVFWY010000227.1:0-2841 GCA_963626175.1 Gemmiger sp.
CGCGGCAGTGCGAGACGAACCCGCGCGTCATCGCCGCGAACGTTTCGCAGGACGTGAAGGCGCGGCTCACGGAACACATCCGTCTCAGCGACACGATGAAGGCGGAACTCCGCGCCTGCAAGAACCAGGACGAACTCGCACGGCTCGTCGACAAGAAGATCAACGTGCTTCTCGACCTGCACCTGGACTCCGATTCGCGGCATCGGCTGGAGAAGAACGCCGCGCCAAATGCCACGCCGGCCGCGCCCGCGCCGGGGCAGAACGTCCCGCAAGGGCTGCGCTCGCTAAATGACGGCGTGACCTTCGGCAGGAATGAGACGTCGGTCGAAGACCGCGTCCGCACCGGGGCGTTCGGCGCGGGAATGCGCGTCAACGAGAACGGCGTCAAGTATGTCTTCGAGAAACTCAAGACGAGCGGCGTCGAGCCGGGGTTCATCGTCCGCAAGGACTGGACGGCCGCCGACACGGCGAAGATGATGCGGAACGACGGGAACAAGCTCGACCGGCTCGCCCGCCTGAAGCTGGCGCAGATGTTCCCCAACCGCACGTTCGACGCGGTCTCCGACGAAGAGTTCACGGCTCTGAAGACGAAGCACTTCGTCGCGATTCGCGACGCGATTCTCGGCGGCTTCGGCAACGTCAAGCGGTTGACCGAGCGGCACATCGTCAAGCTTGACTACAACGAGAACGACCGCACGAGCCGGCGCGAGGCGGCGCACATCGGCAAGTTCCGCCTTCCGGTGCGCAACGCGGTCAAGGGCGGCGCGATCAAGGGCACGTTCTTCCGCGCCTTCCGCCTGACGACGGCGGACGCCGCGTCCGCCGGGGCTGTCGCCGAGGCTCTCGCCAACGACCTCACCCGCGCCATGGGCGTGCCGACGCAGGAACTCTCGCTCGTGCGCGGCGAATATTCGGACGGACACGAGAAGTTCATGCTCGTCTCGAAGTTCGCGCACGGCTACCACGACTTCGACGGCAACTTCCTGAAGGACGGTCGCCTCGTCGCCCGTCAGGACGCGAACGGCAACGCTGTCGAGACCCCGGAGGACATCGGACGCTACAAGGCGATGTTTCTGCTGCTCGCCGACCGCGACGCCGTCGGCTCGCACGGGCAGAACAAGGGCATCGTCAACGGGCGTTTCTTCGCCATCGATCCCGGCCATTCCCTCGAGGGCAACGGCTCGGCGCTGGAGATCCACGACGACTTCTCCTTCAAGGATACGCGGGGCAGCATACTGGAGAAGCGGTTCATGAACTTCTCCGTCTTCGACGACAGCAACCGGTCGGAGAAGCTCAAGGGCATGATCGCCCTCCGCGACGCCTACGAACGCGGCGATTTCGGGCACATCTTCAACGAATACGAGACGCGCTTCAACCCGTCCTCGGTGACGGACGTCGCGCAGCGCAAGCTCCGCGAGAACATTTTCTCGCGCATCGACGAGATGAAGACGGAGTTCACTCAGCAATACCAGCGGATGGCGGACGTGTTCGGCGACCAGATGAGGGTCTACGACCACTTCAAGACGCTCGCGGGCGGCGACGACGCGACGGCCTGCAAGGTGATTGACGCGGCGGAGAACCTGGAGCGGCTCACGTCGCCGACGGTCTCGACGTCGAAGCACGGCGAGGTCGAACTCCGCCACCTCGAGGTCGTGCCGGAAACGCGCGTCCACTGGCGGGCGGCTGTCGTCGAGGGCGGCGACCTCGTCTTCTCCTGCGGTCAGTTGCCGGAGGCGAAGCGCGGCATCGTCGAGCAGATGATTCGGGATGCGGGCGTGACGAACGTCACGGCCGACCCGAACGGGAGTTTTTCATTCACCGTTTCGCCGGATCAGGTGGAGACGTTCCTCGCCACATTCACGGAAGAGGCCGTCCGCACGGCGGTCGAGCGGTAAGTTTTCAACGCACGAAAGGAAACAATGACATTCGACGAACTGATGGTTGAGGCGGGCAAGAAGCTCAACATCGAACTTGTGACGCACGACGGGGCAACCCAGTTGGAAATCGACGGGATGGAGATAACGATCCTTGAGATGCCCGCGCTCGACGCAATCATTTTCAATGGCGTGATCGGCGAACCGCCGCCGCAGGGGCTCGAGCAGCTTTACCGCGCGATGCTGGAGGCGAACTACAACTTCGCGGGGACGGCGGGCGCGACGCTGGCCGTCAGCCCGAACGGCGGCGAACTGACGCTCACGCGCCTCGTGCCGTCCGTTCAACTCGACGCCGATGCGCTGCTGACGGCGCTCGAAGGCTTCACCAACGTGCTGGAGACGTGGCGGAAGATTGTCGCCGACTACCGTCCTGACGAGTCGGATGCCGCGCCCGCGTCGCCTTCGGGCGACGCGCCGCAGGGCAGCGACTGGATGATGCCCGTCTGACGCTCTCTGTAACCTGACGGCGAATCAAGGCGTAGACTGTGTGTGCGGGGGCGGCTCGATGCCCCCGCGAACAATAGACAGCAAGGAGACAGATCATGGCAATCGACATCAGGGGACTCGGCGACAAAGCGACGCTTTCGCAGATTGCGAAGCTGGCCTACGGATCAGGCTCGTCGGAGCGGATAGCGGGCGGAAAGGGCAACATCGGCCTTCTCAACGGCCGCGTCGTGAAGTTCAACACGCACTGGAGCGAACGCGGCGGCAAGCCGTCCGAGGAGATGCGCGCGTGCTGCAACGAACTTCGCACGAGGCTCTCGCAGATCGCAACGGCGATGCTCGCCGGCGGGGACCACGCCTCGACAAGGGCTCTCGCCTCCGTTCGCCGCGCCCTTGGTATGGATGCGGACGGCAACCTGGTCGAAGCGCGGAAGCTCCTCGACCGCACGGCCGTCGCGACGGT
>CAVFWY010000228.1:0-2822 GCA_963626175.1 Gemmiger sp.
TGCAAATATGTTCCCAGCGAATGTCAACCTTGATTCTCCAACGATTTCAACCCCTGTTAATCTTATTGGATGGATAGATCGGAATGTGGACAAAATTGGTCTCAACAAATTGATAGAGGTAATAGATTCATATCGCGAAAGATTCTCGATCCCATATTTTGAATAGAGCCGCGTTAATGCGTTGATATAATCACCTGACCAATTTGCAGCAATTGGGAAAAGGTTACCCTAAATTCGGCAGTTGAATCTGCCGCTTCATCAGATAATTTAACACAGAGACACAGAAAAATTGGAACTTAAGTGCTTCAGATTGTTTCTTGTCCAATTCACCTTTCAGGTGAAAGCGTATAATCCATTCTATCCTCTTATAAGTTGACATTTCTACCGAGAACTCTGTGTATCTGTGTTAGAATCCAACTGCCGTTTTTAGGATCAGTCAAGTTCCTTCACGCGGATGCCTCTGAGCCGCCACGCGAAGGAGCGCAACTTCAGTTGCAACTTGTTCAACTCTTTCTTGCTCATGATGACTGTTTCCGCTCACTTTCACAACGGAATGCCTTGCCCATCCGAACGGGCGAAGATGGGCATCAGAACGGGCGGAGATGCGCAGGGGAACGGGCGGAGATGGGCAACGGAACGGGCGGAGATGCCCATCAGAACGGGAAACCTTTGCCGAGACAAGCCCGTTTCCATCTGCATTTTCGCCCGTTCCTCTCGGATTGTTTTCCCGTTTTGCTGGTGCTGTTCCGCCGCACACTTCAGCAACTTATTCGCCGCGACAGCCGTTTTGAGGTCAGCGAGGTTGCCGCCCGCCGTGCCGCACATTGTCAGGCACAAGACAAAAACAACACAAGGCGGAAGCCCACGAAGTTCTCGCAAATGTCTAATCCATTATGACGCGACACTTTTAGCTCCCCATTTCATCGGAAAGCCTTGAACCAAAAACCAATGGGGAGGTCGAGTCCGCTGCCGCGCATATAGTTGTAGACGGCGAGGTGGAGTCCCTTCCCGATGGTTTCCCAGTCGGGGGCGTTCGGTTCGTCGAAGAAGAGCTCGTTATGCGCGAAAATGCCGCGCTTCCCGCCATCGTCCGACGGACGGATCGTGATGCCGAACTTCTCCGGCTCGCGGGCAATCGGCGAATGAACCGTGAGGGCGAAGCGATGCCAGAACGCGCTCTGCACGAGATTCGCCTTGAAGAGCCTACGCACGTAGTCGAGCGCACCCAACGCCTCGTCCTTCGTCTCCGTCGGGAAGGCATACATCAGATAGGAATGGACAAAGATTCCCGCCCGTTTGAACGCCCGCAGCGTCCGCCGCGCCGAGGCGAGCGTGATGCCCTTGTTCATCAACTTGAGAAGGCGGTCGTTCGCACATTCAAGCCCGCCCGTCACGGCGATGCACCCGGCTCGCGCCATCAGATCGACGAGTTCATCCGTAAACGCCGCGTCGAACCTGACGTTCCCCCACCACTCGCAGGCGTAGTTCCGCCGCAGAATCTCCTCGCATACGCCGCGCACGAGCGCGGGCGGCATCGCCTCGTCCACGAAATGGAAGCGCGTCCCCAGTTCCCGCATCGCGTCCACGATTTCCGCCGCGCGCGGCATCTCAAAGCACCCGATGTAGGGGAGTTTCACGTCGCAGAACGCGCACCTGTGCCAGTAGCAGCCCCGCGCCATCTGCAACTTCACCCACCGTCCCGAGTTCCAGAGGTTGACGACCGGGTTATCCGTCTCGACGACGTCGAAATAGTCCGACCAGTCGATGCCGCGATAACTCGGCTTCACGAACGGGGGAATCGTCAGTTTCGCCGCCTTTCGCGGCGAAAGGAGACGCGCCACCTGCACATAGCCCTCGTCGCACATGAACTCGTCGAAGTATCGGTGGGGGCGGCGGTCGGTCATCGTGCGCAGTTCCGTCGAGACGTAGCCGCCGCCGAGAACCAGCCTGACGGACGGCCAGTGCCGGCGGACGTAGCGGGCGATCTTGAACGCACCGACGAGCGTCCCAGGGAACGGACAACTCACGCCCACAACAGTCGGCTTCACCTCCTCCATCGCGGCTTTCAGGTGGCGTTCAAGCGGCTTGTCGATTACGCCGCGCCGACGGATGCGCCGCTCGACTTCCCCGAAGTCCGAAACCGCCGCGCCGAGATGCTCGGCATAGCGCGAGAAGCCGAAGTCCGGGTCAATGTTGTCGCGAATCCAAATCGCGAGTCGGTCGATGACTTCGCTCGCCTCGCGCTTCGCCTCGACCGGGGCTGGGCCTTGCAGGAACTCAAGAAGTTCGTCCGTCTGCTCGTCGCCGTAGGTGCGCAGGACATCGAGCACGACCTTTATCGACAGGTCGCGCTGATGGACGTCGAAGCCACGGGATTCGAGAAATCCCGTGAGGTGCATCGTCGCCGGATACGGCGTATTGGGTTGAAGAAGCGGGGGCGTGAGCAGAAGCAGCCGAGGCCGTTGCCGTGCGGACATTCTGCTGAGCCCCTCTCGCCCCTTACATCGCGGCGGCAAGTGCATTGCCGAACGCCGAGCACTTCACTTCCGTCGCCCCTTCCATCTGGCGGGCGAAGTCGTAGGTGACGGTCTTCGCGGCGATGACCTTGTCCATCGCGGCGATGATCTTGTCGGCGGCTTCGTTCCAGCCCATGTAGCGCAGCATCATCTCGCCGGAGAGGATGAGCGAACCGGGGTTCACCTTGTCGAGTCCCGCATACTTCGGGGCCGTGCCGTGGGTCGCCTCGAAGACGGCGACGCCGGTCTGATAGTTGATGTTCGCGCCGGGGGCGATGCCGATGCCGCCCACCGTCGCCGCGAGCG
>CAVFWY010000229.1:0-2820 GCA_963626175.1 Gemmiger sp.
GGCGAGCAAGAACTTCGCCCTCGCGCCGGACTCCCCAGCCGTCCGCCACGGCATCGCGCTCCCGTGCGTCCCGGCGGACATCAACGGCACTTTGTATCCGAACGGAGCGCGTCCGTGCGGAGCCTACTCAACCTCAACACCCAAGACAAAGAAAGGAAAATGAAAATGAAAACACTCGGCATCCTTCTCGCGGCGATTACCTGCGGCGCGACACTTCGGGCGGAGACAATCGGCACGGCGGCGGCGTTCGTGGAAAAACTCACGGCGAACCCGGCGGGGACATACAAGCTTTCCGCCGACATCGACCTCACGGACGCGGGCTACGAGACGATTGCAAAGTTCACCGGCATTCTCGACGGACGCGGACACACGATTACCGGGCTTGGCGCAAAGTCACTCTTCGTCACGAACGCGGGGAGCGTCGTCTCGCTCACGCTTGACGGGCGGGATGCCAACGGGAACGCAACAACCTACAACGTGCAGATCGGCGGCTGCTTCGCCAGGGAATCGTTCGGGGCGTTCTACGCCGACTGCAAGATTATCGGCTACGACCTGCACGCAAGCGCAAACACTGCATGCGCCGGCCTCTTCACCGCCTACGCCCAAAACGGAACGCACTTCGTCCGCTGCGAGACGGATGCCTCCTGCACCTTGACGCAGAACAAGAGCCGTGCGAACGTGCAACTTGGCGGGCTGGTTGGTGTCGTCAAGCGCTCGGATGACGTGACCACGGACGTGGCTTCTTTTGTCGACTGCACAAACCAGGCGAGCATCGTCCGTCTGAACGCGCAGAACAATAATTTTAACTATGGTGCGGGTGGAATAGTCGGCACAATTGCCAGCATCAGCGCGAAGACCGCGCCTTATCCGGAGGTCAACTTCGTCCGCTGCATCAATTTTGGTAGTTTCACTTCGTCGGGCGACAAGGGAGCGATGGGCGGCATTGTCGGTCTGTGCAACGGCGGCGAACCCGATATGGCATCGACCGTCCGTTTCCTTTACTGCGAAAATCGCGGCGATATGACCTCTACAGGAACAAAAGTATGGACGGACGGAATGGGCGGCATCCTCGGTGCGACGCGAGGTTCGTTTGACGGCTTTCTCGTCGGATGCGTCAATTATGGAACGATGAATGTGAGCGCAGTGAACGCAGGCGGCGGGATTGGCGGACTCGTCGGCGTTTCAGGCTACTCCCCTGGCAAAAGCGGTCTCTCGACACTCTCCGGCCGCGGCATCTGGCGGTTCGAGAACTGCGTCAACTACGGCAGCCTGACGCTCGACGCAAACGGGCACATCGGCGGTCTCTGCGGCTACAACACGGGTAGAACCGACGCAAAAACGGGTAAATTCTTCTACGAGAACTGTGCCAACTACGGCAACATCTCTGTGCCAACGGAAATTGATTTTGGTGCAATCATCGGCGAAATCAACGTCGGCAATGAAGCCGGCACACGAGCCGTCTTCTCGAACTGCTGGGTCGCGGTGGGATCGCTCTATACCAACTGCTCGACGACCGTGACGATCGAGAACTTCTTCGCGGCGGATGTCGATGGCTATGATGCGGCGAATGCGCTCGACGCCCTGAACACGATGGCGGCGACGGACAATGAATACCTGCCGTGGACGATGGGCACGGACGATGACGCGAAGCCCGAACTCTCCCTCTTCTCAAGTGTTGCGCTCACGAGCGACATCCCCGTCCTGTTCTACGACTACGACGGAACGCTGCTGCAGTCCAGCACCGTCGAGGCGGGTGGCACGGTGACACCGCCCTCGAAGCCCTCGCGCAGCGGCTGGTATTTCGTGGACTGGAGCGGCACCTACAAGAACGTGACCTCCACTTCCATCGTCTTCGCCGACTGGACGCGCATCAAGAAGCAATCCGGCTTCCGCCTCGTCATCCGGTAAACGGACAAAAAAATAGTCAACTATGTCAGAAAACGATACCCACACCATTCTCTCGGATGCCGACCTGCAGTCGCTCGGCTCGTTCGCGGATACGCCGAACCCCGCCTTCCCGCTCTGGCCCGACGGCAAGATTCCGCTCGCCGTCTGCAACCCGAAGCCGGAGGGCATCGCGCCGATGCGCGACGACATCATACGGATGGAGAACGTCAGCGTTCCGCAGATCATCGTGGCGTGTCCGCCGAAGGCGGCGAAGCCGACCCCGGCCGTCGTCGTCTGTCCCGGCGGCGGCTACGCCATCCTCGCGTGGAATCACGAGGGCATCGACATCGCGCAGTGGCTCAAGGGGAAGGGAATCGCGACGGTCGTCCTCAAATACCGCGTCCCCGAATGCCGCGACGCAGCGCTCGCCGATGCGCAACGCGCCCTGCGGTGGATTCGGGCAAACGCCGCCGCGTTCAACGTCGATCCCGCGAAGGTCGGCATCATGGGCTTCTCGGCGGGGGCGAACCTCGCCGTGCGGGCGGCGACCGCCTTCCGACACCCCATCTACGCGGCGGTCGATGAAATCGACGCGCAATCCTGCCGCCCGGACTTCCAGATGGCGATCTACCCGTGGGACTTGCTCGAGCGCAACGACCCGAGCGACCCGTGGAAGGGTCATCACGGGCTCTCCATCCGACAGGACGACTATCCCGTCGGGAAGGATACGCCCCCCGCGTTCATCATGCAGAGCGAGGACGACCCCTGCGCCGTCGAGACGTCGCTCGGCTACTTCAAGGCGTTGAAGGACGCGGGTGTCTCGGCGCGGCTTCACGTCTTCGAGCGCGGCGGTCACGGCGGGCACGGCTACGGCATCCGCACGCTCGGCTGCCCGACCGACGCCTGGCCCGCCCTCGCCGAATCCTGGCTCGA
>CAVFWY010000230.1:0-2817 GCA_963626175.1 Gemmiger sp.
GCCTCGGCGGAATCGAAAAGCCCGCGCTCCTTGTACTGACTATAGAGGATGCGCGCGCGCGACAACTCCTGACGAACGACGGCGGCCTCCTCGCGTCCGCGCACGAGAACGCACATGTCGCGGTAGTCAAGCCGATGGTCTTTCACTTCGCCCGTCCTTGGGTCTTTTGTCCGATAGGCGACGGGCAGCGCCTTCAGCCGCATCATCTCACGTGCCGCCGCTCGGGCGAAGACGGGCAGGCAAATCGTCTTGTTGCCGTATCCGCCCTTCCCCGTAGTCGGCGTCGGCTGAGGTCCCGGCAAAGATTCAAGGAGCGTAATCGCCTCGCGTCCTGTCAGGTCTTCAAGCCCTGCAAAGCGTTCGTTCTGCGGCGGCGATTCGACGGGCGCATAGTCGATTGACCCGCTCGCCGTGCGCATCTCCGCGAACCAGGCGGGACATTGGAAGATGGCGTTCAGTCCGCCCACGAGCGGCGGCGAAGAACGGTAGGTCGCCGAAAGCGTCTGCGCGGGCTGGTTCTCGAGAATCGCGCTCTGCGCCCTGAGGTAGGTTTCGATGTCCGCCCCGCGAAAGCCGTAAATCGCCTGCTTCGGGTCGCCGACGACAAGCAGAAAGCCCTGTTTCGGCACGGGACAGTCCGCCGCATCCAGTCGGTTGCGTTCCGCCGCGAAAATCGAACTGAAGATCGTCCACTGCCGCTCGTCCGTATCCTGGAACTCGTCAACCAGGGCGATGCGGTAGCGTTTGCGGATCGTCTCGAGTAGTTCGCTCCGTTCGCCGCATCCCTCCCGTTCCGCCTCCCGCTCGATTACCTCGCACGCCCGCACCACGAGGTCGTCGAACGTCAGGAAGGAGGAATCGGCCTTCAGGCGGCGGAACTCGGCTTCGGACATCCTTGCGAGTTCGAGCGCGAATTCTTTTGTCTTCAACGGAAGTGGCGTTCCCCTCACAAGCGCAGAGAGCGCGGCTTCCGCCTCGGCAACCAGTTTGTCCGTCGCCGTGAGGTCGTCCGCCGCCATCTTCTCCGAAAAGGCTGCGGCATACCGCTCCCGAAACGCCGTGCCGAGAAGTGTATGTCGGATGGCGCGGTGGAAGAGGTCTGCTTCCGACCCGCCGATCTCAAAGGTCATCGGCACGCCGTTCTCAAACGCATACTCGGAAAGCAGCTCGCGGCAGAACGAGTGAATCGTGCAAATCGTCATCTCCTCGAAGTCCGGTGGCAGCATCTCCGCCGACTCGAGGACGGCGCGGATGCGATCCTTGAGTTCCCCCGCCGCCTTCTCGGTGTAGGTGACGAGAAGGACGTTCTTCGCGCTTTCGACGTGCTTTTCCGCGAGAAGTTTAAGGACAATGCTTTGCAGGGCGTAGGTCTTCCCCGTGCCGGCGGAAGCCTCGATGATGCCGTCGCGGTCATACTGCAGTCGATTCCAGACGGAGGTCGGGTCACCCAGCCGTTCGCGGATGAATTCGGCGTTCATGCGTCCACCTCCCTTTCCGCCGCGAACGGCAGCGCGTAATAAGCCTCGAACAATTCCTTCACCTCCGCCTCCGTTGGCGGGCGAAGGAGGGAATCCTTCGTCCGCTCGATGACGAGGTTGCCGTTGTAGCCGGACAGATGGCGGTAGTCGGACGGTTGCGCCGTCAGGCGTTCGTGCGTCGCTCGCCAGTCGATTCCGCCCGTTTCCTTCTCGACGAGATTCCGCGCCAACCCAACGTAGCCGATATCAGCGTATCCCTTCGACGGCTGCCGCAGATAGGTGAGGTAGCGGACGGTCAGCCGCTTGAGATAGTCCAGTGCTTCCGTCGCCGTCGTCTGCCAGTGCCAGATGGCATAGCCGCCCGCCTCCAGGTCAAGGACGCAGACCTTCAGATGCCACGGCTCGACCTCCCGAGCATTCACCACGAACATCAGGAAGGTGAGAAGCGCGTCGAGCGCGCGATGGTCGGGACGCGGATTCTTCGCCGTGTTCTTCAACCCGGTCACCAGAACCGAGACATCGCGCCCTTCTCGCCGTCCGTTTGGAATCTCCGCCGTAAAGCGCACTTCCGCCCGTTCCACCGCATCCGTTTGGATGGTCGTCGAGAAGGCGACACGCATCACCTCCCCCATCGCCCCCTCCTCGGATAGGAAAGGCGGGAGTTTGCCCGCGAGATTCGCGTGGAATTGCGCACTTGCGAAGTCGCCGAGGAACGCACCGGGCATACCGCCCGAAAGCCGAAGCCGCTGAAGCGCCGCGTCAAGTTTCCGATTGTCCGCAAGCCAGGCGGACTGGAGATTCCACTTCGTCAATCCTTCGGAGATGCCAAGGGGCGAGTCGGGATCGAGTTCCGTATCGCGTGTCCCTTCGACGGCGACGCCCAGACGGTATCGCAGAACTGCCTTCAACGGTTCGCGCAGAAACGCCGCCAATTCCCTCGCCGTGATTTCCTGCCGCGAGATTGCGGTGGACAAGGCTGCCGCCGATTCACCGACAAACGGCGACACATTCGTCGACAGCCGTTCGCGCGCCATCCGCCGCGCAACATCCGAATAAGTCGGCAAGATTCCCGCCTGCGGGTCATCCTTCCGCCAGACGACGTCCGCTACGGGACTTTTCGCCGCGTCCATCCCCCTTTCGCCGCGTTCAAGGAGCGGATAATCACCGAACTCCCCGAAAGGGGCGTTCAGCACGAACCGACCCGCGAAATCCTCCAATTCTCGCACGAGTACGGACGGAAAGAGTTCGGAATCCTTCTCCGTGTCGCGATTCGGATAGGTGATGACGAGGCGGTCGCGGACGGACATCAGCATTTCGAGGAAGAGGTAGCGGTTCACGT
>CAVFWY010000231.1:0-2797 GCA_963626175.1 Gemmiger sp.
CGCGCGCCGCCTGACCGATCGTCTCGACCGCCCGCGCCGCGTAGTCCGCCGCCGCTTTTTCGGAGTCGGCCTTCGCCTTCGCGGCTTCGTCATTCGCGGCCTTCACGATTTCGGCCGCGCGCTTCTTCGCGTCGGCGACGATGCCATCCGCCGTCGCCTGCGCCTTTTCAACGCCCTCGCGATTGATCTTCTCGAGCAAACTCTGCAAGTCTTCTGCCATACGTATCTCCTATGCGGAATGATTGGGCGTGATTATAACTCTTTTTGCCGTCGAAAGTCAAGGGCGATCGGAGGGTAATCGGAGAAACTTCAGATATCAACCTCGACGCGGACGTTTTCGGCGGGCGGCTTCGCCTTCTTCGGCTTCTTGTCGACGGGCTTTTCATCCGCCAACTGGAAGAGGGACGATATTTCCGTCGCAAACTTGAAGCCACCCGCCGCATTGTTCTTCCGAATCGTCTCAATCTCCCTGAACGAAAGCCGCCGCGAACTGAACAGCGGCCAGATAGGCCGTTCCCCGTCCATCTCATACGCCGCACCCTCCCTGTCGATCATCAGCCGTCCGCAGATGGCTCCGCCGGGGACTTCGCCAACGCAGACATCCAGCCGAACCGCCTGCCCCTTCTTCAGGTCGAACCAGTCGCCGATGACGTCGATTCCATACGGACTCTTCCCTTCGGGAGACTTCCAACCCGTCACGCGGGTGGGATGGTCCCCGTAATTCGACCAGTTCGCCTCAAGGACGAGTTTGCCGTTGACGAAACAGGCCATGAAGTCGTCGAAGTCGCCGATGAAGCGGAAACGCCCCGTCTCCTTCGGCACAAGCGTCGCCGTGTAATGCGCCATCCAGCCGCGCGGCTTCATCTTGTCCCCGACGCCAAATGCCGCCGGGCCGTTATCCGCGCTCTGATTCGGGACCCAGATCTTGTTCAGGGCGACCTTGGCGGGGACTTTGTAAACGTGCCTTTCCGCCTCCGCGCCGAACTTGCCGCCGTTGATCAGCTTGCGCGCCTGTTCCCAATACATGCCGGGATGCCAGCCCTCGATCTCGTTGCCCTCCGCATCCCGCTTGAAGTCAAACATCTCGCCAATCATGTAGCCCGGCGGAATGCCGCCCGTGTGACCGCCCGCGCCGACCTTCACGCCGAAAGCCCCGCCACCGCTGAGGGACTTCATCCGCGGGCTGATCTTGATGTTCGTCATCTTCACGGGGGCCTCGATCGCCTGTGCGCCCCGCGTCTCCACGGGGGCCGCCACAACCTCGACCGCCGTCGGCGCAGTCGGCAAATCGACGCTCACGTCCATCATGACGGCATCCGGCTCAACCGCAATGACGTCCGGCGCATCAACCGGTTCATCCTCCGGTTCGTCGACAAGCGGCTCGTCCTGCTCGACCGTGGCAATCTGGATGTCAAGGACGGCCTTCTGGCCCTGCGTCGTCGCCGTGATGACAATCAGAGCGACGACGGACAGGACGGGAAGGAGAATCGCGATGACGGGGGCTTTCAGGCGATCCACGGCGAGCATCGCCCGCTTGTATTCGCCCGACGAATGCGGCGAGCGAATCCCCTTGACGAACTCGGAAAACGAGGGCAAATCCGCCCACGCGCTCGCTTTCGGCTCTTCCGTCGCCTTGTTTTTCTTGCCTTTGGACATTAGTTTGGGTCTCCTTTCTCTCTGCAAACTGAAACGCCACCGAACCCGCGTGGGTTCAGTGGCGCATCCGTCGCCCTTTTGCCGCGAAGCGGTCAGAGTGCGCTGCCGGGGAAGAACGTCCCCACGCACTTGCCCTGAATCAGCGGCACGAGCGCGGCTTTTCTTCCGTTGGCGATATAGGTGTCGATTCCCGCCGCGACGGCGGCCTTCACCGCCTTGAGCTTGGAATCCATCCCGCCTTTCGAGAGTCTGCCCTTCTCGCCGGCCCGCACGAGCCGCGTCACGCCGCGCACGTGATCGACGCGGGGAATGCGCCGCCCGTTCGCATCGAGAAGCCCGTCCACCGTCGTCAGCAGAACGAGCACGTCCGCCTTCACGAGTTTGGCGATGAGGAACGACATCCAGTCGTTGTCACCGAACGTCTGTCCCTTCAGTTCCTCGTCCGCGACGACGTCGTTCTCGTTCACCACGGGGACGATGCGATCCTTCATCAGGCGTTCGAGGGTCTTCTTCACGTTCTGACTGCGCCGCCGCTCCTCGAAGTCGTAGTGCGTCAGCAGGATCTGTCCGATCTTGACACCATGCTCCCCGAAGAGTTTCTCGTATTCGTAGATGAACCGCGCCTGACCGACCGCCGCGCACATCTGGACGTCGTTCACGTCCGCCGGTCGAGCCTTCAGCCCGAGGGCCTCGATGCCCGCCGCAACGGCGCCCGAGGAGACGAAGACGAGTTCGCAACCCGTCTTGCGAAGTTCACACAGTTGCGCCACGAGCCGACGAAGGGCCTTGTAGTCAGGCCTTCCCGTCTTTGCCGCAATCGCATGCGTACCGACTTTTACAACGATTCTCATGGCGGATAGTATACCATATTTTCATCCATCGTCCTCAAGACCGCACTACTCGCATTGATGCGGCTGAAGGCGTTCAGCGAGCCCGGTGCGACGTTCGCGGACGGTGTTCGTCTTGATCGCCTGATCGACGGCGTAGGGCACGCCCATCAGCAGCACGAGCCTGCGCCCGCGCGTGATGGCCGTATAGAGGAGGTTGCGCTGCAGCATCACGTAATGCTGGGTGTGGATAATCACGATCACCGCCGGATATTCGCTGCCCTGCGACTTGTGAATGGTCATCGCATAGGCGA
>CAVFWY010000232.1:0-2786 GCA_963626175.1 Gemmiger sp.
TGGAGGCGGACATTGCCGCCGACAGGTATGAGGCGGAGAATCCGACCTTCACGAATGCGGGAACGAGGACCGTGTTCTATCGAATCGTTGCCGACGGCTACGCCCCCTATCGTGGCTCGGCGACGGTTGAGATCAAGCCGCGCGCGGTCACGGTGAATGTCGCTGGCAAGCAGTCGTGGCCCGTCTACGACGGCGAGGAGAAGTCCGTCAGCGGCTACGACATTGCGGCCGATGACGATGAGAATCTGTATGACGTCATGACGGACACGAAGTTCAGAGGCGAACCCATCGCCTCCAGTTATCCGACGATTTCGCGGACGGATGTTGGGGAGACGAAAATGGGTCTCAAAAAGACCGACTTCACGAACGCGAACGGAAACTTTGAGGTGTTTTACAATCTCCACTGGGACGGGAAGCTGGAGATTACCCCGCTCGACATCTCCGGCGATGGCGAGTGGTTGTGTGAGCTCAGCGCGTCCCACACCTACGACGGAACCGTGTGGACGCAGGGCGTCGCCTCCGCGACCTTCAAGAAGGCTGGGACGTCCACGGCGCTCGCCGTCGCCACCTACGAGCTCACGGGCAACAAGCAGACGAACGCGGGCTCGTATCAGATGACGCTCACGGGCACGGGCAACTTCACCGGCTCGCGGACGATTGACTGGAGCATCGGACGCCGGCCGCTCAAACTCACGTCGGCGAGCAAGGAGAGGGTCTACGACGGCACCGCGCTCAAGGCGGGCGGCGTGACGGAGGACGGCTTCGTGGACGGCGAGGGCGCGACCTACGTCCTCAACAACTCGCAGACGAACTTCGGCTCGACCTCGAACGTCATCGACGCCATCAACTGGAACGCGGGGACGCTCGAGTCGAACTACGAGGTGACGAAGAAGCCTGGTGAGTTGACGATTAAAAAGCGTCCAGTGACAATTACATCCGAGTCCAACACAAATCTTGTCTACAACGGAAAAGACCAGACCTATGAGGTTATCACCATCGGCGGACAGGGCTTTGTCGCGGGCGAGGGCATCGTTACCTCGAACTGGGCGACGGTCGCGACGGTCAGCAAGGGTGTGATCGACAACACCTTCAGCTACGACTTCGCAGCGGGGACGCGCCCGGACAACTACGCGGTGACGGTCGCCTACGGCAAGATCAAGATCGTGCCGAAGACGCTCACGGCGGGGATGTTCTCTCTCGTCGGTGTGCCAGAGGGCGGCTATGTCTGGGACGGCACGGCGAAGAAGCCAGACGTCTCGTGCCAGGACGGCGAGCCCGGCGAGCAGTCCATCATCGGCAACGACGACTTCACGGTTTCCTACTCGAACAACGTTGAGGTTGGCACGGCGACCGTCACGTTCACGGGCAAGAACAACTACAAGGGCACGGCCAAGAAGTTCTTCACGATTGTCGAACTTCTGGCGGATGTCACGTTCGACGCGCTCGGCGGAAAGGTTGGCGCGGCGAAGAGCGTCACCCTGAAGCAGTCGCACCGGAAGTACGACAACCTCCCCGCCTCCCCGACGCGCGAGAACTACACGTTCGAGGGCTGGTATCTCGACGTGGCGGACGACGCGACGAAGGCGACGGCGAACGGGGCCTGGCTCGCGACGGGCGACCACACGCTCTACGCGAAGTGGGCGGTCGATCCCGCCGTCCTGCCGGGCGCGGCGGACGGGGTTTTCGCCTACACGAACAACGTCGACGGCACGGTGACGATCACGGGGTTCGGCAGGGTCGCCATGCGCGGAACGTCGCTCGTCATCCCGGACATGATCGACGGCAAGTTCGTGACGGAGATCGGTGCGGGCGCGTTCGCGAACTCGACGAAGGGAATCACGTCCGTCACGCTGCCGATGTTTCTGGAGAAGATCGGCCGCCGCGCGTTCTCCGGCGTCAAGACGCTCGCGAGCGTCACCTTCGCGTCCGTGCGGAAGTGGCGCGATCCGTCCGTGGCGGGGACGCTCACGATCGATCCCTACGCCTTCACGTCGACGGCGTTCACGGGCGTTCGTCTGCCCGAGGAGGTCGTGGCGCTCGGCGAGTACGCCTTCGCGGACTGCCGTTCGCTCGTCGAGGTGACGATCCTGGGGCGGCCGACGGTCGGGACGCGTCCGTTCCGCCGCGCCGGCATCGACGCGGGACGCCGCCCCGTCATCCACCTTGACCCCGAGCTCGCCGCGAACACGGCCTATCTCTCGAAACTGACCAACGGGTTCGGCGACGCGAGCCTTCCGCCGGCGACCCGGACGAGCGCGATTGTTGATTCCGTCTCGGTCGGGACGCTCTCCGTCGCGCCGGGGGCGGTGCGCCTCTCCGTCGCGGTCGGGCGCGCGGCCGACTGGGGCCAGGTCGCCGCGTCGCGCATCCGCGTGGAGTATCGCGAGAGCCTCGGCGACGCGCCGACGACGCTGACGCCGCGCGCGGTGACGCCGCAGGCGGACGGCACGCTCGCGGTGGAAGTCGCCGCGCCGGCCGGCGCCTCCGGGTTCTTCCGAGTCAAGGTCGAGGAGTGAGCGCGATGACGGCGACGCGCAGAGACGGTAGGGGCGAGCGTCCCCGCTCGCCCGCGCTGACAGGGTGCGGTCACGCGGGACGCGTGACCCTACCGGCGGCGGTAGGGGCGGACGTCCTCGGCCGCCCGCAATGAAGCGAAACGAAATTGTGACAATAGAAAGGATCTTGAACATGAAAACGAATGTTATCTTGATGGCGGCGGTGGTTTGTGCGACGATGGCGGCGAATGCGGGCGGCTGGCGGTTCTCCGCAGGACCCGCGTGGCGCTC
>CAVFWY010000233.1:0-2778 GCA_963626175.1 Gemmiger sp.
GGCGGCAAGATCGACTGGGCGGGTCACGCCAACGACGCGGCGACGAACCTGCGCGACGTGCTCGCGCTGGACGAGGCGGTGCGCGTGGCGCTCGACTACCAGAAGTCCCATCCCGACACGCTGATCGTCGTCACGGGCGACCACGAGACGGGCGGCATGACGATGGGCTTCGCCGGCACGGGCTACGCCTTCTACATGGATCGCCTCGCGCACCAGAAGTGCTCGGCGGATTCGCTTTCGGCCTACATCAGGGCGAAGCGTCCCGCCAGCCTCGCGGAACTCGCGCCGTTCCTGACGGAGAACTTCGGCCTGCGCTTTGAGGGTGACGCGGCGAAAGACCCGATGGTCCTGAACGCGGCGGAAAGGGATGAACTCGAAAAGGCGTTCGCTCACGACCTTCGGATTGCGAAGGAGGGGAAGAGGGACGACGAGGCCTACGACGCGGCGAAGATCACGCGACTGCCGACGGCGGTGAAGAACATCTTCTCGCACAAGTGCGGCATCGGCTGGACGTCGGGCGCACACACCGCCCTTCCCGTGCTGACGACGGCGAAAGGCCCGGGCGCGGAGCGGTTCGCGGGCTTCCTCGACAACACCGACATTGCGAAAATCCTCAAGGAACTCGTGCGGTAAGGTGCGGCGGCTTCTCCCCATCCTCGTTCTCGCGCTCGGTTGCGTCGGGATGTTCTATCTGCCGGGGCCTCGGCGGCTCGCGGACAACCCCGGCACGACGACGCGGGCGAAAGTCATCTCGGTTGACGATTCGGGCATCGAGCGACACGGACTGATCGAGTTCGGCACGCAGAAGCTCGTCGTCGAACTCCCGAACGGCGAACGCCGCGAAGCGGCGAACGAACTCCGCGCCCAACTGGAACTCGACAAAAAGTTCGCGCCCGGCGACACCGCGCTCGTCATCAACGGCGCGGAACCGCTCGTCGCCCGCGACCACTGGCGCACGGGCTGGATGTCCGTGCTGTTCGGCGCATTCTGCCTGCTGCTCGTCGTCTTCGGCGGCTGGACGGGAGCGAAGGCCCTGTTCAGCTTCGTCTTCTCCTGTTTCGCGGTGTGGAAACTGCTGATTCCGCTCTGTCTGCGCGGCTGGCCGGCGGGATGGACGAGTTTCATCTGTGTGCTTGTGCTGACGGCGGTCATCATGTATCTCGTCGCGGGCTGGACGCGCAAGGGGTTCGCGGCGTTTCTCGGGGCGATGCTGGGGGTTGTCGCCTCACTCGCCCTCGCCGACTTCTTCGCGGCGGTTCTGCACGTGAACGGCGCAACGCTCCCGTTCGTGCAGACACTCGTCTATTCGGGCTATACCGACCTCAACCTGCCCGACGTCTTCATCGGTTCGGTGATTCTCGCCTCATCGGGCGCGGTGATGGATCTCGCGATGGATGTCGCCGCCGCGTCCGAGGAAGTGGCGCGGCATCATCCGCGAATCACGCGGCGCGAACTTCTCCTTTCGGGTCTTCGTGTCGGGCGGTCTGTCGTCGGGACGATGACGACGACTCTGCTCCTCGCCTATTCGGGCGGCTATCTGACCCTGCTGATGGTCTTTGCCGCGCAGGGGACGAAGCCGATGGACTTCCTCAACTCGACGCTCGTTTCGGCGGAACTCGTGAAGACGCTCGTCGGCAGCTTCGGGCTCGTGCTCGTCGCACCGTTCACGGCGGTCGTCTCGTCCTGCCTCTTTGCGCGTCCCTCCGCTCCGGCGGCGAATCGCCGCGCCTGAACCTTACGAAATCTTAAGACGGCCGTAAGGTTCGCGTAAGGATTCCTTCGGCGGAATCTGACATAATAGGCGCATCATTCAGAGTGTTGTGATGATGCGCAAAGGTTGGTTCGATCATGCGTAGCGACAGCCGATGGCTGGCGGTCTGCGCAAGCGTCGCGCTCGGCGAGGCGTGCGGGCTCGCAGTCGGGGACTTCGCCCCGATGCGGGCGGCCGTGCTTTTGTCGGCGGGCGTCGCGCTGTTCGTGGGATACGGCGCGAACGTGCGCGGCTGGTGGGCCTTGCCGCTCTTCCTGCTCGGAATGGCGCTCGCCCTTGCCGCCTACGGGCGGCGGGCGGACTGGCTCGAGGCGGCGGCGGTGACCCGAGGCCCGCTTGAACTGAGCCTCCCCGTGGAAGGAGAGACAGAAGTGCGCGGCGCGGACAGGGATGGAATGCGGTGGGTCTCCTTCCCGACTTCTGCGGCGGGCGTCAGGTTGCGCGTCATCTGTCGCGTTCCGAAGGAAGGGCCATTCCCACGGCTGGGCGAAGTCTGGCGATGCGCCGGGTGGCTCGACCATCGCAAACCCGTCGCCGATTTGCGTCCGCGTTCGCTCTGGGTTCGCGGACGCGGCACTTTCGCCCGCCGCGAGAGGGAGGCTTCCGAGCATTCGCCGTCGCGAACCTTTGCGCGGATTCGCCGCGACCTCTCCCGCCGCATGGAGATCGGGCTCGGTCACGCCCCCGAAGTCGTCGCGCTCAACCGGGCGATACTGCTTGGCGAGCGGGCGGAACTGCCATCGGACATTCGGGATGTCTTCATCGGTGCGGGGACGATGCACATCTTCGCGATTTCGGGACTGCACGTGATGGTCATCGCCCGTCTCTTTCTCTGCGCGCTCACGCTCTGCCTGATCCCCGGACGGCTTGCCGGACTGGTGCTCGTGCCGCTTCTCTGGGCCTACGTCTACCTGATCGGGATGACGGCGAGTGCGGTGCGGGCGGCGGCGATGGCGAGCGTCTACTTTGCCGCGCCGCTCTTCTGGCGGCGACCGAACGCGCTCATC
>CAVFWY010000234.1:0-2754 GCA_963626175.1 Gemmiger sp.
AGACCTGGAAGTGGATGAACGTGAGGTTCGTCGTCGCGCTGAGCGCAACCGTCCGGTTGAGGAGATCCTTGAGGTCGTCCGCGCCGCACGCGACGCCGGCGATGCGCGTGCCCTCGCCGTCGTAGTCCCACGCCTGATAGATGTTGCCCGACCCGAGTTCCGTCGGGTTCGCGTAGTCGAGCGCCATTCCGTTCAGGTCAACGGTCGTCGCCGCGTCGCCCGGGTAGTAGAACGTCGTCTGGCCGACCGTCCCCGTCGCCCACGACGAATACGCATTGATCGACGCATTCACCGTCGCCGTCATCGCCTCGTCGTCCTTCTTGTAGTCGACGATGCCCTCGGTGACGAGATAGCGCGTTCCGTCCGCGCCGTTCACGAAGTAGCAGACCTTCGGGTCGTCGCCGGTTTCGTCCGCCGAGAAGAGCGACCACGCATTGTCGCCGACCCAGTATTCCGAAACTTCGTCCGAACCTTCCGCGGCGAAACCGAGCATCGGCAGCTGCACGGTGTAGAACGCCATCGCGTCACCGTCCGGGTTCGCCTCTCCGTCCGGCTCGGAGGTCGAGCCACCCGTCACCGCCTTCAGGGGATCCGTCATGGAAACCGCGAGTTCGTAGCCGTCCGGGAGACCGTCGCCGTCCGTGTCGAAGTCGAAGGGATTCGTGCCGAGCGCAAGTTCGACGAGATCCGTGAGGCCGTCGTTATCCGTGTCGGTCGTGGGGCCGGGGCTGGCCGCGCCCGAAAGGTCGTGACGCGGGTCGTAGAGCGCGGCGATTTCCTCCGACGTGATGATTTCGGGGTGCATCGGGTCCTTCGGGTTATACCGCCGCCCCGTCAGCTTCTTGTATTCGCCGTTCTCGGTGTAGCCGACGTGAGCACGATACCAGACGTAGTATTCGTAGCCGTCCGGGAAGCCGTCCTTGTCCGTATCGGCGAGCGTGGGATCGGTCGGTCGTTCGGGCGACCACGCGAGGGCGTCCGAACCGCCCGCCCAGATCGTGGTGTCGGTCGGTTCGCGCTCGATCTTCGCGCAATAGTTCGTGAACGCCCACCATTCGATAGGCGAGAGGGTCGACTCGCTGTCCGTCGCCGGGTCGGTGAAGTTGACGACCGATGTGAAGTTCCGGTCAAGGCCGAGCTGCTGCGCCGCGTCGTTCAGGGCGGGGGAGGCCTCGCCGCCATTCGCATACCAGCCGCGGATCTCGAAGCGCGCCTCGAACGGCGTGCCCGCCGTCACCCACGTGTTGGAGAGTCCGGGGATGAACGAGGCGATTGCCGAAGTATCTGTGTTCGGGAAGTAGTCCGCATCGTCGTTCCAGTCCGAGAGATCGGCGAGGTCGTCGCCGGACTTCGTCAGGTTCGCGTCGAAGACCCCGAAGCCCGAGTATTTCGTCACGAACAGATCCGGGATGCCGTCAGCGTTGATATCGCCGCAGTTGTCGCTCGCGAGCCATTCCCTCGAGAAGACGGCTTCCCAGTATTGCGTGTCGTAGGTCGACTTCTGGGCGTCGTAGGCCTGCAGGGGAATCGGGAAGGTCTTCGACTTCGCAGGCCCGATCATCAGGTCGGCTTCGAGGTCGAGTCCGTCGAACGTCGTCGTGTTGTTGCAGACCCAGGCATAGAAGAAGCTGTCGTAGCCCTTCGCACCGCGCGAGTCGTTGAGATAGGAGTAGGGTTCGTCGCCCGCCGTGCGCGGATACTGTCCGTTCGTGTTGATTTGGTCGTTCACCGGATTCGCCACCTGATAGCCCGTCGCGACGACGGGGAACGTGGAGTCCGTGACCGCGAGGGAGAAGGTCGAGACCCAGCTTGCGACCTTCTGCGGATTGGCCGATTCGCCGTCCACGCGACCCGCGCCAAGGCCCTTGGCGGAATCATAGCGGTCGGAGTGCCTGTTCGCGGAGGTGCGCGCCGCCGCCGGGTCGTGCGCCGAAACGACGACCGTCTTCGTCTCCATCACGTTGTAGTAGATCGTGTAGGTCGACGAGTTGTCGTCCTTGTCCGTGAAGGTGACGACGACCGTCTTCAGACCGGGCGAGGTGAAAGTGACGGGCGTCGCGAACGTGTGCTGGGTATTATCCGTCGCGGTTTCCGACGCGACTTCCTCGCCGTCCACCGTCAGGACGACCGAGATGCCGGCGGCGAGGTCGGCCGCCGCGTCGCTGATCACCTTGTATTTCACCGTGTAGTCGGTGTAGACCTTGGCGGTCGTGTTCGTCGTGCCGTCCGCCGGAGAGATCGAGCCGTCGGGAGCGACGTTCACGACCTTCAGCACCGGCGCAATCGCCGACGCCGCCTCGTAGTATTCGTTCCACGGCTTCCCGTAGCCGGAATCGTCCGTCGTGATGACGAACGCCTCGAGGTCGATGCCCGCCGTCGTGTCGGACGTGCCGTCCAGTTCCGACACCGTGAGCGTCTGCGATGTCGTGCCCGCCGGGAACTTGACGATGTAGCAGTCCTCGTTCTCGGTATCCTCCCAGACGATGTTCGTGCGCGCCTTGAACTTGATGTAGCCGCCGTCATCGGTCTTCGGGGCCTTGACGCGCACCTCGACGTCGGCCGTCGCCGCCTGCGAAAGTCCGACCTTCAGACTGTGGGTGTTCTTCTCGTTTTCGTACCAGATGCCCGAGTCGGCGTCGTTCTCGTAGGCGAGCGTCACGCGCGGCGTCTTGGCAACCGGCACGCGGAACGACCAATTGGCCGTGGAGGGATAGTCCGCCATGTCCTTGTCCTTCAGGAACACCTGCACGAGCG
>CAVFWY010000235.1:0-2735 GCA_963626175.1 Gemmiger sp.
GATTTGGTATATTATGCGCCGTTCTGCGACTGTCTCAGGAGGTTATCCCTGCCGCGGATGTCCGTTTTGTGCGGATGGTTGGTGTCTTCGGGTGAAGACGATCGGCAGGGGGAACTTAACTTCCCGGTTTGCAGGATAAAAGAAAGAAAAAGATACAAATGAACATCGACAAGGCCGCCATCAAGAACGAATTCCAGCGTCACGACCGTGATACCGGGTCGAGCGAAGTGCAGATCGCGCTCCTCACGAAGGAAATCGAGAAGCTCACCGAGCACCTGAAGGCGAACAAGAAGGATCATTCGAGCCGCTACGGTCTGCTGCGCAAGGTGCAGAACCGCCGCAACCTGCTCGACTACTTCAAGCGCGAAAACGAGGCGGGCTACCGCGAGCTGATCAAGAAGCTCGGCATCCGCCGCTAAGCGATTTACAAACAGAAAACAAAAGTAATGGAAAACACAAAGCAGTTCAGGGTCGACATCGCGGGGACGGACCTCGTGATCGAGACCGGGCTTCTGGCGCAGCAGGCCGCCGGAGCCGTCACCGTGAGTTACGGTGACAACACCGTCTTCACGGCGGTGACGAATACGGATAAGCCGCGGGAAGGCATCGACTTCTTCCCGCTGCAGTGCGAATACCGCGAGAAGTTCTACGCCGCCGGCAAGTTTCCCGGCGGGTTCTTCAAGCGCGAGGCGCGTCCGACGAGCAAGGAAATCCTCACGGCGCGCATGTGCGACCGCCCGATTCGCCCGCTCTTCCCGGACGGCTACTACAACGACGTGCAGGTGAACTCGACGCTCATCCAGTGCGACGGCACGCGCGAGGCGGACTTCCTCGCGGTGAACGCGGCCTCCGCCGCGCTCCACATCAGCGAGATTCCGTTCATGGGCCCGATCGGGTGCGTCCGCATCGGCCGCATCGACGGTCAGTGGATCATCAACCCGACCCACGAGCAGAAGGCGAAGAGCGACATCGACCTCCTCTACGCCGGCATTCGCGGCAAGTTCCTCATGATGGAAGGCTCGGCCTCCGAAATCAGCGACGAGGACTTCATCGCCGCGCTCAAGCGCGCCCACGAGGAAGTCGAGAAGATCATCGACCTCCAGATTGAGATGCGCCGTGCGCTCGGCAAGCCCGACAAGGTGATCGCCGACGTCCCCCAGCCGGCGGACAAGATGGACTTCATGCGCAAGGAAGGCGGCGAAGCCCTCGCGGCGGCGCTGCTCATCAAGGGCAAGCTGGAGCGTCAGGGCAAGGTTTCGGCCATCAAGGAAGACCTCCTCGCGAAGGTCGCCGCGAAGTGGCCCGAAGTCGATGCGGTCGGCTTCGTCCATCTCTTCGACGCGCTTGAGATCGAGACCGTCCGCAAGAACGTGCTCGTCCACGGCAAGCGCATCGACGGCCGCGCCCAGCACGAGATTCGTCCGCTCGCGGCGCAGGTCGGCGTTCTGCCGCGTCTGCACGGTTCGGCGATTTTCTCGCGTGGCGAGACGCAGTCGTTCGCGACGGTGACGCTCGGCACGAAGAAGGACGCGCAGGAACTCGACTCGGTGACGGGCGGAGACCCCTCGAAGCGGTTCATGCTCCACTACAACTTCCCGCCCTACTGCACGGGCGAAGTCGGCCGTCTCGGCTCGACGGGTCGCCGCGAAATCGGTCACGGCGCACTTGCCGAACGCTCGATTGCGGAGGTCCTCCCCGACGATTTTCCGTATTCGATCCGCGTGGTCAGCGAGATCATGGGGTCGAACGGCTCTTCGTCGATGGCCTCGATCTGCAACGGCTGCCTCGCCCTCATGGATGCGGGCGTGCCGCTGAAGCGGACTGTCGCGGGCATTTCGATCGGCCTGTTCACGAACGACGACCAGAGCCAGAAGGTTCTCGTCACCGACATTCTCGGTGCGGAAGACCACTGCGGCGACATGGACTTCAAGGTCGGCGGAACGCGCAAGGGCATCACGGGCTTCCAGGTCGACCTGAAGCTCCGCGGCCTGACGTGGGATCTCGTCGAGGGCGCCGTCAAGGCCGCGCACGATGCGCGCCTCAAGATCATCGACTTCATGGAGAGCGTCATTCCCGCTCCCCGCGCCGAACTCAACAAGTACGCGCCGCGGATTGAGGAAATGCAGATTCCCGTGGACAAGATCGGTGCGCTCATCGGCCCCGGCGGCTCGAACATCCGCGCCATCGTCGAGACGACGGGTGCGCAGATTGACATCGATGACGACGGCAAGGTCTCGATCTTCGCAACGACCCTCGAGTCGATGGAAGCGGCGAAGAAGGCCGTCGGCGAAGTGAGTGCGGTTGCCGAGCCGGGCAAGATCTACGAGGGAACCGTGACGGGCATCAAGGATTTCGGCGCATTTGTCGAGATTCTCCCCGGTCTGGACGGACTCTGCCACATCTCCGAACTCAGCGACAAGCGCGTCCCGAGCGTGGACGCCGTCTGCAAGGTCGGCGACAAGATGATGGTGAAGTGCCTTGACGTGGATGAACGCGGGCGCGTGAAGCTGAGCCGCCGTGCGGCGATGGCCGAACTCGACGCGAAGGCGTAAGGCTTCATCAGCGGTGAAAGGGGGCGCGGCAGAACTGCCGCGCCCTTTTTTGGTATAATCTCCACCGTCCATGTTTCCGGTAGAAGAAAAGATAGGGGAAATCCGCCGCGCCCTGGCGCGGAATCGCGATGTCGTGCTCACCGCTCCGCCGGGGAGCGGCAAGACGACGTGCGTTCCGCCCGC
>CAVFWY010000236.1:0-2728 GCA_963626175.1 Gemmiger sp.
TCGGCCGCGAGGCGGTGTGGACGGTGGAGCGCATCAACGGTGCGTCCCCCGAGCCTCTGTGGAACGTGATTGGCTTTGCCGATGACGATCCGGCGAAGGCCTCCGGCAACTTCGAGGGCTATCCGCTTCTCGGAAGCGCGGCGCAGGCCTCGCACGACTTCCCCGGAGCGTCCGTCTTCGTGGCGATTGGCGACAACGTCATTCGCGAGAAGATCTACCGCCAGTTGCGCGGACACGACTTCCCCTCGTTCATCGACCCGTCGGCGCAGGTCTCGCCGACAACCGAGTTCCGTCACGGAACTTACATCGCCCCCGAGGCGGTGGTTTCGGTCGGCACGGACATCGGCAAGTTCGTCATCATCAACGCTCGTGCCGGAATCGGACACGATTCGACCGTCGGGGATTTTGCCAACATCTGTCCCGGCGTTTCGCTGTCGGGTCACACGGTGATTGGCGACCACGCCTTCATGGGCACGAACAGCTGCACCGCTCCCGGCATGAAAGTCGGCGCGGGTGCGACGGTCGCCTGCGGCACACCCGTTTTGAAGAATGTCGAGCCCGGCGCGACGCTCTCGCCCTTTGGGATGCTGAAGGCGTGAAGTGGCTCGTCTATAACGCGCTTTTCGCCGCCGTTTTCCCGCTGATGCTGCCGGGCTTTCTGCTGCGGATGCTTCGGCGCGGCGGCTATCGGGCGCGGATGGGGGATCGCTTCGCACTGTATCCCGAAGCGATTCGTCGGCGGCTTCTCGAAGGCGGCTGGGTGTGGATTCACGCCGTCTCGGTCGGGGAGGTTCAGGTCGCCGGACAGCTGATGCGCGAGTGGCGCAAGGTCGAGCCGTCCGTCCGCTTCTGCTTCTCGACGACCAGCTCGACGGGCTGGAAGATGGCGGAGCGCGAAGTCGCGGCGAACGACGTCCTCATCTACAATCCGCTCGACTTCCCGAACTTCGTGAAGAGTGCGCTTTCGACGGTCAAGCCCCGTTCAATCGTTTTGACGGAAAGCGAGATATGGCCGATCTTCATCCGCACGGCGAAGAAGCGCGGTATTCCGCTCTTCCTCGTCAATGCGCGGGTGAGCGATCGCAGTGCGCCGCGCTACCGCGCCGCCCGCCTGTGGTTCGGCGATGTCTTCCGCTGCTTCACGCGCATCTTCGCGCAGTCCGATCTGGACAAGTCCCGCCTTGTCGCGGCGGGCGCACCCGACGCGACGGTTTCCGTCACGGGCAGTTTCAAGTTCGACGTGGCGAAGCGGAATCCCGCGAAGGAGTCGGAGTTGCGGGACTGGATCGCGGCGAAGCCGAATGCGAAGATCCTGCTCGGTGGTTCGACGTGGCCGGGCGAGGATGAAGTCCTTCTGCATATCTATTCGGAGTTGGCGGGGAAGAACGATGGCCTCGTTCTCGTGCTTGCGCCGCGTCACTTCGAGAAGGCGGATGCCGTCGAGGCGAACGTCGTCCAGGCGGGTTTCGCGTGTGTTCGGCGCAGTCGCGGCGAAGACGGGCGAAGGACGTCGGACGGGCGCAAGGCCGTGTTCCTCGCGGATACGACGGGCGAACTGATGGGGCTTTACGGCATCGCCTCTGTCGTGTTCGTCGGTAAGTCGCTCTGTGCGCACGGCAGTCAGAACATGATTGAGCCTTGCCTGTGCGGGAAGCCGACGCTGGTCGGTCCCAACACCGAGAACTTCCGTCCCGTGATGAGCGATCTCTGCGCGGCGAATGCCATCGTTCAGGTTGCCGACGCGGCGGAACTTGGGCGGGAAATCGGACGACTTCTGGCGGATGAACCGGCGGCGGCTGCGCTCGGGGCGCGGGCGGCGGAGGCCGTGCAGCGTCGCACGGGCGTTGTGCCGCGCTGCGTTGCCGCGATTCGGGAGGCGATTGAATGAAGAAGACGAAGCGAAGTCGAGTCGGGCTGACGTTTCTCGCGGTGATTGCCGCGCTGGTCGTCGCCGCGCTCGCCTATTTCGGCGGATGCGGCAAGGCGACGAAGAAGCCGATTGTTTCGGACGAAGTCAAGACGTGCGAGGCGGTGCGCATCGTCTCCGCCGTGATTGCGCTGGTCGAACACCCGACGGCGGCGCGCGTCATCCTGCTGGGCGATCGGGCGAACGACTACCGTCCGTTTTTTGCCGACGCGGGGCTGTCGATTGCGGAAGGGGCGACCGACGCGGTGGCGGGCGACATCGTTTTCGTCGCTGGGAAGGTGAAGGGGTCGCCCTTCGGGCGGACTCCGCCGATGGAGGGGACGCTTTACGTGCGCTGCATCGATGCGCGGGATTTGCTCGCTTCCCAATTCAGGACGCTGCTTGAATCTCATCCGGGCGACGAAAAGCACCTGTGGATGCCGGGCGTGAGCGACTGGGTGCTGGTCGGTCGCAGGGGCGGTCTCGGACAGGAACTTGCCGCGATGATGGACGTCTTCTCGCGGGAGGATCTCTTCGGGGACCTCGCCCGGGCGGAATGCGACTCGCTGGCGGGACTTTTCGCGAACTACGTCGGGACGGACGAGGACGTGATGCCCGCCTTTACCGACAGGGACGCGGCGGTTCGGGCGGATAACTTCGTGACGCGGGAAGTGCCCTCATTCGACTGGATTGACGCGGCGGACGTGGACGCGGACATCCGTGAGGCGGTGCTGGCGGACATCCGCACGGCGCAGATCGTGCGGCGTGTCGTCCTTGAGGGCAACCTTCGGGCGGACGAGGGGCGGCAGGATGAGGCCATCG
>CAVFWY010000237.1:0-2727 GCA_963626175.1 Gemmiger sp.
CCCGCCGCGCCCTCAAGGACGGTGAGCACGGGCAGGTCGAAACAGGCGGGAAGCCCCCAGTTGGCCATCGCCGCCCGCGTGCCCGCCGTTGCGAGCCACCCGACCGCCGAACCGCCGAGGAGACCGAACCCAATCGCCCAGCCCGCCGTCTTCACCGCCTCGCGCACCAGGATTGCCGCGAGCTGTCCCCGCGTCGCCCCGACCGCCCGAAGCACGATGAACTCGCGCTTCCGCGAGTCCGCACTCGCCACGAGCATCGCAACGAAGCCGAGCGAGATGATGGCGAGGAAGATGAACGGAACTCGCGCCATCGCCCCGACGAGGGCGGTTCCGTGCGCGAGCGTGCCGTCCGCCACCTCATCACGCGAATGCAGTCGCACGGCGTTGCCGCGAACGTCCCCGTCCTTCGTGACGCGATTCGCGCCGTTCAGAGCCTTCACGATCTCCGCCTCCACGAGCCGTCCCGCCGGGAAGACCCCGTGTCGGGCGAGGAAGTCGGGTTCATAGTCAAGCCACAGGTGGGTCATGTTCACGAACTCGGCAGGACGCGCATCGAGCGTCTGCACGGTATCAAACGAGACGAAGACGGGCCCATCCGTGTTCACGGGCATGCGGTTCAGTCCACGCACGAGTCCGCGACTCGTCACCATGTGCCAGTTGAGATCGACGATTCCGACGATTTTGAGCGCGACCTTCAGTCCCTGTCCCGCATCAAGGTTGAGGTCGTCCCCCAGTTTCAGTTTGCGGGCGCGCGCCATCATTTCGGTAATGACGCAGGCATCCCCCGTGCGAATCGCCTTTGCCGCGTCCGCGTGATTGCCCGCGACAAAGGTGAAGTCGGGCAGCCAGTCGCTCGCCAGCAAGAGGGCGTTGCGATACTGCTTCGGGCCGCCGCCCGCCCACGGACTCTTCATCTCCTCCAGCGGCGCGAAGTTGACCTGCAGGGGCTGGAGTTCGGCAATCCGCCGCACACCCGGCAGATTACGGAGTTTTTCGATGTCAAAACTCGATACGCCGCCCGGCAGAATCGAGACGATGGCGTCCGGCCACTGCTTGGACGGGATGAACGGCTTCGTCAGGCTCGACCCCCACACCTCAACCGCGACAAACGCACCGAATCCGCAGGCGAAGGCGATCAGCATGCCAAGATGGCGCTTCTTCGGCATTCGGTTCGACGCGGCCTCGAGCGGCTTGACGGCGAGTGCGGGCTTCAGGGCGACGAGCGCACCCAGCACGGCGACGACCGGCGACAGCGCGACCGCCGCGACAAGTCCCTTCCAGCCAATCGCCGCGCCCATCGGGAAGAGTTCGCGCTCGAAGAAGACATAGACCCAAAGTGCCGCGAGCGAGATGGTGATGCCGAGGAGAAGTCCCGCAAGGGTCAGGAGAAGCGACTCGCGAAGGACGCCCTTCACGACGCCGCCGCGCGTAAGCCCCACCATGCGCAGGATGGCGATTTGTCGCCGCTGGGCTTCAATCGAGAGGAAGAGCGAATTCAACAGCATGCAGAGCGCGGTGAGTGCCGCCGCCCAGAGGAGGAGCGGCTTTGCGCGACCCATGTTGCGCCCCGCGTCGCTCGTGAACTGCGCGGCAATCGTCTCCGCCGTCTGCACGCCCTCCCCCTGCACGGGCGACCGCCAGAAGTCGATGCGCCCCTTCGTTTCCGCCGCGAGCGCGGCAAAGCCCGCGCCATTCGCGAATGCGCCCGGCCAGCCCGACGGCAGACGCGCGGAATCGAGGTAACCGACAATCGTGAACGCGACCGCCCCCTTTTCGCCGATAAACTTGACGACCGTCCCGAGTGCGGGCGGTTCGCCGCGTCCGAAGCGCATCATCGTGCCGCGCGTGCAGACGAGTTCAGGCATTGCCGCGCTCTCGTCCACCCAGCGTCCCTCCGCGAGCGGTGCGGAGCCGTAGGGCGACTCCTTCGGGGCGGCGGCGACGACACACGTCATCGGCGGCCCCTGCAACACGCGCCCGCCCGGACGGTAGTCGATCTGCATCGACAGGCAGGGGAGCGACAAGTCCGCCTTCGGAAGCGGCGCGGGGCGTTTCGCGGCGGACGGCTCACTCTTTTCCATCGGCGGTCGGCCGCGTCCGCGCAGACGAAGCCCCTCCACCTTCCACGCCGCCCACGGAGTCGTCAGCCGCTTCGCCACGGCAGGAGCTTGGGCATCGTTCGTCGCCACGAGCGACTGCATGAAGACGACCGCCCCGACCGCGAGCGCAATGCCGAGCGCGGCGCAAACGTGCCGCGCCTTCACTTGTAGGTCTCCAGATAGAGTTTCGAGACGCGCTCGGGGTCGCCCTCCGTCGGATGCGAGGCGGCGATGCGCCCGTCGCGCAGAAAGTGCACCGTCGTCGCACAGGCGGCGACAACGGGATCGTGGGTGACGACGAGAATCGCGCTCTTCTCCGCCCCGTTCAGTTCCTTCAGGAGCGTGCAGATGCCCTTCGCGGACTTCGCGTCGAGGTTGCCCGTCGGCTCGTCCGCAAGAATCACGTCCGGCTCCGTCATCAGGGCGCGGGCGATGGCGACGCGCTGCTGTTCGCCGCCCGAAAGTTCCTCCGGCTTCCGCGCAAGTTTGTCGGCAATGCCGAGGCGGTTGGCGAGGTTCTCAAGGCGGACGCGGTCAACCCGCCCGCCGTCAAGCCGCACGGGAAGGACGATGTTCTCCTCCACCGTCTTCTCATTGAGAAGGTTGAACTGCTGGAACACGACGCCGA
>CAVFWY010000238.1:0-2720 GCA_963626175.1 Gemmiger sp.
GAGAACTCCGCGCTCTTCTCGGCCTCAACGCCACTCGCCCGCGCCGCCGCGAGCGTCATACCGCTGCGCGAAACGCCCGGCAGAATCGCCACCGCCTGCGCAATGCCCATCAGAATCGCCCGAGCGAACGACACGTCCTTCGTCCCCTTCGGCAGAAACTTCGTCGCTGTCAGGACAAGTCCCGTGAAGATAAGTGCCGCGCCCACCATCTTCGGACTCGCGAACGCCGCCTCAAGCTGATCCTGAAAGAGGATGCCGACCACGCCGGCGGGGACTGCGCTCGCGACCACCTTCAGGAGGTAGCCCCATTCAAGATTCTTCACAATCCGCCGAACAATCGCCCAATAGAAGACGAAAATCGCCACGAGCGTCCCGACATGCAGAAAGATGTCGAGCCTCATGCCGAGATCGCCCATGCCGAGAAGCGACTTCCCCAGCACGAGATGCCCCGAACTCGAAATCGGCAGAAACTCGGCAATGCCCTGCAAAATGCTCAACAAAGTGACTTCTATCATTGTTTCCTATCCAATTGAGGACGAGACCTTGAAGACGGCCATCAGGATGGCGATGGCCACGAAGCCGACCGCACAGGCGATGGCGACAATCAGAATCGGCTCAAGCGCATTGGTGAACGCGGCGATGTTGCGGTCCATATCCTTCTGATACCGCTTGCCGATGTGCTCGAGCGACGCGGGCAGGTCGCCCGCCTGTTCGCCGACCGCCAGCATATCCGTCATCATGCGCGGGAAAACGCCGGACGAGGCGAGCGGACCCGAAATCGAGGTGCCGTCCGTCACGCGGCGGCGGGCGTTCGCGAGTGCCTGGCCGATGACCGCGTTCCCGCACGTCTCTTCGCAAATCTTCAGCGCCTGCAGGACGTTCACGCCATTCACGAGCAGCGTCTTCATCGTGTAGGCGAGCGACGAATACGCCCCCGTCGCCACGATGCCCGAAACGAGCGGAATCTTCAGCTTCCAGCCGTCAATCTTCAGCCGTCCCGCGTCCGTCTTGCGCCACTTGCGAAACCAGAGGAAGAGGAGAACGGCGGCGACGGCGAGCGTCCAGCCGTAGTTCACCATGAAATTGCTCATGCCGATCAGCATCTGCGTCGGGAGCGGCAGCGACGCCCCCATGGACGTGAAGACCTTCTCGAACTGCGGAATGATCCACACGAGCGCACCGATGACCGCCACAATGCCGAACACGAGAACGATGACGGGATACGAGAGCGCACTCTTGATTTTGCCGCGCATGTTGTCGTAACGCTCGTAATGATCGACGAGCCGACGCAGAACCTCGACCATCGCACCCGAGGCCTCGCCCGCGCGAATCATGTTGGAGTAGAGCGGCGGAAATGTCTTCGGGTGGTGGGCGCACGCATCGGAGAAACTTTCGCCGCGCACGATGCGGTCGCAGAGATCCTGACTGACGAACCGCTGGGCGCTCGTCTCCTCGCCCTGGTTCGCCAGGGCCTGCAGGGCCTGGCCGAGCGTCATGCCCGCCTCGATGAGGTCGGCGAGTTCGGACGTGAAGAGCAGCACTTCCACGCTCTTCATGTCCGTCTTGCGCCGTCCGCCCCCAATCTGCATGTTCCAGATCGAGGTGGGCTTCTCCTTCTTATTGGCGTTCGGGGCGGCGGAAGCGGCGGCGGGTGCGGACGCGGGGTTCGCGCCCCCGCTCCCAGTCACCGCCGTTCGCCGCTTCGCGTAGCCCATCGCGTCGTTGCCTTACTTGATGACGCGCACGCGGATGACCGCCGCGCTCGACTCGAGCGCCGCCACGACTTCCGCCGGAACTGCCGTATCGGTGTCAATCAGCGTGTAGGCGAAATCGCCGCGGGACTTGTTCGCAATCGCGTCGATGTTGATGTTCGCCTTGCCGAGAATCGTGGTGAACGTGCCGAGCATGTTCGTCTCGTTGCGGTGACAGATGGCGATGCGCCCTGCCTTGTTCGGCTTGCCGAGCGAACAGGCGGGATAGTTCACCGAATTGACGATGTTCCCGTTCTCGAGGTAGTCGCGCATCTCCTTCACCGCCATCACCGCGCAGTTGTCCTCCGCCTCGGCGGTCGAAGCCCCGAGATGCGGAATCACGATGCACCCCTTCTGCCCGGCGGTCGTCGCGTTCGGGAAGTCCGACACGTAGCGGCGAACCTTGCCCGACTCAAGCGCCGCGAGCATGTCCTTCTCGTTCACGAGCACGTCCCGCGCCGCATTGATGACGATGACGCCGTTCTTCATCATGGCGATCGCCTCGGCGTTGATCATGCCCTTCGTCGATTCGAGCGCGGGCACGTGAACCGTGATGAAGTCGCATGTCTCGTAAATCGATTCGACGTTCTTGCAGTGCTTCACGGCGTGGTCGAGATTCCACGCGGCGTCGACCGACAGGTAGGGGTCGTAGCCGTAGACCTCCATGCCGAGCTGAACCGCCGCATTCGCGACCTTCTGACCGATTGCGCCAAGCCCGATGACGCCGAGTTTCTTGCCCTGAATCTCCGTTCCGGCGAACGCCTTCTTCGCCTTTTCCGCCGACTTGCCGATGGCCGCGTCCGCCGCGTTCGCCTTCACCCACTCGATGCCGCCGACGATGTCGCGGCTCGCAAGCAGCATCGCGGCAATCACGAGTTCCTTCACGCCGTTCGCATTCGCCCCCGGCGTGTTGAACACGACGATGCCCTTCTTCGCGTATTCGGCGTGGGGGATGTTGTTCACGCCCGC
>CAVFWY010000239.1:0-2699 GCA_963626175.1 Gemmiger sp.
AAAGGCGTCGCCATATATTCACGCGGTCGGATGTGTTCGCACTCATTGTCGGCTATCAAACGAAGAACATCGAGGTGGGGTTTAACTATTACTGCAACACGTTTGTGCCCTGCGACAAGACAAAAGAAACTGTCACGCTCGGTGATATCGCAGTGGACAGCGATGTGTTCATTGGCTCGACGATTGACTTCCTGAACAGCGACGGAACCAACCATTACTTTGAGGACGGTGCCGACAAGGGGAAGATGGAGTCCTACATCTACATTCCTCAAAACTACGCCGACACCGGTGTCGCCGGATGGTATCAGTGCGAGGACTCGTCCGGAGCGGGAACCTGCTACAATGATCGTGTTATCAAACTCGGTGAAGCGTATTGCGTTTCGTGCGTAGACGGCGAGGAAGGCGCGGCAATGACCTACTCGGGGACAGTCGCTTCTGACAGCACGACTTTCACAATTGACGTCGGATTCAATTACCTCGGTAACTGTGCTCCGACTCAAGTCACGCTCGGTGATATCGCAGTGGACAGCGATGTGTTCATTGGCTCGACGATTGACTTCCTGAACAGCGACGGAACCAACCATTACTTTGAGGATGGTGCCGACAAGGGGAAAATGGAATCCTATGTCTACATTCCCAAAAACTACGCCGACACTGGCATTGCCGGGTGGTATCAGTGCGAGGACTCGTCCGGTGCGGGAACCTGCTACAATACCCGTGTAATTGCCGCTGGCGATGCTTTCTGCGTGAGTTGCGTGGATGGTGAGGAAGGTGCGTCGTTCACATTGCCTTCTGCGCTCTAAACGATTTACTGGGTGGTCGGCATAGGGTCGACCGCCGATGTAAACAAAACAAAGGAAAACGAAAATGAGAAAACTAATGGTTGCGCTTGTAGCCGCCACGATAGCGGCGGCTTCGCAAGCAGCATCAATTAAATGGGGTGCTACTGGCACAAAGGATTACGCGGGAAACTCGCCTGCCACATCGACGCAGATTACAATGTATGTTTTTGAGATCACCGCATCTCAATACAACGCCTACGCCGAGATGTCAGCAGATGCGCTTTCGCTCGCGGTTTACAACGCCTATGGCACGACACTTGCTTCGGCAGACACCTCCGTTAATATTAGCACGCGTGGTGCTGGCACAGCAATCGGCAAAACCGATCATGCATCGGGGACGACGGGATATGCCGCAGTCTTGTTTATTGACTCGGCATCTGGTTATGTCATGGGCAACGTTGGCGCTGGGGCTGTGACCTCTTCACAATCCCCGACCGTTGGCAATCTCTCGACCAAGCTCGCGGGCGGCTCGACGGCAACGGCGTGGGCAACGGCATCCGTCCCAGAGCCCACAAGCGGACTTCTCATGCTGCTTGGCATGGCTGGTCTGGCGCTCCGCCGCCGCCGCGTCTAATCGCGCAGGGCAGCGATAACAAAGAAGCCGCCCGATTGCTCGGACGGCTTCGTTTGTTTGATTCCTGAACCTCACACGAGTCACGAATCACGCGCGTTTGCGCTTGAGGGCGAGACCAGCCATGCCGAGGAGGAGCAGAAGCCCCGAAGTTGGTTCAGGCACGGATGCCGTCGACCAAGCGAGCGAACCGCTTGAAGCCGTGCCGCCGTAGGTCGTGAACAGGTTTTTGAACGTACCGTTACCGGAACCTGGGATCGTCGCCGTGACGACGTTGCCGAGGTAATAGTTGTCCGCCGCGTCCACGAACAGAACCGCGCCATAGACAACATCACCCGCCGAATGCGTCGTCGTGCCGTTGCCCGTTGCCATACCGCGATTGGATGATTTCAAGGACAACTCTGCCGACGAAGTGCTGAACGCCGAGTTAATGGCATCCGAGAGAGCCGAGCCAGACAGCTTGGCATACGTCTCATACTGCGCGGAGGTAATCTCCCAACACAACATCGTGACGGCATCCTTGCCGGCTGTTTCACCCGTCGCGTGCGCTGTAATCGTGTTTGATCCCCAACTCACGAGTGCCGCTTGCGAACACGCCGCCATCGCGACCGTCGCAAATGCTACTATCAGTTTCTTCATTTTCGTTTTCTTCCTTGTTTTGTGTTTTCGGTTTTTAGATGCACCTTGCACAAAGCACCAAGCACAAGGCACATCTTCTATCAACCGTCGCACACTATGCGCGACAGTCAAATTTCAAAGAGCCGACGGAAGCGTGATGATTGCACCCTCTTCGCCAGGGTTCGTATTCACAATGAAACCTTCACCGGCCCCAATCACGCGGCTCTTACGGTTGTAAACGCCATTACCATCGTCGAAGAAGTACCATCCGTCCTCACCACAATCCGTAAAGTTGGCGGGGATATACATATACTGCTCGCAAACCTTGCCCATATCGGGGTCGTCGATGATGTTGACCGCGCCATCTTTGTCGAAGAACTCGACGGTCGTGGAGACGAACTTTTCCGGATCGACAGTCAAATCCGCCAGCGTAATCGCCGTCGGCGCACAGTTGCCGAGCCAGTTGTAGTGTTCCTCAATCGCCACTGGAACGGACTCGCTGGAGACCTGTCCCGAAAATGTCATTGGCGCAGTTTCTTCACCGGGATTTGTGTTGATAACGAAGCTCTCGCCGAACGCAATCACCCGATCCTTGCGGTTATAAACGCCGTTGCCATCGTCGAAGAAGTACCATCCGTCCTCACCACAATCCGTAAAGTTGGCGGGGA
>CAVFWY010000240.1:0-2677 GCA_963626175.1 Gemmiger sp.
TCGACTTCCTGCTCGCCGAGGCGGGTCACGATCGCCGCGAACTCGACCGCCTCGCGCCCGTCCGAATGGAAGTCCCGAGCGGCAGCCACCTGACCGTCCACTACGAAGGCGACGAGCCGACGGTGGAGGCGCGGCTTCAGGAGTGCTTCGGGCTGATGGCCACGCCCAAGGTCGCGGGCGGAAAAGTCCCGATTGTGATGACGCTCCTCTCCCCGGCGCACCGTCCCGTGCAGATCACGAAGGATCTCGCGGGCTTCTGGCGCGAGGGCTACCAGCTCGTCCGCAAGGACTTGCGCGGACGCTACCCCCGGCACTACTGGCCCGAAGACCCGTTCACCGCGACGGCGACGCGGGCGTCCGCAAGTTCTCGGCGGATTTGACGGCGGCTGTACGAGTGTGCTATAATTTCGCTCGTGAAAGACATTCCGATCAGGCGATTTCTTGACGTCTCTCATCTCGAGATCCTGTCGGCTGCGACGTTTGTCGAACGCCTGCGGTCAGATTCGCTCATCGACCTGGATTCCGTGTGACGCGGCGTCAAGACGCCAAGCGAAAGAGTCAACATGATTACGCCCGCCTTTACCTGCACGGGGCCGTATGCGGTTCTCATCCTTCTCGGCATCAAGCGCGTCGAGAACCGGAGCGCGATGCCGTCGCCTGCGAAGGGACGCTGTGCCGTCACCTGCTCCAGGTCGTTCTGCGCGGCGGAGTTCGGCGCGTTCGTCCACTGGGCGTCGCGTGCCTTGCCGGAAGAGGTCTTCGCGCGGCTTCCCTCCTGGGGCGACGTGAAGGACTGGCCGGGAAAGGTCGTCGGTGCCTGCGACTACGCGGCGCGCGGACGCAACGACCTCGTGCTGGAGGCGGACGAAGCGGTTCGAGGGCGGACGCGACAGGGCGCGTCCCTCCCGTGGGACGAGGGGCATGCGTATTGGTGGAATCTGTCCGGGGTCGTGCGCTTCGAGCGTCCGATTCCCTGCCGCGGCAACGTCGGGATGTGGCAGCTGCCGACCGCCCTCGCCGCGCAGGTGACGGCGGCGGACGAGTCGACCGACAGTCGCAAGGTGATCGCCACCCCTACATTGTCCTCAACCCATTGCCACCTCTACAAAAGGACAGGAAGTCCGTCGGCGGATAATTTGGTATAATAACCGCACCATGAAACTCAAAGAGAAAACCCTGCTGGCCGCGGCGCTCGCCGCGACATCGCTGACCGCCCCCGCGTTCGATGCGATCAAGGACCGCCCGACGCCCCCGAAGAGCATCTTCCACGAGACGCCCGCGCAGCGCGACGCCAGGCGCGCCTGGTGGACGCACGACCGATTCGGGATGTTCATCCACTTCGGACTCTACGCCTCGCCGGCGCGCCACGAATGGGTGCAGTCGAAGGAGCGCATCGCGCCCGACGCCTACGAGAAGCGCTACATGCCGCGCTTCAACCCCGACCTCTTCGACGCGAAGGACTGGGCCCGTCGCGCCAAGAAGGCCGGCATGAAGTACATGGTCCTCACCGCGAAGCACCATGAGGGCTTCTGCATGTGGGACACGAAGACGACCGACTACAAGATCACCAACACGCCGTTCAAGCGCGACCTTGTGCGCGAATACGTCGACGCCGCGCGCGCCGAAGGGCTGAAGGTCGGCTTCTACTTCTCGATCAAGGACTGGCACCACCCCGACTACCTGATCGACCAGTCCCATCCGCTCCGTCCGGCGGACGGCAAGTTCACCGACGAGATCTACGAGACGCTCAACAAGGGCCGCGACTGGAACCGCTACCGCGAGTACATGTACGCCCAGGTGAAGGAGCTGCTGACGAACTACGGCAAGATCGACATCATCTGGTACGACTACACGGTGAAGGAGAAATACGGCAAGAACTGGAAGCACTGGGAGTCCGTCGAGCTCATGAAGCTCACGCGCGCGCTCCAGCCCGACATCCTCGTCGACAGCCGCCTCGACCTGATGGACACCGAGGACGGCTGGGACTTCGTGACGCCCGAGCAGTGCCGCGTCACCCAGTGGCCGCAGGTCGACGGCAAGGACGCGCCGTGGGAAACGTGCCAGACGTTCTCCGGTTCGTGGGGCTACTACCGCGACGAGGAGACCTGGAAGAGTCCGCACCAGCTCATCGAGCTGCTCGTGAACTCGGTCGCCTTCGGCGGCAACCTGATCCTCAACGTGGGCCCGACGGGCCGCGGCGAGTTCGACTACCGCGCCTGCGACCGCCTCGACGCGATCGGCGCGTGGATGCGCGTCAACGGCCGGTCGATCTACGGCTGCACCGCCGCGCCGAAGGAGTTCAAGACGCCCGTCGACTCGCTCCTGACCTACAACCCCGAGACGAAGCGACTCTATATCCATCTCGTCAACTACCCGATGGGGACCTTGCCGTTCGACTTCGCCGACAAGGTCGAGTACGCGCAGTTCCTGCATGACGCCTCGGAGGTGAAGATCCGCAAGGGCGCGGAAATCCAGCATTCGCAGGGCGGCGACCTCGGCGCGCGCGACTTCCTCCTCCTGCCGATGAAGAAGCCGAACGTCGAGATCCCGGTCGTCGAGATCTTCCTGAAGAAGTGACTTCAAGAGCCTTCGGCGGCGTACGCCAAACCGGACGGCGTTTCCGCGACGGCGACGCGCCGCGTTCGCCCGCGCTGACGCCGCCAGTTTGGTATAATAT
>CAVFWY010000241.1:0-2677 GCA_963626175.1 Gemmiger sp.
TGGGTCGTCGGCTCGTCGAGGAGCAGGAAGTTCGGCGCGGTGAGGAAGAGCCGCAGGAATGCGAGGCGGATTTTCTCGCCGCCCGAGAGAACCCCCGCCGGCTTTTCCACGTCATTCTCGTCGAACCCGAACGCGCCGAGTTGGTTGCGGAACACCTTTTCGGGCCCGCCACCGTGCGCATCCCACGCATTCTTCGCGTTGCGGTAGACGCTGACGTCGGGCGGAATCGTCTCGGCGAACTCCTGCGAGAGGTAACCGGGGACGACATTGTGGCCGAGAATCGCCCGCCCTTCCGTCGGTTGCCGCGTCCCGGCGATGATGCGCATCAGCGTCGTCTTGCCGAGTCCGTTGTAGCCGATGAGCGCGACCTTGTCACCGCGAGCAACGTTGAAACTGACGTTGCGGAAGACGAACTTCGGCGGATTCGCCGCGTATGAGAAGCCGAGATTCTCGCAGCGGAACATCTCAATGCCGCTCGGCGGCGGTTCGGCGAGGCGAAGCCGCCCGGAGTTCGTGTAGCGCTTGGGCAGGACGATCCGCGCCTCGTCAATCTTGTCGATGAGTTTCTGCCGCGACTGCGCCTGGGCCGCCTTCGTCGCCTGGGCGCGGAAGCGGTCTACGAACCGCTGGAGCTGCTCGCGGTGGTGGTCTTGGTTCTCCTTCGCCGCCTTCAGGTGCTCGTAGCGCACCTCGCGCTCGCGCAAGTAATAGTCGAGATTCCCCTCGTAGCGCGTCGCCGTGCCCGCGTCGACCTCCACGATGATGCTCGTCAGCGTCCGCAAAAGGTAGCGGTCGTGCGAAATCAGCATCAGCGTGCCGTCATACGCCTTCAGGAACTTCTGCAACCAGTCCACCGCCGGAAGGTCGAGATAGTTGGAAGGTTCGTCGAGAAGGAGAAGGTCGGGCTTCGAGGCCAGCACCCGCGACAGTTCCGCACGCATCCGCCAGCCGCCCGAGAACGACCTGAACGGCTTCGCGAACTCCTCCACGGAAAAGCCGAGTCCGCCGAGCGCAACCTTCACCCGCGTCTCGATGTCGTAGCCCCCGAGATGCTCGAACTTCGTCTGCAGTTCGCCGTAGCGCTTCATCTTCGCCGGGTCTTCGAGGTCGGTTTCGAGGGCTTGCATCTCGGCTTCCATCTCGGAAAGCCCCGGAATGCCGCGCACCGCGTATTCAAGCAGCGTCTCGTCGGGCGTGTCGGGCTCGGGGTTCTGCCGCGTCCAGCCGATGCGCGGGTTGTTCTCGACGATGAGTTCGCCCGTATCCGTGGACATCTCGCCCAGCACGATCTTGAAGAGCGTGGACTTTCCGCTCCCGTTCGGGCCGACCACCCCCACGCGGTCGCCCTTGTTGACGCGGAACGTGACGTCCGTCAGCACGTCCTGATGCCCGTAATGAACCGAAATACCCCTGAAATCCAACATAAACCGTTGTCCTTATCCTTGTCTCAATAGGCGTGAAGCGGCGAAGATTCGCGGCAGTGCGGCTGACTGCGGTAGAGCGACCAGCCGTTGTTGAGCCAGAAGGCGATGCCGCAGACCCACATTGCGGGAAGCAGCAGAGAATGATTGCCCGAAATCTCGGCGACGATGACAATCGCCGTCATCGGGATGCGGATTGCGCTCGCGAGAAACCCCGCCATGCCGACCAGCGCGAACGCCGCCGGGTGGATGCCGAACGAGGCGGGGAGAATCCGTGCGAAGAAAAGCCCGACCGCCGCGCCGAGCGTTCCGCCGCAGACGAGGGCCGGGGCGAACACGCCGCCCGAACCGCCCGAACCCACGGTAAACGCCGTGGCTATCGCCTTCATGAAGAAGAAGCAGACGAACCCCGCAATCGTCAGCGGTCCGAAATCGACGAAGAGTTCGCTCTGCCCGGCCGTGAAACTCGCCTGAATGATCGAATAACTCGTGCCGAGCACGTCGGGGACGAAGAACCCGATCAGCCCCGTCACCAGTCCGCCGATGACGACTTTCGCCGCGCCGGGCAGACGCAACTCGCCGAAGCGCGCCTCCGTCATGCGGAAGAAGCTGATGTAAAACCGCGCCCCGAAGACGACGACAATCGCGAGAATGAAGTAGGGGAAAAGGCGAAGCCCGTTCGTGTATTCGCAGTCGGGCGGCATCGTGAAGAGCGAATCCCATCCGAAAAAGTAGGCGTAAATCGTATAACTGACGGCGGACGCGATGAAGCTCGGCAGCAGCGTCTCGTACTCGACGTCGCTTGACGAATAGAAGATCTCGAAGCCGAAGAGCGCCCCCGCGAGCGGCGCCTGAAAGAGCGCACCGATGCCCGCCGCAAGCCCCGCCGCCATCAGAATCCGCCGCGCACGGAGCGTCAGGTTGAGGAGTCTCCCGATGACGCTCCCGCAGGCCGCGCCAATCAGCGTGACGGGACCTTCATACCCCGCCGACCCGCCCGACGCGACCGTCAGAACCGACGCGACGGACTTCACGGGGATGACCGTTCCCGTGATGTAGCCGTTGCGCAGGTGATAGGCTCGGATGGCACTATCCGTCCCGCGAGCGTGTTCCAGTTTGGCAAAGCGACGAATCAGCAGATAGCCGAGCAATGCGCCGACCGCCGGAAGGATAAGGAGAATCCAGCGGTGGGGGTCGAGCAAGACCTCGCGGGAAAGGAACGTCTTCACGAATGCCGCGCCGTCCGAAAGGCGGGA
>CAVFWY010000242.1:0-2623 GCA_963626175.1 Gemmiger sp.
AGACGTGGGGGCGCGAACAGCCGCAGACGCAGTCCCCGGCGGTGCAGTCCCGCGAAGACGTGCGGTGGGCGGTGTCGCGCCTTTCCGAGCCCCTGCGGGAGGTCGTGGAACTCGGCGTGTTCCAGGACTTGCCGTATGCGGAAGTCGCCGAGATTCTCGAAATCCCGGTCGGGACGGTGAAGTCGCGCATGTCAAACGCGCTGAAGAAACTGAAGGAGATATTCGATGACGAAAGATCTTGAAGAAACGCTGGCGGAGTTGGGTCCTGAATACCGCGAGGTGGTGAACCGCCTGCGGGCGGCCTATTGTGCGCCGAAGCCGTTCGTTCAGCCGAAGGCGTCGCAGACGCTTCCGCATTCGGGGCGCGTCACGGGGTGGAGCGTCGGCTATCTCATCGCGGCAACCTTTCTCATCTTCCTTGGCATCGGCGTCGCGTTCCGTCCGTCGCACGGGCGCGGCGGCCGGGTTGCCGCGCCGCAGGTCGTCTACACCGTGGCGTATGCGCCGAACGAGACGGCGCTCGCGGCGATTGTCCGTTCCCAGCGGGCGGACGGCAGTTGGGCGAACGATTTCCTGACCCAGCAGAACGCGGCGGCTTTGCGCGGCGTGGACGGTTCGGCGGAGCGGATTGCCTACAAGAAGGCCGTGCGCTACCTGCGCTCGAAGGGGCTTCGTCCGCTGACGGACGAGGAACTGAAGATGCGCGGGGATGCCGCGGCGCGGATGCTCGTGCGCGGCTAGTCCGCGCAGTGGCAGTTTACTGCGACCGTCGCTTCCAGAATTAAAGCCCGTTGCTCCCCCGATTAATGAATGGTATAATATCCGGCATGAAAATGAAAACCATCCTGATGGGGGCGGTTGCCGCCCTGGCGTTCTGCGCTTCGGCGCGGACATTCGAGGTTGTCGCGTGGCGCGGTGAAACGGTGGCGGTTCGCGTGCCCGACTTCGCCGAACTCGGCGATGCCCCCGACGGGATTCGCGTTCGGCGCGGCGTTCTGAAGGGTGTGAAGTACGCGCCGAAGCCGAGCGACCTGCAGCGAGTCGAAGTCTGCGACCGCGTGAAGTGGGGCGAGAAGGACGAGGATGGCCCGCGCATCGTCGAGGTGCGCGTGGCGGAGGATGCGAAGCCCGGCGTCTACGATTGCGGCATGATGCGCGTCCGCGTCGTCGACCGCGTTCTTCCCCAGCCGAAGGACTGGAAGTATTTCCTCGACCTCTGGCAGCACCCGTGGGCCGTCGCCCGCATGGAGGGCGTGAAGCCGTTCTCGAAGAAGCACTACGCCGCGATGCGCCCCGTGTGGAAGACGCTCGCGACCGCCGGACAGAAGGCCCTCACGGTCTCGCTCCTCGACCAGCCGTGGAATCACCAGTGCTACGACGCCTACGGCTCGATGATCGGGCGCGTGAAGAAGGCGGACGGCTCGTGGGCGTTCGACTACACGGTCTTCGACGAATACGTCGCGTTCGGGCGTTCCTGCGGCCTGGGGCCGGACATCGCCTGCTACACGATGTGTCCGTGGGGGAACGTCTGCCGCTATACGGACGAGGCGGGCAATGCGAAGGAGATGATTTGTTTCCCCGGCACGCCGGAGTTCGCGGACTTCTGGGGCGACTTCCTCGTCGATTTCGCCGCGCACCTCAGGGACAAGGGCTGGTTCGCCGACGCCTACATTGCCATGGACGAGCGTCCGCCCGAGGACGTGAAGACGATTGCGGACTTCATCCAGTCGAAGGCGCCCGGCATGCGGATTGCGATGGCGGGCAACCGTGCGCCGTCCGACTTCAAGGGCATCACGATTGACAACTACTCGCAGGTGCTCGGTCACGTTACAGCCAATGACTTCCTCTCCGAAGTGAAGACCCGCCGCGAGCAGGGCTACAAGACGACGTTCTACGTCTGCTGCTGGCCGACGTATCCGAACACCTTCATGGAGAGCGGCGCGGGCGAGGCCTTCTGGCTCGGCGCGTATCCGGGCGTCTGCGGGCTGGACGGCTTCCTCCGCTGGGCGTGGAACAGCTGGCCGCAGAACCCGAAGAAGGACGCCTCCTACGGCGACTGGCTCGCGGGCGACACCTTTCTCGTCTATCCGGACGGCTCGCCCTCGTGGCGCTTTCTCGAACTGCGCAACGGCATCATCGCCGCCGAGAAACTGCGCATTCTGAAGGAACAGAATCTCTTCGCCGACGAAATCGGGAAACTCTCCGCCCTCTACGTCGAAAAGGATGCGATGGCGAACAAGAGCGACTTCGTCAAAATCCGTGAAGAAACCCTCCGCGTGGTGAACAAGTGACGACGCTGGACAGGATAGCCGCGCTCATCCGCGAGACGAGTTGTTCGCTGCCGGACGACGTGGAGCGGGCGCTCAAGTCCGCGCTTCGTCGGGAAGTGCGCGGCAAATCCGCCGCCGTCGTGCTTGCCACGATTCTCGACAACGTGAAGCTGGCGCGGCGCAAGGGTACGCCGCTTTGCCAGGATACGGGGACGCTCACCTTCTTCGTGGACGAGCGGCTATGCCGCCGCGTCACTCCCGAACTTCTCAAGCGCGCCGTCGCGAAGGCGACGGCAGATGGCATCCTTCGGAAGAACACGATTGACGCGGTGAGCGGCAAGTCGTATGACGAC
>CAVFWY010000243.1:0-2614 GCA_963626175.1 Gemmiger sp.
AACTCTCGAGCATCTTCGGGATGTTCGTCATCGCGACCATGCCCAGGATGCCGATGATTGCCACGGCAACCAGGATTTCGATCAGCGTGAAGCCCGCGCGCATCGCGGCGGCGATTTCCTTCTCTTCTTTTCTCATTTGTCACGTTCCTTTCGCTTAGGTGAACATCAAAACGATGGTTTGGACAACCAAACACGGCTGTATTATACCATAATCGGACTGCGGCTCACACGCATCGCGGCCGGCGCTCACCTGCGGATTGCGCCCTCGCCCTCGATGACATACTTGTAGGTCGTCAGTTCCTCAAGTCCCATCGGGCCGCGGGCGTGGAGCTTGTCGGTCGAGATGCCGATTTCCGCCCCCATCCCGAATTCCGCGCCGTCCGTGAACCGCGTCGAGGCATTGTGGTAGACGCACGCCGAATCGACGTCGCGCAGGAACTCCGCCGCACGCGCCCCATCGTTCGTGACGATGCAGTCGCTGTGGTGCGACGAATGCGCGTTGATGAAGTCGATCGCCGCCCGGCAGTCGGGCACGGTCGCCACGTTGAGGTCGAGCGAGAGGTATTCCGTCCCCGCGCCGTCCGCGTGAAGAGCAACGCCGCGCGCCTTCGCCCACGCCTCGACTCGCGGCAGAAACGCACCCGCGATCCGCTCGTTCACGAGCAGGCATTCCGCCGCGTTGCAGGCGCTCGGCCGCTGTACCTTCGCGTTGTCGAGAATCGCGAGCGCCATGTCGAGATCCGCCGCGTCGTCCACGTAAACGTGGCACACGCCCTTGTAGTGCTTCAGCACGGGAATCAGCGCGGCTTCGCACATCGCCCGGATCAGCCGCTCGCCGCCGCGCGGAATCGCCACGTCGATCAGCCCGACCGCCCGCACCATCTCGCGCACGGCGGCGTGGTCTGGAATCGCCACGAACTGAACCGCATCGCGGATGCCGCGCCCGCCGTCAATCGCCGCGAGCGCCCCCGCCACGCTCGCCGCAAGCGCCGCGTTCGAGCGAACCGCCTCCTTTCCGCCGCGCAGGATGATGGCATTTCCCGTCTTCAGGCAGAGCGCCGCCGTATCGACGAAGACATTCGGACGGGACTCGAAGACAACCGCGACGACCCCGAACGGTTCGCGCACCTTGCGAATCGTGATTCCGCTCGGACGCTTCCGCTCCCAAATCGTCTCGCCCACGGGGTCGGGCAGCGCGGCGACGGACCTCACGCCCGCGACCATCGACTTGAAGCGCCCCTCGGTCAGCGTCAGGCGGTCAACCATCGCCGGCGAAAGCCCGGTCTGTCGCGCCGCCGCCACATCCTCGGCATTCGCGGCGAATATGTCCGCCGCATCCGATTCGAGCGCATCCGCGATTCCCAAAAGCGCCGCGTTCTTGTCTGACGTCGAAAGACGGCGAAGCGCCCCCGCAGAAGCGCGAGCCCTTACCGCCATGTCATGAATGAGTTCCGCTGTTTCCATAATTCAAATCATATGGCGGAAGGTGAGGGATTCGAACCCCCGGACCCTTTCGAGTCAACGGTTTTCAAGACCGCCGCGTTCAACCACTCCGCCAACCTTCCGCAAAGAATGACGCATATTATATCAAAAAGTTCTGGCCTTTTTGTCGCCAAGCGAATAGTCGTTTGCGCGGCCGACCCATTTTGATCGCGACGGCGGCTTGGTCGGGTATCGCCCGACCCGTCGCTGCGCGGCCTCGTACCGCCTTTCGCGCGTAGACAAGAAGCGTTATTCAGTCAGCCCTGCCTCGGCAGGGTCTGTGGTTGCGGACATCGCCTCTCCTACGGCGGCGAGCCGCTGCGCTCCTCTCGCGCAACCCCCACCCTCACCGCCTGCGCCTGAAGAACCGGCAGACCGCCTCACAGGCAATGACAGCGACAAACACAAACGGACGGGGGTGAGGAGCGGGAGGGGCGCAGAGGACGCTCGGCAACGACGAGGCTTCGGCGCGGAACTACGCGGTGAACGCGCTGCGTGGAGCAAACCCGTTCGGGTGGGACATCGACCAAACGCCGGTGGCGGTGAGGGTCGAGCGTGAGCGCGGCGAGAACGCGGTGAACGTTGAGCGCGAACAGCAGCAGGGGAAACTCGACCACGCGAAACTCACGGGACAGCAGCAGAAGGAAATCGCCGAGGCGGCGGACAAGCTCAAGAAATACGGGATTGACGTCCAGGCGGAGATCGAGCGGAAGAAGCTGGAACTGGCGGAGAAGGAGTTGGGGGTGAAGAAGTCCGCGCCGACGGTCGACAAGGCGGTCTACGAGAGGCTGTCGGTGAAGGAGGACAGGCTTCTGATGAAGGACCCTAAAACGCGCACGAAGGAGGAGAACGAGGAGCTGGCGCGGATTCAGGCCAAGTTGCGCGAGATGGAGGGCGACGCCCCGGTGGCGGGAACGCTGGAACCGTGGGAGCAGACGTACCAAGGCGGCGACGTGCAGGGCGGTGCGGGCAAGGTTGCCGCATACGACCCGAACGCGAAGTATGCGCCCGGCGACACCGTGATTAAGGACAACAAGACCTACAAGATGGGCGCGGACGGAGAGTTTCACCTTGTGAAGTGAAGGAGTTTCGGAAATGGGCTACAAGTTTGTTGACGACGAGGAAAACAAGG
>CAVFWY010000244.1:0-2594 GCA_963626175.1 Gemmiger sp.
CATTGTCGGCTACCAGACGAAGGCGATTAGCGAGCACTACAACTGGACGTGCAATATGTTCAAGAACGTGGACGGCTCGGACGTCACCCTCGCGAGCTTCAAGGTGGATTCCGATCAGTTCATTTCCACGACCGTTGAATTCTTCAACAACAACGGCGGCGTCAACCAAATCAATGATCCGGATATGGGAGAAGGAACGTACGAGGCATATGTGTATCTCCCCGCCAAATTTACGGAGTGTGGTGAGGACGGATGGTACTTCATTGATGATGGTAACGGCGTCCACAACCGCAAGGATCGCGTCATCAACGCAGGTGAAGGTTTCATTGTGAATACCTATTCGGGCGAGGAAGGCGCGGTGATTACGCTTCCGTCGGCACTTTGAGATTTAACTGCTGCGCACAGTGTGTGGCGGTGTCGATGTGCCTTGTGCTTTGTGCTTTGTGCATGGTGCGTCTAAAAACCGAAAGCACAAATAAGGAAAACGAAAATGAAGAAACTGATATTAGTGTTTGCGGCGGTCGCGATAGCGGCGTGTTCGCACGCGGCAGTTGTCGTTTGGGGTTCAGGCACGATTACGGCCCACGCGACGGGCAGCACCGCCGGCAAGGATGCCGTCACGATGCTGTGTTGGGAGATTACTTCCGCACAGTATGACCTGTATGCCAGGCTGTCTGGCTCGGCACTCTCCGACGCAATCAACGCGAACTTCGACATGTCGGCGGCAGAAAAGTCGGTCAAGACGAATCTGCGCGGCATTGCGTCGGTGAATGGCTCGACGACGCATTCGGCGGGTGATGTCGTCTACGGCGCGGTTCTGTTCGTGGACGCGGCGGACAACTATTACCTCGGCAACGTCGTGACGGCGACGATTCCGGATTCCGGCAACGGTTCGTTCCAGAAGCTGTTCACCGACTATCAGGGCACGGCGGCAGGCGGTTCGCTCGCCTGGTCGACGGCATCCGTGCCTGAACCAACTTCGGGGCTTCTGCTCCTCCTCGGCATGGCGGGTCTCGCCCTCAAGCGCAAACGCGCGTGATTCGTGCCTCGTGCTTCGTGCCTTGTGCGTGGGGACAGGGTGCGTGAACCAAACAACGAAGCCGTCCGAGCAATCGGGCGGCTTCTTTGTTATCGCTGTCCTGCGCGATTAGATGCGGCGGCGACGAAGTGCCAAGCCAGCCATGCCGAGGAGCAGGAGCAGACCCGAAATCGGTTCCGGGACGGATGCCGTCGACCAGGCAACTGAGCCGCCCTCGACCGTTCCGCCGTATTTCGTGAACAGATTCTGAAATCTGGCTGTGCCAGAGGTCGGCGCGGTAATCGTCGCAACATTTCCCGCGACGGCCTTGTCCGTGTTGTCGACGAACAGAACTGCGACATAAAGTGCTTGTCCCGCCGTCCAGGTCTCGGTAGGACTTTGCACAGTTGCAGCTCCACCCTTTGCAACAGAGTTAGCAGAAATGTAGGCACTGTCCGTGCTGTAGGTCGTGCTGATGTGCTTTGAGAGCGCTTCGCCCGACATCGATGCCATCCCAGTGTAGTCAGCAGCGGTGATGCTGAAGACATACATCGTGACCGCATTTGCCGTCGCCGTTGCACCCGTCGCATGAGCCGTGATTGTTCCCGACCCCCATTGTGTGGTAGCCGCTTGCGTGACAGCAGCCATCGCGGCAACTGCCATCGCAATTATGAGTTTCTTCATTTTCGTTTTCTTTCTTGTTTTGTGCTTTCGGTTTTTAGATGCACCTTGCACAAAGCACAAAGCACAAGGCACATCTTCTCCGCCGCACACTGTGCGCGGCAGTTAAATTACTTGAGAGCTGACGGAAGCGTGAACACTGCGCCTTCTTCACCCTCGTAGCAAGCCGCAATAAACGCATTGCCCGATGGGATAACAACACCGTTCTTCGGATATTCGGCGTAAGTATCGTCGACGAGATACCAACCCGCGACTTTAGCGGCAGCATCGTCAGCTGACCAATATGTATACGATTTGACCGTTCCTTCTCCGAGGTCAGAGTCCTTGAAGACGACCGTCGCGCCCTGATCGTCAACGAAATCAATCGTCGAGAAGACGAAAGTCGAGTCAACTGTGATATCGGCAAGCATGATGTCCGTCGGGGCGCAGTTGCCAAGCCAGTTGAAGTTTGATGCCAGTTCGTAAGGCATACTCTCCTTGTAAACTTCGCCATTGTAAGTGAGCGTAGCACCTTCTTCTCCCTCGTAGCAAGCTGCAATATAAGCCTCGCCGAGTTTCAGAGACACATTGTTTTTCGGATATTCGGCATAAGTATCGTCGACGAGATACCAACCCGCGACCTTAGCGGCAGCATCGTCAGCCGACCAATATGTATATGATTTGACCGTTCCTTCTCCAAGGTCAGAATCCTTGAAGACAACCGTCGCGCCCTGATCGTCGACGAAGTCAATCGTTGAGAAGACGAAATCGGAACTGGGGGTGATGTCGCCGAGGGTGAGTTCCGTCGCGGACTTACCGACCGGGACGAACGTGTTGCACCACCAGTTGAAGTTCGCCTCCATCGCCTTCGTCTGGTAGCCGACAATGGACGAAGCCGCTGACGGCGGCGTAGACA
>CAVFWY010000245.1:0-2553 GCA_963626175.1 Gemmiger sp.
ACGTCCTCCTCGTCGCGAGGCGGAAGGTCGCGAAGATCGCCCCGTAGGGACGGAGACGTTCATTCGACAGGATTCACGGGATTGACAGGATTTGGGGCTGGCGGTCACGCGGGGACGCGTGACCCTATCCCGCGAGGGGTAGGGCGCGACGTCCTCGGCGCGCCGACGGGAGGGTCGCGCTTCAGCGCGACCGCACCCACGTGTTCATTTGACAGGATTTTCGGTAGGGTCACGCGTCCCCGCGTGACCGCCCGCAAACGAAAAACATCAGGGAGGCAACTGAAAATGCAGATAGACTGCTACGGATTCGAGGCGACGAGCCAGTTCTTCAAGCGCAAGGAGCTCGACGCGCACCTCATGAAGCGCGTCGACGGCGTCCTCTACGTCTGCTTCGGCGACGGCGCGGAACGCCCCGTCCACCGTCTCGACAGGGACGAGCACGGAAGCGTCCGCCTCATGTGGGCGTACGGCAACTGGGACGAGGCGGAATCGCTCCGCTACGTCCCGATCAACGACACGATGGAAATCGAAGACAAGGAGGCGAAGTAAGATGGACGTTCTCTACATCCCCCAGCTCGACGAGCTCGGCACGGACGCCGGCTCGTCCGGCGACGCGAGCGGCGGCACGGCGGCGAGATACCGCCTCCTGAAGCGCGTCCCGGAGGACGGCGTCGTGAACCTCGCCGACCGCGCCGTGACGCGGATCGAGGTCGGCAACGGAATCGACTCCCTGCGGCTCGTCGTGCCGCCGGAGGCGAAGGGCTCCGTGCGCGACTTCTTCGTGCGGCTCGTCGTCACGGCGGACGAGGTGCCGGAGATCTCCTTCGCCGCGCCGTCGGGCGAGACGATCTCGTTCGAGGACGCCGACGAGGACGTCTTCACGTGCGAGGTCGGGGTCAACGTCTTCGCGTTCACCGAGACGGACGCGGGGATCTTCTTCGTGAACCGCAAGCGCGTGGACATCGACCTCGAGGTCGCGTTCGACGCGCGGGGCGGGACGCTCGACAAGTCGTCGCTCTCCTTCAAGCTCGGCGCGATGTACTCCTCGCTCCCGAAGCCGACGTGGACGGGCTACACGTTCCTCGGCTGGTTCACGGAGGCGGAGGGCGGCGTCGAGGTCGTCGCGTCCGACCGCTGCAAGACGGGCGTGACCGCGCTCTACGCGCACTGGGAGGTCTACGTCGACCCGTTCGTGGACGCCATCTGCCCCGCGAAGGACATGACGTTCTTCTCCGAGGGCGCGAGCCCGTGGACGGCGGACGGCGAGTCGGCGCGGAGCGGCGTCATCGCGGACGGCGGCTCGACCTCGCTCACCACGACGGTGCAGGGCAAGGGGACCCTCGCGTTCAGGTGGAAGGCGTCGAGCGAGGCGGGCTACGACAATCTGCTCGTCTCGGTCGACGGCGCGGAGAAGGAGCGAATCAGCGGCGAGAGCGGCGACTGGCTGGACTGCTCCGTCGAGATCGGCGCGGACGGCTCGCACGACGTCGCGTGGACCTACGCGAAGGACGGCAGCATGTCCTCGGGCGAGGACTGCGGCTGGGTCACGGGCGTCTCGTGGACGCCGACGGAGGGATAGGCCATGCAGATCGCATCGAGGCAGACAATGTGGCGGGAAACCTTCGGCGGAAGCGGGAAGACCGTACTCGTCGTCCGAGCCGACGCCGCGTGCATGACCGTGAAGCTGTGCGCGGGTGCGCTCGCCGCCGGCAGCGAGTGCGTGACGGTCGATTGGGGCGACGGGACCGTGGAGGCGTTCCCGAACCTCAACAACCGCCTCCACACCTACTCGCGGACGGGGGACTACCGGGTGAGGATAAGCGACGACCTCTCGTCCTTCGGGTTCACGGCGGGCAACCCCGGCGGCGACCACTACCGCGACATGCTGATCGAGCTCGTCTCGCTCGGCACGAAGGTGACGTCCATCGCCGGCTACGGCTTCAACAACTGCCACAACATGAGGGGCGTGATCCGCCTCCCGAACGTGACGACGATAGGAGCCTACGCCTTCGGCACCACGCTCGGCGTCACGGACTTCATCCTCCCGTCGATGACGCGGCTCGTGCAGACGTCGTTCTACTGCGGGCCGAGCCCGACGCAGATCCACGCGGACAACGTCCGGCGGATCGACTCGCGCTTCTGGGACTACTACGGCTGGCGGCTCTACGACGTCTACCTTCGCGGCTCGACCTGCGCCCAGATCAGGGCGATGAGCGGCTTCCCGTTCTGCGCCGACAAGATCTCGGAGGAGGTCCGCTTCCACGGAAGCGACGGCATCGTCCTCGCCGACGGGACGATCCGCCGCTGACCGTCGGGAGGGTCGCGCACCCCTGCCAGAGCATCCGCTTCGCGGACGGCCTACGGCCGGGGGATACCCCGCGCGACCGCCCGGCTTTGAAACCACACAGAAGAAAGGAAAGACCATGAACAGGAAATACGGACGGCTCGTCAACGGCCGGATCGAATACGCGCCCCACGCCCTCGAGGTCGAGGGCGGGGTGAAGATGAACCCCTCGCGCGCGAGCTACCTCGCGGCGGGATGGAAGGAGGTCG
>CAVFWY010000246.1:0-2546 GCA_963626175.1 Gemmiger sp.
GAAACTCTACAGGAACATCCCCGACTTCTGCTTCACCGCCGTTTCCGAAATCGTCGCGCAGTTCGGCAAGGAGGAGGCGTGCCGCCAGGCGGTCGCCGACTACATGAAGCAGCCGAAGGCCCCGGCGACGCTGACGACCCTGCTCGTCGGCAAATACGAGAGCTTCAAGGACTGGGCGGAACTACCGCCGCTGATCACGCTCCTCACCCACGCGATTGCGCTCGGCGAGGGACGCCAGAACGGCGAGACGCTGAAGATGCAGAACATCGTGCGCCGCCTCTTCGCCGACACGAAATGGCTGACGAAGGTGTTCGACTGGCTCTCGCCCGAGAACAGGGCGCTCTTCTTCGAGCGCTTCCAGGCCTCCATCGCCTGGGACCCCTCGACCCACCACGCGATCGTCGTGCGCATGACGCACATCGACCCCGCGCTCGCCGCCCACCTCGTGAAGGTCGAGAAGAAGAAGGATTACGCCCGCCTGACGAGCTACCGCAGCTATGCGATGAAGAAGGCCGAATACCTCAAGCTCATCAACGAGGACATGCCGGCGAACGTCAAGCGCATCGAATTCGCGAAGGGCTACGGCGACCTCAGCGAAAACGCCGAATACCAGTATGCGAAGGACGAGCAGCGCGCCCTCATGCAGAAGCAGACACTCATGCAGGAAGACCTCGAGACGGTCAAGCCCGCGGACTTCGCGGACGCGACGACGGACGAGGTGATGCCGGGCGTCGAAGTCGTCGTGACGGCGGACGGCGCGGAGAAGACCTACTACATCCTCGGCGAGTGGGACAACGACATTGAGCGCGGCATCCTCTCCTCGAAGACGCGCCTCGCACAGAACCTGCTCGGCAAGAAGGCCGGCGACCAGTTCGAACTGCCGGGCACGGAGGGCGAGACCCGCTTCGGCAGCGTGAAGCAGATCAACGCGCTCCCGGACGACATCCGCGAATGGATGAAACTCCCCGCCGGAATGCAAATATGATATAATTCTTCGCGTCCGAAGGATGAAATGGACGACGAAGACGAAAAGAAAGGAGGCCGAAATGGCCACGAAGAAGACGACTGTGAAGAAAGCCGAGAAGACGGCGGTTGAGAAAGCCAAGCCCGCCAAGAAGGAAGCGACTGCAGCCAAGCGCGTTGCGCCGCAGGTCGGCCGCGGCAAGGCGGCGGCGAAGCCGACCCTGACCGAAGAGGAACTCGCCGCGAAGAAGGCCGCCGAAGCCATGGCGTTCGCCATGTCGATCGCACAGGAAATGAAGCGTTCGGCGAAACAGGAATCGACGAAGGAGACGGATAACGGCATCCGCCTCTCGCGCCGTCCGACGACCCGTGCGCAGGGAAAGTCGACCGACAAGTTCCCCGAGGCAGACCTGAAGGACTTCCGCAAGCGGCTGATGAACGCCCGTGCGGCGGCTCAGAACGGCATCAACGCGATGAAGGCGACGGGCTTCAACGAGGCCGACGACCACGAGGCCGACGGCGGCGACGGCACGAACCAGACGCTCCGTCTGCAGGCGCTCGGCCAGATGGGCAACATCAACCGCACGATCCAGCAGATTGACGAAGCCCTTCACCGCATTGACGACGGCACCTACGGCGTCTGCACGGTGTGCGGACAGTTGATTCGCAAGCCGCGCCTCCTGAACCAGCCGTTCGTGCTCACCTGCATGGAATGTCAGAGTGAGATGGAACGCGGCGGTCAGCAGAGCAACGGCGCCAACGTCTGATGCGCCGCTTCCTCGCCACGCTCGCAATCGTCGCGAATCTCGTCCTCGTGGACGCGGTCGCGAAGGAACTCGCCGCCGGACTCCTCAAGGGTTCGGCGGCGGTTTGCGTCATTCCCGGCTTCTTCAACCTCGCTTACGTGGAGAACCGGGGCTGCGCCTGGGGACTCTTTCAGGGGAAGGTCTGGCCGCTCGCCATCTTCGGAATCGCCGCACTCGCGTTCCTGATCTGGAAGCGAAAGGCTGTCTTCGGCGCGGGACGGTGCGCGGCGGTCGCGGAATGCCTTCTCTACGCGGGCATCGTCGGCAACCTAATCGATCGCGTCGTGCGCGGCTATGTAATCGACATGTTCGACTTCCACTGGGGCATCCACCACTTCCCGTGCTTTAACGTCGCCGACGCCTGCATCTGCATCGCGGCGGGGCTTCTCATCCTATGTTCGAGCGTGAAGCGTACCTGCTAGCCGGCCCGACTGCAAGCGGGAAGAGCGCCATCGCCGCGCAACTGGCGCGGGAAATGGGTGCACGAATCCTGAGCGCGGACTCCATGCTCGTCTACAGGGGAATGGACGTCGGCACGGCGAAGCCGTCCGGAGAGGAGCGCCGAGAATTCGGCATGGGCGGGGTCGACGTCGTCACGCCGGCGGAGGAGTTTTCGTCTGGGGCGTGGCTTCGCGCCGCCTCGGAGTGGGCGGCGAACGTGCCGCGCGAGACGCCCATCGTCATCGTCGGCGGAACGGGCCTCTACTTCTCGGCGCTCCTGCGCGGACTCGACCGCAAGTGGGAGAATCCGCCGCCCGCCTATCCCGTCATCCGCAT
>CAVFWY010000247.1:0-2522 GCA_963626175.1 Gemmiger sp.
ATCGAGGCGAGGTCGAAGCCGCTGCGGACGCTCCCGAACGTCGTGTCGACGCCCCTCGACGAAAGTGCGCGCGCGGCATCGCCGGTGCGAAGTTCGCTCCAGGCGTCGAAGCCCGTCGCCTTGTCAATCGTGTTGATGACTTTCGCGACAACCTTGCGGTCGAGCAACTTGGTCGTCACGACCTGACCGCCGTCCTCGGCCATGCCGAGCAACTTGCGGACGTTTGCGAGAGCCTTGTCAAAATTTGCCCGCTCCTGTGGCGTCGCCTCCGGCGAGGCGGAAAGCATCGCCGTCGCGATTTCAGAAAGTTTCGTACGGAGCGCGTCGCAGTTCGCGCGCATCGCCTCGGTCGGTACGCCGCCGCGTTCGCGCCAGTGGGTGTTGAACTTCACCACGCGGCCGTCGAGAATGCCGATGTTGCCCTTGCCGCCTGACGTTCCCTCGGTCATCCCCGAGCCGTAGGCCAGTTTCGCGATTTGCGAAAGCGCTTCCTGATTGCCAAGTCCTCTGATGTCGATTGCCATGATTTTTGTCTCCTTAAGTTTTTTTCTTATGTTCTTTTGTTTAACCTTCAACTGCCGCCTGCGGTGCCTGCGCCGCCTGTGGACGCTGACGGAGACGACTGAAAAACTCGCCCACGCGGCGGTTCGAGCCGTCCGCCTCGATGCGGTAGCTGTAGCGCACCTCGATCGGGCTGTCTTCCATCGTGCTGTAGGTCATCACAAGCGCGTTGCCGTCGCGGCGGATGTCGATTCGCGCCTGCGCGTGTTCGCCGCCGACGCCGAGAAGCGCCATGAACGGAACGAACGCCGCCTGCGAAAGCCCGATGAGCATCACCTTGCGCTGAATCGGCGTGATTCCCGCCGGAAGACCGTTGAAGGCCCTTTCTCCGGCACGGAAGAACGCGCTCGCCTGCGCCATGAATCCCGGTACGGCGGCCTGCGCCCCCGCGACATTTCCGTTGAACGGGCGGAAGTCTATCTCTTCCCGCCGATCGCCATCCTGAAAGGTGATGAGCGGATACTGGCGGACGATGTCGTCCTCGAGCTGGGACTCGAAATCGGCGTCGGTCTTGTTCTCCAAGTCGGCAAGCGCGTAAAGCGGCGGTCCCGCCACGTAGTCCCGGTCAAAGTCCACCGTGAAGCCTGGCACTTTCAGGGCTTGGTGCAACATCGGCGTGAAGGCCATGCCGTTTGCGGCAATCGCGCCGGTGAGGGAGTCGATCGAGTCGATGTTCATGTCGCGAGAGACATCGTTGCCATAGCGCTCGCAGAGGGGTGTCACGATCTGGTCGAGCCGATCCGTGAATGCCGCCAGGTAGGCGCGTGTGCCCCAGCTGCGAACGACATTGGCGGGTGGCTCTTCGCCGAAACACGCCCGCCAGACCGTCGCGCCTGTCAGCCGTCCCTGCGGCTGAAGGCGGCGCATTTCCGGCATCTTCTCGCTGACGAGCGCCATGCTGAGCGACATGGCGTATCCCTTGTCGGTCGGGGCAAAGCCACTCAAGAACGAAACGGCGACGTCGGCGCGGTCGGCGCGTTGGTCATCCGACGAACCGGCGAGATAGGGCGACCCGAAGCACATCCGCTCAAGAATCTTACGGGTTGACCGGAGACAGACGGCGTCAAGGTTGAAAGTCTGCAGTGTGACGTTGAGGTAGGGTGAAGTGAAGTCGCGAATCCCGGCGAGGATCTCGTTCAGCGTCGGCACGCGCTTCCCGTCCGCCCGCCGCGCCCCGATGTCGCGCTGGATGACCCCGATGAGGAAGTCCGTCGCCTCCGCGTTGAGCGTCGCGCCCTGTTTGCCGTCCGCCGGATGCGCAATCTCCGCAACGACGTTCCTTACCTCCAGGGCGAGGCAGGTGTCGAGGCGGACGCGCTCGAACGCCGTGTCAACGCCACGGGACGAAAGCGCGGTCGGATCGCCCTTCCGAAGTTCATCCCAGGCGTCGAAGCCCGTCGCCTCCTGAATCGTGTTGAGAACGGACGCGACGACCTTGCGGTCGAGAAGCCGCGTCGTCGCGACCGCCGTGCCGTCGGGCGCCATGCCAAGCTTGGCGCGGACGGACGCAAGGGTGCGCTGGAGTTTGGCGTTCGTCGCCGCGTCCGCGTCGTCCCGCGTGGCGAGCATGACCGCCGCGATGGTCGAGAGTTTCGTGCGCAGGGCGTCGCAACTTGCACGCATCTCGGCGGAGACGTCTCCGCCGCGTTCGCCCCAGTGTGTGTTGAACTTCACCACGCGACCGTCGAGAATGCCGATGTTGCCGTTTCCGCCGGACTCCTTCTCCGTCCGCCCGGACCCGTAGGCCAGCTTCGCAATCTGCGAAAGCGTCGCCTCGTTGCCAAGTCCCCTGATGTCGATCGCCATGGTCTGTTTCCTTCGATTCTGTTCGTTTGATGCTGTTTGTCAAAGGTTTCTTCGCCGGGCATTCGCCTCGACAAACCGACTACGCACCGCGATGGGATAGGTTACAGTTCGCAGACCTGCCATCAAATGCCAAGTGCCGAGAATGGGACGGCTTG
>CAVFWY010000248.1:0-2477 GCA_963626175.1 Gemmiger sp.
ATCTCGCCGGACGGCGGCTCGTCGCCCACAACATCTCGACCGAGCGCACGATTCTGACGCGCCTTGCGCCGCTGACGAAGTGGGGGCCGTGGACGGATACGATCAAGGTTGCGAAGGCGATGTTCCCGCGTCTGCCGAGTTATGCGCTCGGCGACCTCTGCGAACGCTTCGGACTCGTCCCTCAGCTGGAGGGACGCACCTGGCACGACGGACTTTATGACGCCATCGCCTGCGCGAACCTCGCCATCCGGCTTCTGAAAGGCTGATTCTGCGCCGCTTCCCAGTTGACTTGCGCACGGGAAAATGGTATTCTATGTCTGATTTTCGGCGGTTCAGGTGGATCGATCCGAGGGTCTTTCGTTGATTTTTGACAAGACAAGGAGCGCATAGAGATGGCAATGAACAATCAGTTGCTGGCGGTCGTCCAGCACATTGAGAACGAGCGCGGCGTGAGTCGTGAAATCGTGATTACGGCGATTGAACAGGCGATTAGCCAGGCGGCTCGTCACAATCACGACGTTACAAACGATCTCCGCGTCGTGATTGACCGCAAGGATCTCTCGCTCCATGTCTACGACACGTTCGTCGTTTCCGACACCGAAGTCGGGCCGGGGTTCATCACGAGCGCCCGCGCCGCCCGTCTTTGCCGCGGGAAGGAACTGGCGGAAGGCGAGTCAATCGAGATTGAGATGCCCGCGTCGCGGCTCGGGCGAATCGCCGCGCAGGTTTCCCGCCAGATGATCACGCAGAAACTGCGCGAGGCGGAGCGCACCAACACCTTCAGCGAATATCGCGACCGCATCGGCGACATCGTGTCGGGCACGGTTTCCGCCGTCTCCCACCGCGACATATTCGTGACGGTCGGAAAGACCGAGATGGTTCTGCCGGGCAAGGAGTGCATTCCGACCGAGGAATATCAGGTCGGCGACCCGATTCGCGCGATCGTGCTTCGCATCGACCCCGAGGCGAAGGGTCCGAGCGTCATCCTGAGCCGTGCGAACGGCAAGTTCATCGAGGCGCTTTTCCGCCTGGAGGTCTCGGAGATTTCGGACGGCGTCGTGGAAATCATGAGCGTGGCGCGCGATCCGGGCTATCGGGCGAAGATCGCGGTGCGCACGGCGAACGAGAACGTCGATCCCGTCGGGGCGTGCGTCGGTCAGCGCGGCAGCCGCGTGAAGACGATCGTGAGCGAGCTGCACGGCGAGAAGATTGATATCATCCGCTGGAACGAGGACATCCGCCAGTATGTCGCGCAGGCTCTCTCGCCCGCGAAACTGGAGTCCGTGGAAGTCGATCCCGTGCTGCCGAACACGGTGCACGTCGTCGTCTCGGCTGACCAGTATTCGCTTGCGATCGGCAAGCGCGGGCAGAACGTGCGCCTGACGACGAAGCTCACCGGGTGGCACGTCGAAGTCCGCAAGTCGATGGCGACGGCGACCTTCGAGGACCAGAAGGCGGAGGCGATCAAGGATCTGGCGGAGACGTTCAGCGTCTCGACGGCGGTTGCGACGCAGATTGCCGACGCGGGCTATCTGACGATTGACGGCATCGTCGCAGAAGACGAGGCGAGTTTCATCGCCTCCACGGGGCTTGACGAAGTGACCGCGAAGGGCGTTTACGCGGCGGCGCGAGCCGTGGCGGAACTGACTTCCTCGATGGACGAGGGGGATGACGATTCGGCGGCGGAGTGAGCGGTCGATAACCTGTTGACGGAAACTGATTGGCGGTAACAATGAGAGTTTACGAAATTGCAAAAGAAACCGGCGTTTCAAGCGCGGATGTGCTGAGCGCGGCCGAGAAGTCAGGCGTGGAGGTTGCCAACGCGATCAGCACGGTCGATGCGGCGGATGTCGAGAAACTTCGGCAGGCGCTCGCGGGTTCTGCGGCGGGCGAGATCGAGGCGAAGCGCTCGGCGAAGCGCCAGAGGGCCGCCGAGCAGACGGCGACGCGGCGAACCGCCGACCAGAAGACGCTTGAACGGCATCTGGCGATTGCCAGGGATGCGGCGGCGGGCAAGAAGGTGGAGACGAAGACCGCGCCCCGCCCGCCCGCGCAACCTGCGGCGGCGGCGAAGTCCGCGTCGGAATCGGCGAAGCCCGATGTCCGCACGGCGCAGACGCCCGCCTCCGTCGCGAAGCCGAAGCCGGCGATTCCCGCCATCTCCGCGAAACTGACGGGACTGACGGCGCATGCGGGATTCAAGCCGCTTCAGAAGGCGCGTCCCGCCGCCGCGATTACGATCACGGTCGCTTCGGCGCACAAGCCGAAGATTGCCGTCAGCCGTCCGGCGGATGACCGCAACCGCGCGCGTCCCGACAGGCGAGGCTTTGGTGACGCGGCGGGTGACAGGCGCATGCCGCGTCCCGCCGCCGGCGCAGCCGCTGCGCCGCAGCCGGGCGGGCGCATTTCCGTCAACGAGGATGCGAAGGAGATTTCGATTCGCGGCGCGGTCATCGTGAAGGATCTCGCGGCGAAAC
>CAVFWY010000249.1:0-2470 GCA_963626175.1 Gemmiger sp.
CAACCGGTTAGTTTTGCTCGTGCCTCGCAAAACTGACCGGTTGCAGCATCTGAGCGATTTGAGCATCTGAGCATCTGAGCCGCTTCGCACGTTCATGTGGTATACTTCTCGCCGAAAGGAGAATACGACCATGAACACTGACACGGCAGAAGCCGAACTCGCGAAGGAGCGGCACAGGAATCTCGACATCCGGAAGAATGCCGTTGCGCTCACGGCACGGATCTACGAGCTGACCCGAGCGTTTCCCAAAGACGAGATCTTCGGGCTGACGAATCAGCTGCGCCGCGCCTCAGTGTCGGTTGCGTCGAACATCGCCGAAGGATCGAAGCGTCCGGATCCGGACTTCAGGCGTTTCCTCGACTGCTCGCTGGGATCGCTTGCGGAGATTGACACCCAGTTGCTGATTTCCGAGATGCAGGGATTCTGCACGTATTCGCAGGAGCTCAAGGCGGTCCTAATCGGCCTGGCTGCGGGCATCCGCCGGTTCAAGGCCTCGCTGCGCTCGAATTGACCGCGATTGGATTCTGTCTCGGGAAGAGGATGTCGGTGACGTCCGCCTCTGGATTCGCCGCGACCGCCGAGAACGCCTCCATCAGTTTGCCGACGGGGTCGTCCCATCGCAATCGCAACGTGTCCATGACCGTCAGCAGCGTCTCGCGTATCCGCAGGCCGTCGATCGACTGCGAACCGAAACTGACCTTGCGCGCAATGACGAGCGGACGAAGCCGACGCTCCGCGAGATTGTTCTCCGCCGGGACCTCCGGATGCGCGACCCACTGGAAGAGCCGGTGCTTCTTCTTGAAGACGTCGAAGTATCCCGCGACCGCGCCGTCCTTCGCCTTCGTCCCGACAATCTTGAGGATGCGGTTGCGCAGCTCGCGTGATTCGCGGTCGTAAGCCTTGCCTTTCTCCCTGCGCCGCAGCGTCATGGCGAACTTGAGGCATTCGACGAGTTCCTCGAGGAGTGCGCGTTCCTTCTCGTCCTTCACGCCTTTCTCGAGGATGTCCTTTCCGTCGCGCTTGAGGTGCTCGAGGCAATACTGCATGCGCCCGAGCCAGGCGGGGTTGTAGCCCGCATGCCGGTCGACGACGAGGACGCCCTTGTGCGGCCCGTCGCCGAACACGTCGACCGCGATCTTCGAGCCGCGCGACTCCCGGAACCGATAGACCGAGAGCGTTTCCGTGAAGAACCCCCAGGCGTAGCCGTTGCGTCCGTCGCACCTCCAGGTCGTCTCGTCCGCGTGTTTCACGGGCGCGAGCCGGTATTCCTCGACCAGGCGTTCGACGGTCTTTTCGAGAAGTTCCGCCGCGACTTTCTCGAACGACGCGAGCGATCCCTTCTTCAGCCCGAGACGACGCGCGAGCGTGCCAAGCGTCATGCCGCTGACGTAGTGGTCGTAGAGGCTCTGCGCTCCGAGCCGGTTGCCGATCTGGACGCGCGGCAGGACGTCCGTCGGCTTCTTCTCGAACGTCTTCATGCACTCGGGGCACATGCAGCGGTGGATGCGGACGAGTTTCTTCTTCGGCTTGACGGGCTCGATCTCGATGTAGCTCCGGTCGCGGACGCCGATGTCGACGAGTTCGCAGCGGCAGTGCGGACAGACGTGCGAATCGGGGACGGTTTCCTCGACGATGTCCGCCTCTTCTGCCGGAATCGACGAGCGTCCCGCGCCCTCGTGTCCCGCGGGACGCCCGCCCCTGCGCCGCTTCGCCTCCTCCTCGGCGTTCGGCTTGACGGGAATCTTCGACGAAGGCGTCGAACTGCCGAACGGCTTCTCGGGCGGTCCCTTCTTCTTGGGCGGGGCCTCGTCTCCGTCCCCGCCGCACACGATGGCCTCCAGCTCCGCGATGCGCTTCGCCTGCGCGGCGATGGTCGCGAGGTGCTTCCGCTCGCGCTCCTCGTAGGCGTCGAGTTTGAGCGTGAACGGAAGATACTTGTTGCACCGGTAGTAGTTCGGGCAGATGCTGTGCGCGGCGGCGGACATCAGTCGCCCGACCCCCTGAGCGACAGGACGAGGTCGACGCCCGCCCTCGCCATCAGCGCCTCGAGCCGCCTGCCGTTTTCGACGGCCTTGCGCATGATCGCCTCGTGCTTCGGCTGGACGTGGAAACACTTCCCCCTGCCGTCGACGCGGCACGTGAAGATCAGCGCGGGATGTTTCTGCCCGCTCTTGCAGAGCTTGCAGTTCGGCCTGTTGCAGGGCTTGCGCACGAGCGAGACCGTGCCACGCGCAACGGGCATCAGCCTTGCGACCTCGCGGAGAAACGCCTCGTCTGCCGCGACCTTTTCCGATTGTCTCGTTTTCATGGTGATAGTATATCATATCCGATACGACATTGCAAGGGGGAATTTTGATTTTTTTGAAAAAAGTTTTGAAGTGGAAACAAGGGGAACGATTCCGCATCGGAAATCGACACGGAGGGCGGAATGGAAGCGCGAAGCGACTCAGATGCTCAGATGCTCAAATCG
>CAVFWY010000250.1:0-2432 GCA_963626175.1 Gemmiger sp.
GGCACGAAGGAGCGCACCAACGACTTCACGAAGGAGGAACGCCGCCAGCGATATGCCGTGCGCTACGAACAGGCGAAGAACCTCTCGGACATGGCGCAGTTCGTCGTGGACGAGAACGGCGACAAGGAGCAGTATGCCGAGGACACGCGCAAGGCGCAGAACGTGCTGAACTTCCTGACGAACCACACGAGCAAGTTTGACGCGATGGGCGACGGGGACGTGGCGGAACTGACGCAGGCAGTCGGCAAGATGTATGACGCGGCGGCGGGGCGGCGGGGGTTCTGGAAGAGAATCTGGCACAGGGCGAAAAGCGGGTATCTCTCGACCGGGGCGCAACTGGGGATGGTGTATGAGGTCGCCAAGCCCGGCGACATTGACATCGACAAGATAAAGGCACTCAACGAGGTTCAGCGCAGGGATGCGGTCAGGAATCCGTCGGGGATAAACGACGTCCGCGACGTCCACGGCGTGACGGACTTCGTGGAACTCGCCCTTGGTGCGACGGCGGAGAACCTTCCGCGAATAGCGGCGAACATCTCGGGCTCGGCAATCGGCTTCATAGCCGGCGGCCCCATCGGGGCTCGCGTCGGCTCCGGCATCGGCGGGTTCGCGAACAACCTTGGCGAGGCGATCAACGACCAGATAGAGGACGGCGTTGAACTCGAACTCGACAAGGCAATCGGGCAGGCTCTCGGCTATTCTGCCGTTGACGTGGCCTTGCCGGGCGTTAGCAAGATCGGCGGCAAGATCGCGTCGTCCGTCCTGAAGCAGGGCGTGAAGAACGCGGGGACGAGAGCCATACGAGAGGGCGCGAAGAGCGCATTGGTGAAAACCGCCGTGAAGGAGGCCGGTAAGTCGGGGCTGGAGGAGTTTGCGTCCGAGCCGACGCAGACGGTCATCGGGCGTCTGCGCCGGAAGATGCAGACCGGCTCGATGCTTGCGGAGGGCGAGACGATTGAGGAGGCGTGGTGGGGCGCACTCAACGAGGGCGTGAACGCTGGGCTTGCAGGCCTCGTCACGAGCGGCGCGAGCGGCGGCGTCTCGTATGCCAACGCGAAGCGGGCGCAGAACATCAGGAACGGCCTTGCGATGCGGCTCATCGACAACAAGGACTTCAACGCGCTCTCGCCTGAGCACAAGGCACTCGTCGCCAAGCACCTCTTCAACGACAGCCTCCTCGCGACCGACAGCCACGCGCCCGTCCTCACCGAGGAAAGCCGCGCCGCGCTCACGCGGCAGAACGCCGACATCGAGGCAGACCTCGCCGCCGACAAGGGCAAGGGCGCGGACAACGCCCGCAGGATGCTCGCGTCCATCACGAGCGACTACGCGATGGAGGACAAGGCGACGGTCGTGGAGGAAGCCCGCAAGAATGGGAATCTTCGGCAGATTGACGCGGAAGCCCTGAGGGCGACGGAGCGCGAAATCGAAAGCCCGTCCGATTCGGAGCGCGTCTACGCCTACTACGACAAGGCGACGAACCAGCACCTCTACCGCATCACGGACGGCAGGGACGAGGTGTGGCTGACCGCGCCGAACCCGCTGATGAAGCCCGCCGCAGACGGGCAGACGGCGTTCGCAACGCTCGGCGAGGCGTTGAACGCGATGAGCGAGAACGACGCCTACAACCGGGCGCGGGCGGAACACAGCGCGAGCAAGCGCGAGGTCATCAAGCAGGCCGTGCAGAACCTCTACGGCGGCGAGGTGAACCTCGTTCTCGCCGACGGCGTGGGCGGAATCGCGGACGAGGGGCTGCGGGCTGAAATGGAGGGCGCGGGTCCCGGCGTCAAGGCGGGCTACGTCGCCGACGGGAACACGCTCGTCGTGATTCCGAGCAACATCACGAGCCTCGGCGACCTCTACACGACGCTCGCGCACGAGGCGAAGCACCGCGAAATCGCCAACTACGTCCTCGGTAAAGGCGAGACTGTCGCCGAGGGGCGCAAGCGGCTCTTCGGCGGCAGGGCGAACGCGGGCGCGGAGGAATACGCGAAGCACTACGGCACGTCGCTTGAAGAGGCGAACGAGGAGGTCGCGGTCGAGCGGGCGAGCGTCGAGGACGTGGTGAGGGCGGTTCAGGACGCGGACAGGACGGTTCTCGGCGCGGGGGTCAGGCGCATCTTCGACGCGGTGCGGCGGAAGATCGGCGCGGACATGGGCGTTTCGGAGCGCGTGATTACGGACGCGGACGTGCGGAACGAACTGCGCTTCCTCTGGGAGAGGGGCTATCTCGGCGGCACGAAGACGGCGAACGCGAAGGTGACGCTGACGGAGGACACCGAGAACGCCGTCCAGCAGGGCGAGCAGGAGCGGTCTATCAACGATTCGTGGGCGCGCGAGAATGGGCGGAAGGAGCGCATCCGCCGGGCGGACGAGGCGGCGCAGAGGGCGGCGCACGACGAGCGCGGGGCGCAAATCGCCGAGGCGTTCGC
>CAVFWY010000251.1:0-2428 GCA_963626175.1 Gemmiger sp.
TCTTCTCCGTCTCGGAACTCGGAAGCGCCGCGCCGTCCAGCGACTGCTCGTGCAGCGGAATGCGCACGATGCGCATCACGGGGGCGGTGTTCGATCGGTAGCTTCGTCCGTCGGCATCCGCCAGGCGGAACGTCAGTTCGACCTTGTAGGGCACGGAGTTGGAACTGTCCCACGTGTCCTCGAAAAGCGATTCGTCGTTCTCCGCCTCCACCTTCTTCTTGTCCGGCAGAACGCGGCAGTTGAAGCCCACGATGCCGTCCGCGACAAGCACGGGCTGATACATCTCGTCGTTCGCAAAGGAAAAGTCGATGTCGTCGCGGTTGTCCTTCGGACGAAGCGTCGCGTCGGGACAATAGCGGGCGTAAAGCCCCGTTGCCTCAATCTCCTTCCTGTAGTCGTGGTTGCCCTCCTCCAGCACCATCAGGCGGACGCGGTGCACCGTATCCGCCCCCGCGCTCGTGTTGCCGATGAGCGCCGTGCCGCGCTTGGACCATTCGATGACATCCGAACTGTCGGGGTCTTCGCCGTCGCCGTTGTTTTCGAGAACGAAGCCGTATTCCTCCTTCTGCGAACCCTCGTGCGGATAGTAAAGGCTGCGCAAGCCCGACACAACCTGGTTCAGCGCGAAGTCCGTCCGCTGCAACTTGTCCATGTAGTCGGTCGAGACCTGCCAGCTGCGGCTCACCGTGCGGAAGGTGAGCATCGCGAACGTCGTCATGATGCCGACGAGCACGACCGCGAGCAGGAGTTCGACCATGGTGAAAGCGCGCCTCATTCGACCTTCCTCCAGAACGTCACGAACGACTCCTCCTCGTGATTGCCGCGCCGGTCGTCGCCCCAGCGCACGGTGATGCGCACGGTGTGAAGATTGCCGAGTCGCTTGATTTCCTCGTCCTCGTGCTTGTTCAGCCACTCGCGCTTCCACGTGTAGCCGTGGAACTTCTCCTCCTGCGCCCGCGAAAGTTTGGCGTTGCGCCCCGCGATCTTCTCCCAGAGTTCCGTCGCCCGCGTCTCCGCCACGTCAAGGTCGCGGTCGGGGTCCTCCACGTCCGAGAGCGGATAAGCCATGTCGCCGAGATCCATCACCTCCTGCGCCGTCTCAAGCCGCGCCGTCAGAAGCATCATCTTCTGGCTTTGCGACATCGACACGAGTATCGTCGTCAGCCCGAACCCGAGGATGAGCGAGGCGAGCAGCACTTCAAGGAGCGTGAATCCGCCGCGGTGCCTCATTCGCCATCCTCCCCAAGCCCGATTACCTTCGCCGCGCCGAAGCGATCGATCTTGATGGAAAGCCCCTTCTCCGGCGAACTTCCGTCGCGGTAGATCCACACGCGGTGCGGCTCGGTTCGCCCGTTCACCTCCCAGACGACCGACACCGGCTCCTGCTTCTCCGTTGCGGCGTCTTCGCTCGCGGCTGCGGACCCTTCCTCCTCCTTCGCCGCCTTTTCCGCCGCGAGTTTCTCCTGCGACTTCCTATAGCTCTCAATGATGCCGCTCGCCGTGCCCCACGCCGAAATCATCGACTTGCGCTGATCCGCGCTCATCTCCTCGTCCGAAAGCGTCTCCGACCCCTTCGTCACCTTCAGGCGAAGCCCCTTCACGACCTCGGATGAAATCGGCGCGAAGAGAATGTCCGCCACGGACTGCCCTTCCCCGTTGTCAGCAACGGCGACGGCTTCGCCGTCCTTCCCCTTCTCCTCGGCGGCGGCGGCGTCACCGCCGCCGATTCGCACCATGTCTCCGGCGAGCGTCGTCGCCTCCTTCACGGAAAGGTCGTCGAGAAGTTTCGCCGTGACGATTTCCACCTTCGCGCAGACTTCGCCGTCCACCGTCTCCGTCGAGTAGGTGATGACGCTCGGCTGCTGGGTGATGAGCGCGACGGATCGCGCATGGCGAATCGTCGCGAAGATGTCGCGCGTGGCGGACTTCACCCGCGCCGCGTTCTGTCCCGAACGGACGCTTGCCACGCTCGCGGTCACCATGATGGCGATGATCGCAACGACCGTGAGTATCTCAATCAGCGTGAAGGCCCTGCGCATCGCCTCTCCGGACGCGGCGGAGTGCGCCGTCAGTTGCTCTGCTTGGAGGACTTGATCTTGTCGCTGCGGATGTCGTCATCCGTCCCGAACTCGCCGTCCGAACCGGCGGAGACGATGGCGAAGCGCTTCTTGCCGCTGCCCTTCCACTCGAGCTTGTAAGTCGTGCCCCACGGGTCTTCGAGCGCACCTTCGCCACCCTCGAGAATCGCGCCGTCGTCGCCGTCCTCCTTGATGAGGTCGGTCAGGTCGTTGGGCATCTTCTTGTAGTTGAGGCTGTAGGTCGTCACCGCGTTCGCGATGTTGTCCACCGCGCTCTTCGCCGCCGTCTGTTTCGAACTCTCGAGCATCTTCGGGATGTTCGTCATCGCGACCATGCCCAGGATGCCGAT
>CAVFWY010000252.1:0-2427 GCA_963626175.1 Gemmiger sp.
CCTCGATGGCGACGCGGATTCGCGCACCCTTCGGCAGCCAGTGGGCGAGACCCGGCCCGACCTGCTCGGTGATGGTGAAGAGTTCGAGCTGCTTGCCAAGCACGCGGTGGTCGCGCTTCTTCGCCTCCTCCTCGCGGGCAATCATCGCATCGAGTTCCGCCTGATCCTTCGCGACGATGCCGTAGACGCGCTGAAGCATCTTGTTCTTCTCGTCGCCGCGATAGTAACTGCCGGCGAGACGGGTGAGCTTCACCACGCCAATCTGCTTCGCGTGCTCGACGTGAGGCCCGCGGCACATCTCGACGTAATCGCCCACGGCATAGGTCGAAATCGGCTCGCCTTCGGGGATGTCGGCGAGACGCTCGAGCTTGTATTTCTGCCCCGCCAGCATCTTCGCACATTCCTCACGCGACACGATTTTCTTGACAAAAGGCTCGTCAAGGGCAATCAAACGCGCAATTTCCGCCTCAATCTTGGGGAAATCCTCCGGCGTCAGACGGTGGGGGATGTCAAAATCGTAGTAGAATCCATCGTCCGTGGCAGGCCCGATATCCACCTGCACGTCCTCGAAGATGTTCTGGATGGCACGCGCCATCATGTGCGCGGCACTGTGCCGCATCATTTGATCAGTAATTTCAGCCATATTGCTCCTTGATTCGCCTAATATTATACCATTTATCGCGTATCGCGAACTGGCGCGAGGAAAGTCGCTTCTGACGCGACGGCTTTCGGGAACGCGGCGTTCACCGCCGGCGGCTCGTCACCTCGATGACGTTCACCTGATTGCGCAGCTGCAGGATGACCTGCTCGATCACCCGCTCGGTCGCCAGCACGTCAATCCGCATCCGTGAGACCGTGCCGTCTTCCGTCGGCCCGACGTTCAGCGTCTGGATGTTGTAGCCGCGCCCCGAGATCAGCCCGACAATCCGCGCCAAAACGCCCGGACGGTTCTCGACGAAGCAGTTCAGCCGATAGATCTCTTCCTTTTCCGTTTTCATTGCGGTTCGTCCCCTCTCAATCGAAAATGGTGTTTTCAATCGTCATTCCACCGGGTATCATCGGATAGACGTTCGCGCGCGGCTCGACGATCACCTCGACGACCGTCGTCTTCTGCGACTTCATCGCCTTGCGGATGGTCGGTTCGAGCTTCGCCGGATCGATGACGCGGTAGCCTTCCGCACCGTGCGCCTGCGCCAGCTTCACGAAGTCGGGAAGGTAGTCGTAGTCGAGGTCGTCCTCAAGCCGCTCGTTCGCGCACCGCCCCTTCGGCGAAAGGATGGAGCCGACGTAGTTCTTCTTGTAGACGATTTCCTGCCACTGACGCACCATGCCGAGGCAACTGTTGTTGATGACGACGAGCGTAATCGGCAACTTGTGCTCGACGGCAACGACCATTTCCTCGAACGTCATCTGCGCCCCGCCGTCGCCGCAAACCGAGACGACCTTCACTTCGGGACGCGCAAGCGCCGCGCCAATCGCCGCCGGAATGCCGAAGCCCATCGTGCCCATGCCGCCCGACGAGAGGAAGTGACGCGGAATGGAGTGGCGGAAATACTGCGCCGCCCACATCTGGTTCTGCCCGACGTCCGTCACGATGAGCGCCTTGCCGTCCGTCGCCCGGTCAATCGCCTCAATCACCGCCTGCGGCATGATGACGTCCTTGTGCATCGGCTTGTAGCCCGCCGGGTGCGCCTTGCGGAAGCCCGCGACTTCCTTGAGCCACGCCGCGTGATCCGCCGCCTTGACGCGCGAAAGCACCGTCGTCAGCACGTCCTTGATGTCCGCGACAATGCCGAGGTTCACACCGACGTTCTTGCCGATGGAGGAGGGGTCGCAGTCCACGTGCACGATCTTCGCGTGCTTCGCATACGCCGAGAGTTTGCCCGTCACGCGGTCGGAGAAGCGCGTACCGAGCGCCAGCAGAAGGTCGCACGAGGCAATCGCCTTGTTCGCCGTCCATTCGCCGTGCATGCCCGCGAGGTGCAGGGCGAGGGGGTCGTGCTCGTCGAACGAGCCGATGCCCATCAGGGTCGTCGCCACGGGAATGTTCGCACGGTGGGCGAGCGCCGCGAGATCCGCCGCCGCCCCGCTCGAAATCACGCCGCCGCCCGCGAAAAGAACCGGCTTCTTCGACTCGTTGATCAGCTTCGCCAGACGGTTGAGCTGACTCGTCGTCGCCGTGGACTCGGGATGGTAGGCGCGAAGCGACACGCGCTCGGGGTATTGCGCCGACGTCATGCCGCGCTGGCAGTCCTTCGGAATGTCAATCACCACGGGACCCGGCTTGCCGTGCGTCGCGATGTAGAACGCCTGCGCCACGACTTCGGGAATCTCGTCCGCCGAATGCACGAGGAAGTTGTGCTTCGAGACGGCACGGGTGATGCCCGTCGTATCCGCCTCCTGAAAGGCGTCCGTGCCGATGAGCGA
>CAVFWY010000253.1:0-2427 GCA_963626175.1 Gemmiger sp.
GACCCCGTTCGTGACGACGTAGCGCGTTTCCGTTCGCGGACGCGCCGCGTCGTCCTGATGGGCGGAATCGCCGGGATGCGGCGTGAAGTCGCGGACGGTCACGAAGGCATCGGCAAGGCCGGAGGCGTTGCGCAACTCGTTCGAGACGACGGACGGGAAGGCGGACGGAACGGCGGCGCTGCCGCGCCGTTCGACGCGCAGCGTCTCGTGTCCGAACTCGTCGAAGTCCGTGTAGACCCACGCGCGGGCGTTGCCCCGGACGAGGCGCGGCTGGCCGTGGCGGCCGGAGTGCGCCGGGTCGTCCCAGTAGTCCGCCCGCGACCACTTCCAGTTCCGACCAGTGGATTCCTGCCGATAGGTCTCGCGCAGGACGGCGTTGTCGCATTCGCCGATGCGGGATCGCTCGGTCGTGACGGAAGAAAGGACGTTGCCCGCCGCGTCCGTGGTCGTCCGCGTCTCGCGCTTCCTCCCGCCCGCCGCGAGCGCGTCCTCCGTCGCCAGCGCGGTCGTCACGCCCGCGACATTGTCCGTCCGCGTCCATGCGTCGCCCACGCACGCATACGTCTCGTCCGACATCACGTTGCCGAGGCGGCTGATCTTCCTGAGGCGAACCTGCGACGCGCTGCCGCCCGCGTTCACGATCTCCCACGTATGCTCCAGCGTCTGCGAGGCGGCATCTCGGATCATCACCCTCGCGCCGTTCACGATGTTCTCGATGCGGAGGTCGCGTCCCCTCGCATCGCGGCACGTGATGCGGCGTTCCCCCGATTCCACCGTCTCGGTGACGTTCGCGCAAGGGCGCGCGAGAACCTCGAACACGGATTTCGAGATGGCGATCGGTCCGTCCGTCGAGAACCACACGAAGCCGGCGACCTGGCCCCTGACCGGCGCGCCAAGCGGGATGCGGAACCTGAGCGAGCCGAGGGACGTCCCCTCCAGCGAGTCGCAGTTGCCGTTCGCGCAGTCGTCGTCGCAAGTGTCGCAGTCGTCGCCAAGGTAGTCCTCGCGGTAGCCGCCCCCGCATCCCGAATCGTCGTATGTGTGTTCCGCAGAGCCGGACCACACCTCCACGCCGTCCACGCACACCCTGCCCGTGCTGCCGTCCGTCGAGGTGGTCACGCGCCCGTCGTCTCCGAGTCCGCTCGTGACGACGAGTTCGCAGGAGTCGTGCACCCATCCTCCGCTCCAGTCGCGATACCACTTCTTCCGGAGGCACCTGGAGTCGAGCGGATAGTCCTCCTCCTCATGGTAGCGGCCGGCGCTCCAGTCGTAGCCGAGGCCGTCGTATCCGCATCCGTGTCCGTAGCAGTCCCAGCGGCAGGACGGATCGAGGACGACGATGGTGCTGCAGCCTCCTCCGTTCCCGGCGGATCGGAGCCGAGGCGAGCGGAACTGGCGGACCCGAAGCGACACGTCCAGCGAGAAGTCAGGCAACGTGTAGATTCCCGGACGGTTCGCCGTGATCGTCCCGCCGGACGCATTCCCGTCGAACGAGAAGTCTCCGCCCGCCGTCGACAGGTTCTCGAACTCGTCCATGTCGCATTCGTCCGCTCCCGGCGACGCCTTGCAGGGGCGGAGCGAATGGTCGATCACGAGGCCGATCCGCGAGTCCGAACCGTCCGTGAACACGCTGAACGTCGCCCCGCTCTCCCCGGTAATCTCGCGACCGCCCTCGATGCGGAACTCCGGCGAGTAGGCGACAAGGTGGATGGGCGTCGGCGAGCGCACGGCCTGACCGCCCGTGGCGCGGAGCCGCAGGGTCAGCGACGAGGGGAGGTCGTCAGCGGCGAGCGGGATGCGGAAACTGTCGCCGAGAGGGGAGGCCGCAACCGAGCCGGACGTTCCCGTGTCCGCCGCCCATTCGAGCACCGCGCCCTGAAGCCGCCACGCGGCGGCGTTCGACGGCGCGGCGGAGACGAAGAACTGCTGCCATGCGCTCGAGCGGTTGACCGCGAACGTCCGCTCCCACACGAGGTTCGTTGCGCCCGCCGGCGGGTCGAGCGCGAAGCCGCCGAAGAGACGCCACGAGACGAGCGAGTTCGTCGAAACGACATTCGCCTCTCGGACGTCGTTCGTTGGGTTGACGCCCGCGAGCATCTTCGTTTCCAGCGTGAAGCCCGTCGCGTCGCGGTCCGTGGCGGCGTCGCACACGTTCGTGCCGCCGAACCAGTGGATCTCGTAGGCGTCCGGGATGCCGTCGCCGTCGAGGTCGTCGAGCGGTGTCGGCGTCGTCGAGTCTGGGTCTGAACCGTCGATAAGCCCGTCTCCGTCCGTGTCGCGGCGGAGCGGGTCCGTGCCGCGCGCGACCTCCTCTCCGTCGGAGAGGCCGTCGAAGTCCGTGTCGGGGTTGTTGGGGTCGGTGCCGTAGACGAACAACTCGTCGGCGAGGGACAGCCCGTCGCCGTCCCCGTCGCCGTCCGCCGCGTC
>CAVFWY010000254.1:0-2425 GCA_963626175.1 Gemmiger sp.
GCGGCGACACGCTGACGGTCATCGCCAAGGCGTTCAACACGACCGTGCAGAAGATCAAGGAAATGAACGGTCTCAAGAACGACAATCTGCGCATCGGGCAGAAACTGAACATCCCCAAGGAGAAGTGAAGATGAAGATTCTTGTTGTCGGGTCGGGCGGACGCGAGCACGCCATCACGTGGCGGCTGGCGCAGGATGCGGAAGGCCACACGCTTTACTGTGCGCCGGGAAACGCGGGGACGGCGAATCTCGCGACGAATCTCCCGATCAAGGCGAGCGACAATGCGGGCATCGTCGCGTGGGCGAAGGCCGAACGCCCCGATCTCGTCGTGGTCGGGCCGGAGGCCCCGCTCGTCGCGGGGCTGGTCGATGAACTCGAGGCGGCGGGGATTCGCGCGTTCGGCCCAGTCGCGGCGGGTGCGCGGATGGAAGGCTCGAAGCGGTTTGCAAAGGAAGTGATGAACGCGGCGGGCGTTCCGACGGGACGCGCCGAAGTCTTCACCGACCCGGCGGCGGCGAAGGCCGCGCTCGCCGCGTATGGCCTCCCCGTCGTCATCAAGGCGGACGGTCTGGCGGCCGGAAAGGGCGTCATTGTCGCCGAAACGACGGAGCAGGCCGAGGCGGCGATTGACGAAATGCTCGTCGCGAACAAGTTCGGCGCGGCGGGCGCGGAAGTCCTGATTGAGGAGTTCCTTGACGGCGAGGAATGCTCGATTCTCGCGCTGGTGGACGGCGAACGCGCCGTCCTCCTGCCGAGTTCGCAGGATCACAAGCGCGTCTTTGACGGTGACAAGGGGCCGAATACGGGCGGAATGGGCGCGTATTCGCCCGCGCCCGTCGTGACGGAGGCGATGCTGCCCGAGATCAGGGAGCGCATCATCCTTCCCGTGGTGCGTGAACTCGCGAAGCGCGGCATCACCTATCGCGGCATCCTCTACGCCGGACTGATGATTGCGCCCGAGGGCGGCAGGATCGCCGCGAGCGGATCGCGCATCAACGTCGTCGAGTTCAACGCCCGTTTCGGCGATCCCGAGACGGAGGCCGTTCTGCCGCGCCTCGGCGGCAACTTCGCGCAAGCCCTCCTGAACGCCGCGACGGGACGTCTCGCCGAGTCGGACATAGAGGTTCTGCCCGAATCGGCGGCGACCGTCATCCTGGCATCGGGTGGCTATCCCGGCGCCTACGAGAAGGGGAAGGTCATTTCGGGGCTCGAGGCCGCCGAGACGAACGGGGCGATCGTCTTCCACTGCGGGACGGAGACGAAGGATAGCGAGACGCGCACGGCGGGCGGGCGCGTGTTGAGCGTGACGGGATGCGGGAAGACACTTCGCGAAGCGGTCAATGCGGCGTATGCGGCGGCGGCGAAGATTTCCTTCGAGGGAATGTTCTACCGCAAGGACATCGCCCACCGCGCCTTCGAACGGAACTGACGGAGCGCATCCCGTCCTCTTCGGACTCATGACGACACTGATTACAGGCGCGAGTTCGGGAATCGGTGCGGCGATTGCCGTCGCCTGCGCCAGACGCGGCGACGTGCTCTTCCTGTGCGGACGCAATGGCGGTCGTCTGGAGGATGTCGCCGCGAAATGCCGGGCGGCGGGCGCGGCGGCGGTTCACGCGGCGGTTCTTGACGTGACCGATTCGGACGCGACCGCCGACTGGATTTGCGCCTCTGACCAGATCGCCCCGCTCGAACGCATCTTCGCCAACGCCGGCGTTTCGACCGGCTTTGAATCGCCCGACAATGTGCGGAACACCTTCGCCATCAACGTCGGCGGCACGGTGAACACCGTCCTGCCCGCACTTGAAATCTTCCAGAACCGTCGCAAGGGACACCGCCAGCTTGTCCTTACCGCTTCCATCGCGGGCTACGGGCCGCTTCGGGCGTGTCCGTCGTATTCTGCGACGAAAAGTTGCGTGAAGACGTGGGGACTCGCCCTGCGCGAGCAGTTCGCCGCGCACGGCATTTGGGTCTCGGTCGTCTGCCCCGGGTTCGTCCGCTCGCGCATCACGGATGCGAACACGTGTCCCATGCCTTTTTTCATGGAAGCGAACCGTGCCGCCGAAATCATCTTGCGCCGCGTTGAACGCAATGTCGGCCTCATCGCGTTCCCCTGGCCGATGCGCCTTGCCAGCTGGTGGCTTTCAACCCTGCCCTTTCGGCTCAACGAACTGCTGAATCGGCTTCTGCCGCGCAAGAACGCCTGAACGGCTTATTTTTGGTATAATACCGCCTATGAAAAAGATTCTCTTTTTGGTTGTGGCGGTTGTCGCGGCGGTTGTCCGCGCCGACACCGTTTCGCTTGAATGCGAGCAGTTCAAAGACCTCGGCGGTTGGAAAATCGACTCCCAGTTCCGCCTTGAGATGGGTTCAACCTATCTCATCGCCCACGGCATGGGCGTTCCCGTGGCGGATGCGCGGACGA
>CAVFWY010000255.1:0-2421 GCA_963626175.1 Gemmiger sp.
CAACGGACTGAAAATCCGTGTGTCGCCGGTTCGATCCCGGCCTTGGCCACCAATCCCCCAGCTGTTTATTACTAACGACGATTGTCGCGCTCAATAGCCTCCGCGCCCAAATTCGCCGCGATTCAACCTCGTTTCGGGCGGAATCTTCCCTTTGTGGAAGGGGTTCTCCATCGAACGAGAACCGCTTTTTGCCGCGAAGCAAGCCGCAGGCGCGGATGCGTCCAAGGTCTTGCAGTCGCCTGCTCCGTCAGGCGACTTCGGCTGACCCCATAGACGACACAGACGGCTAAAGAAGGGCGCAGATGATGTGTCGTCCATGGGGTCTGTCGTCCATGGGGTCTGACCCCATGGATCCCAGCGGGTGTCCAGTTGCAACGGGACGGGGGGATATGGTATACTTCTAGTCACATCACGCCATCGCCATTGCTTGGCAGTGGCCATTTTCTGCGAAACGCCTTGATTGAGATGAACAGAACCTATACGCTGCTGACCATCCTCTACCTTTCGGTGACGACGTTCTTCTGCTTTGTCCCAGACACGTTCCTGAACTACGGCTACGATTATTACCAGTTTCTGCCATACGGGTGGCTTGTCGTGCCGATTGCGCTGTGCGGGGCACTCGTTGCCTTGACGAGGTGGAACGGAGAGGTTTCCGCGCGCGCCCGGCTTGCCTTTGGCATCGCGGCGGTATGCCTGTGCCCAGTTGTGTTCTGGTGCCTCAGGACGCGCATCCACTGCTTTGGCGGCGATGGCGCCGTCGGGCATGTCGTGCAGGCGGCATTCTCGCTTTCGGATTGGAGCGTTCCACTTCCGGGGAAGGGGCGCCTCGACGGATATGGGTTCGCCTTCGTCGCCAAGTGCTGCAGACGCCTCGGTCTCTTCGACCAGTTCCCCGTGCTGACGTCCATCTTGGCGACGCAGGTGTATGGCGTCTGCATGGGCGTCGTCTTCGTGGCTGCTGCGCTTGTTGGTTTCCGTAGGAGGATGGAGGTCTTTCTTGTCGTCCTGACGGCGCCGTTCATCTTCAATTTCTTCGGGAACGTCGACAACTACGCATTCTCACTCGTCGTGGCTTTGGTCTTCCTTGTGGCGGCCGACCGCGTACTTGATGTGTGCATGGGGGGAGGGGGGATAACGTTCCGCTCCATAATGGGGCTTGCGGTCCTCTGGGGGATCGGAATGTGGACGCATCCGTTTCACGTGTTCGACGGCTTTGTGCTGTCTGCCATCTTCGCGCGGTGGCTGCGGCAGAGGGGACGCTTCCGTTCCATGCCGGACTGGTGTCCCACTGCGCTGTTTGGCCTTGCGCTGTTCGTGGCCATCAAACTCTCGCCCAACGGCAACCATTGGTTCCAGTGGGGGTTTGCCGAGACGCCGCCGACGTTCTCCGTCGATACGCTTACGCATTACCTCAACATGCTTCTGCTCCCGTCGCTCCCCATCATTGGCTGCATGTTCGTCGAACACCGACGGCACGCGATGTTCAGGACGGCCCTTGTCGCCTTCGGCGGGGCGAGCGCGTGCTTTTTCGCCATGGCGTTCACCCTCGGGGCCGTGGACCAGTTCAACTATCAGCATCTTCTGTTTTTTGCCATGGCGCCCTTTCTTCTCATGCTGTCGCGGCTTGGGCTTTCACGCCAGGCTGTCGCCGCGGTCGTCGTGTGCCAGGCCGCGCTGCTGATCCCCATGGTGGCGGTTCATTCATCCGACCGCACCATCGCGCGCGCGGAGGCGCTCTATCCGATCGACCCGTGCAAACACAACCGCGTCATGTCGTGGCAGACCCATCTCGGATTGTGCCTTGGGGACAACCTTCAGGACGATCCGGCGATCAGGAAGGCCGTCCTGCGGGCGTTCGCCAATGGAGCGCGCCATGCCATGCCTGAGGGGTTCCGCGGCGGCAACCTTGTCTATCACACGGCCTTCCTCTATCACTTCGGCGAATTCGAGAGGGGGCGAGCGCAGCTGCGTCAGATCCTGGGGCAGAACCCGGAGGCGGTCAAGTGGTTCCTTGGGGAACGCCCGGGCTTCATCTACTGCAACCGCAGGCGGCTGTGGGACGACATCTGCCAGTTCCTGCACGAGACGAATTCCCCCATGCTTGGAGACGTGTGCGCAGTCGTCGGGCAGCTTGCGGACTACTGCAGGGCGCATCCGTACTGCATGAGGCGTCCATCCTATGCCGTCTCCGAATACTGAGCGCGGCACTTTTTTGCTTTTTGCCAGTCGTTCATGGGACCCCATGGATCCTCATTCTAGGCGCTGCGGCGGCTTGGCCGGGTGTCGCCCGATCCGTCGCTTTGCGGTCTCGCACCGCCTTTCGCGCGTAGACAAGGAACTTCGTTCAGTCAGCCCTGCCTCGGCAGGGTCTGTGGTTGCGGACATCGCCTCTCCTACGGCGGCGAGCCGCTCCGCTCCTCT
>CAVFWY010000256.1:0-2420 GCA_963626175.1 Gemmiger sp.
CGCGCAGATACGCCGCCGCGTCAAAACTCGTCAGCGGCAGTTTCTTCACGCGGTCATGGGGCTGGACGACGACGGCACGATCCATTTCCGCCGAGCGCGAGACGAGCACATGCCCCTTCTTCGTCACCCGAACGTGCAGATCGCCCTTCGCCGTCATGAGGTGGAGTTCCCGCGCCCCCTTCTGACCGAGAATCTCCTCAAGCCCGTCCGCGATGCCGTTCGCGTCGAAGTTCTTCACGTGCACCTGGCCGTCATCCGTCATCTCCGCCTGGAACTTGCGAACGCCGCCAATCTCGACCGGGCGGACGGCGATCTTGAACGACTGACCGTTGCGCCGCACGGACTGGGAAATCCGCATGAACCCCTCGCCCAGGACGCGGGAGCGGATTTCCTCCTTCAGCTTCGGCTCAAGCTCGAAGCGTTCCATGTCAGACCCTTCCGTGACGGCGCATCTGCCGCGTCTGCTGCGGCGGGTCGATGACTTCGGGTGTCAGCACCTCCGCCTTCGCCGCGCTCTGACGGCGGATGAGCCACATCTGCACGATCGAGAACACCTGGCTGAGCGTCCAGTAGAGCGAAAGGGCGGACGGGAACGAATAGAACATCACGAGCATCATCACGGGCATGAAGATCATCATCATCCGCTGCTGACTCTTGTCGCCGGTCGAGGGCGTGAGCGCACTCTGCAGGGCCATCGTCGCCGCCATCAGAATCGGCAGGATGTTCAGCCCGCCGAACGGAAACCAGCCCGCAAAGAGCCCTTCCGGCTCGGAAAGGTCGGCAATCCAGAGGAACGGCGCATAGCGGAGTTCGACCGCACTGCGCAGCACGTTGAAGAGCGCGATGAAGACGGGAATCTGGATCAGCATCGGCAGGCACGAACTCATCGGATTCACCTTGTGGTCGCGGTAGAGCGCCCACGTCTCCTGCTGGAGCCGCTGGGGATTGTCCTTGTATTTCTTCTGAATCTCCTTCATCAGGGGCTGGATTTCCTGCATCTTCTTCATGCCGACCGTGGACTTGTGGGTCAGCGGCCAGAAGATGATGCGCACGAGAATCGTGAGGAGGATGATGGCGACGCCGTAATTCGGAATCCACGCATTGAACACGTTGAGAATCCAGACGAGCGGATAGCAGATCCACCGCCAGATGCCGAACTCCATCACGTCGCGCATGCCGAGATCCCAGAGGAGGGACTGCTTCTTCGGACCCACGTAGAAGACGCTCGTGCGCGTCGCCCCGACTTTCGGGAAGGAGACTTTCGCCGCGACCGATTCGGGGCGGTAGTTCGCCGAGCGCACGTCGCGCGCAACCGTGGCGACGAAGCCGTCGTTCGGTTCGGTCGAACGGGCGAGCGCCGTCACGAAGAAGCGGTTCTTCACGGCAATCCACTTCTGTTCGCCGCGATAGGGAACTTCCATCGCCGCCGGCAGCCCCGCCGCACTCTTCGAGCCGCCGCACCCGCCGGAAAGCCCGCCCACGAGATAGTCCTTCAGAGGCTCCTCGTCCCCGTGGTGAATCGCCTTGCCGCCCTTCGGGTCGTTCACGAAGCTGTCGATTGAAAGGAGGTCGTTCTTGGATACGCCCATCTGCATCACGCCGAGCGAAAGCGTCGAAGCCGCCGTCGGAGACGCATGGAACGTCTCCTCATACGAAACCTGATAGTTCGCGCCGAGCGTCACCTTGCGCGTAACCGCCGCGTTCACGAAAACCACCGAATTGGACTCCACCGACCGCACCTCATACGCGGCGTTCGGGGCGAGCCCCGCCACGCCATCGAGCGCACCGAGGGGCGAATCCGAGAAGTCGAGCACGACCGGCGGATTCTCGTCGCTGACCTTGCCGAGGCGGTGGGCGTATTGCTTCAGCGTCGCCCTCTTGACGACCGCACCCCACGAACTCAGTTCGAGTTTGAGCTGGTCGTTATCAAGCGAAACCGTCTTCTCCGGCACGCTCGGCTTCTCGGCTTTCGGCACGGCAACCGAAGTCGCCTTCGCCGTCGGCAGGGTCGCGCTCGGCGCAACCGAGTTCGTCGCCGCCGTCACGTTCGTCGATGCCGCGATTGCCGCGGCCTTCGCCCGCTCTTCCGCCACCTTCTTCTGCTTCGGGACCTCCGTGAAAACATACCACGCGAGTGCCGCACCGAGCAGCAGACAAATGATTTTCTCCGTCTTGTTCATTCTCTTCGTTGTCCTTCTTCGTTAAATCGCCGCGCTGTTCATCAAGTCGGCGGGGCGTTCGCACCGCCATTTCCCCTTCAGCGGCACGGGATCGTAGCCGTGGCGACCGAACGGATGACACCGCAGAATCCGCCACAGGCCGAGGAGCGCACCCTTCACGGCCCCGTGCACCCGCAAAGCCTCAATCATGTAGTTCGAGCACGACGGCTCAAAGCGACACGCCCCGCCCATCAGCGGCGA
>CAVFWY010000257.1:0-2414 GCA_963626175.1 Gemmiger sp.
GAGCGCCACGCGGGTCCTGCGGAGAACCGCCAGCCGCCCGCATTCGCCGCCATCGCACAAACCACCGCCGCCATCAAGATAACATTCGTTTTCATGTTTAAGATCCTTTTTCCTGTTTGATCATTTTAACACAGAGTCACAGAGGCACGGAGACACAGAGAAATCGGAGCATAGGACTTTCGATGAGTTTTCACTTCCATCAAAACCTCTGTGCCTTTGTGTCTCTGTGCCTCTGTGTTAGAAAACTCCAACCCTCATTCCTCCACCTTGACTCGGAAGAAGCCGGAGGCGCCTTCCGGCGCGGCGACCTCCACCGCGAGCGTGCCGTCCGCCTGCGGCGTCACCGCGCTGGGGTAAAGCGTCGTCGGCGCGTCGCCGAGGCTCTCCCGATACTCGACGCGGAGGCGCGACGTGTCCACCTCGCCCCAGTCGGCCGCGCGTCCGACCGCGACGGAGAGGCTCACCGCCCCCGGCGCGACGGAGAGCGTCCCGACCGAAACGGACTCGACCACGGCGTCCGTCCGCACCACCGCGTCGTTGACGCCCTGCTTGATCGCCTCAAGATACGCCGTGTTGCTCGCGAGCGCCTCTTTGAGCCGCACCGTCGGCGCGCCGCCCGCGTCGATGCCGGCGCGGCGGAACGGACGCGTCCCGACCGTCGGCTCGCCCAGGATCGTCACCTCGGTGAGCGAACGGCAGTCCGCGAAGGCGTAGTCGCCGACCACCCCGACCTCCACGGGCAGGCGGACTTTTCTGAGCGCCGTCGACGTGAAGGCGTAGGGGTCGATCACGAGCGTCCCCGCCTCGGACGGATCGCTCCACTTCCGCACGGACGCGAAGGTGACGCTCGCGAGCGTCTTGATGCCGGAGAATGCGCGGCGTCCGATCTTCCTCAGGAACATCGGCAGCGTGACGGACGTGATGCCCCTCGTCGAGTTCGCGAACGCGCCCGCCGCGATCTCCGTCACATACTTGCCGTCGATCATGTCCGGGATGACGAGCGACGTTCCGCTCATGGCGACCGTGCCCAGCCCCGTGATCGTCACCGTGCCGTCTTCGTTGGGCGTGTAGGCGAGAACCCCGTCCGCCGCGTCCGGCAGGACGGCGGAATCGACCGCCCACCTCGCGTAGAGCGTGTGGTCGCCCGTCGCGAGCCACGCCCCATCCGCCGCCGCCTCCGTCGCGTCGTCCGCCACGTCGAGATACCAGCCCTCGAACGTGTAGTTCTCGCGCGTCGGATCGGCGGGGAGGTTGTCATACTTGCGGTGCGACTGCTGCAGGGTGACGCTCCCCTCCGCGCCGATCTTGCCGCCGAGCGCGTCAAAGGTGACGTCCGCGTAGAGTTCGCCAATCGTGAAGTGCAGCTCGACGGTGCCCGTGTAGTTGTTCTTGCCCGTGAACGTGACGGTCGCCGTGCCGACGTCAACGTTGTCCGAGTAGGACACCGTGAAGTCTGCGTTTCCGATGATGGACGACTCGCCGGGCTCGCCGTCCTGGCACGAGACGTCCGGCGTCTTCGCCGTGCCGTCCCAGACGTAGCCACCCTCTGGCACATTGAGGAGGTTGAACATCTCCTCGGTCAACTCCTTCGGCACGACCTTGATCGTGCCGAAGGCGACGGTGATTTCGTAGTTCGCGAGATCCGTCTCGTCCTCCGCCTCGTAGGTGAAGGTGTTCTCCGGCTCGCCATCCGCCACCGTCGTGACCGTCGCCCAGTCCGAGGTGACGATGCCCTCGCCCGCGACGAAGCCCTGTCCGCCGATGGTGATAACCTCATAGGTCTGGTCCTTCCCGTTGTAGACAAGTTCTGCGGACTCGGATTTAATTGTCACGGGACGCTTTTTAACCGTCAACTCACCAGGCTTCTTCGTCACCTCGTAGTTCGATTCGAGCGTATTATCATTCCATCTGATAGTGTCAATGGTGTTCGTGGACTCGCCGTAGCCCGTCTGCGCGTTGTTGAGGACGTAGGTCGCGCCCTCGCCGTCCACGAAGCCGCCTTCGTTTGCCGTCACGCCGCCCGCCTTGAGCGCGGTGCCGTCGTAGACCTTCTCGTCGCTCGCCGCCGTGAGGACGAGCTGCCGGCGTCCGATGCTCCACGCAATCGTCCGCGTGCCGGTGAAGTTGCCCGTGCCCGTGAGTGTCATCTGATACGTGCCCGCGTTCGTCTGCTTGTTGTCCGTCACGTCGAAGGTGACGTCGAGCCCCTTGAACTTCGCGGACTTAACCGTCTGCGTCCATTCGTTTCCATCGTAGATGTGATGCTCGTTGAGCTGACACACCCAATCGCCCTCCTCGCCGCCGGAGATGTCGAGCGGCTGAACGGAGATCGTGCCGAATTGCTGGGTGATGGTGTAGTTCGTCGCGAGCGTCCCCGCGTTGAAGGTGTAGGTGAACGTGTTTTCGACCACGCC
>CAVFWY010000258.1:0-2393 GCA_963626175.1 Gemmiger sp.
CCGCCCTGCCGAAGGACGCGACCGACCGCAACCGCACCTCGCCGTTCGCCTTCACGGGCAACAAGTTCGAGTTCCGCGCCCCCGGCTCCTCCGCCTCGTGCTCCGCGCCGAACGTCGTGCTGAACACGATCGTCGGCGAAGCGTTCAACCGCATCGCGGGCGAACTCGAGAAGGCGGACGTCGTCGGCAAGGTCGAACCCGGCAAGCATTCCGCCGCGTTCCACTCCGTCCTCCAGAAGATCCTGCAGGACATCGTGAAGACGCACAAGCGCATCCTGTTCAACGGCGACGGCTACAAGGCCGACTGGCTCGCCGAGGCCGCGAAGCGCGGACTGCCGAACGCCGCGACCACCCCCGAAGCACTCAAGGCGTTCGCCGTCAAGGAGAATGTCGCGGTCTTCGAGAAAGCCGGCGTGTTCAGCGCCCGCGAATTGGCGTCGCGCTACGAAATCGCGCTTGAGGACTACACGACGAAGGTCGTCATCGAGGGCAACTGCGCGCTCGACATGGCCCGCACGCTCGTCGCGCCGGCCGTGAAGTCCGAATACCGCGAAGCGCTCGCGACGCTCGTCGATGCGAACAGCAGCGCGATCGCCTCGGGCACGGCGTCCGTCCACGACGACCTCGTGAAACTCGGGGCGGGCCTGGACGCGATCAAGACCCAGAGCGCGGAACTCGAGGCGGCGATTGCGAAGACCGACCCCGCGAAGATTCTCGCGGCGATGACGGCCCTTCGCACGACCGTCGACAACCTCGAGAAGATTGTCGCGGACGAGAAGTGGCCTTTGCCGAAATACAGGGAGATGCTCTTCCTCTATTAATCGTGTCGGGAGTCCCGTATGTCGGACCAAATCAAACACGAATGTGCGGTGACGCTCTTGCGGTTGCGCAAGGGCGCCGCCTTTTACCGCGAGAAGTACGGCGCGGCGGACTTCGGCGGCACGAAACTCTCCCTCCTGCTCGAGAAACAGCACAATCGCGGGCAGGACGGAGCCGGCGCGGCAACTCTCACGCTCGATCCCGAACCGGGGTCGAGCGCGTATCACATTCTGAAGTCCGCCGTCGAGAACCCGCTCGCCGACCTGCTCTCGCAGATTGCGAAGCGGCGACTCATTGACGAGACGCTCTTCCTCGGCCACCTGCGCTATGCGACCTACGGGAAGGGCGATGTCGGTTTCTGCCACCCGTTCGTCCACAAGTCGCCGCGCTTGCGCCGGACGCTCTTCCTCGCCGGAAATTTCAACCTGACGAACACCCACGAGATGTTCCAGGCCTACATCGACATGGGCAAGTTCCCAGAGTCGCAGGCCGACGGCTACCTGATCTGCGAATGGCTCGCCTCGTGCATGCTCCACGCCGAAATGCAGGGCGAGACGGATCGCGGCAACGTGCTCGTTCAGGCGCTTCAGGCGCTTCTGCCGCGACTGGACGGGGCGTTCACGCTCTGCGGCATGACGGGCGACGGATGGAGTTTCGCGATTCGCGATTCGCACGGGATTCGTCCCGGCTATTGCTACGTCGATGACGAAGTCGCCGTCGCCGCGTCGGAGCGTCCCGCCATTCAGGCGGCGTTCAACTGCGGCACCCAGGCCGTGCGCGAACTCGTGCCGGGCGAGGCGATGGTCGTTTCGCCGTCGGGCGAGGTGCGGTTCGTGAAGATCATGGACGCGGCGGAAAAGCGCAGTTGCGTCTTCGAGCGCATCTACTTCTCCCGCGCCAACGACGCGGATATCCACCGCGAGCGCAAGGCTCTCGGCGCGGCACTCGCAAAGCCGATCCTCAAAGCCGTCGATTACGACTTCGAGCACACCTTCTTCAGTTACATCCCCAATTCGGCGCAGGTCGCCTTCCACGGAATGTTGGAGGCGCTCTGGACGGAGGGGCTTGCCGAGGGTCGTCCCGTCCGCTTCGGACAGATTGCGGTGAAGGATGCGAAGTTCCGCACGTTCATCGCCGATGCCGCCGCCCGCCGCGAGTTCTACAAGCACGTCTACGACGTCACCTACGGACTTGTCACGCCGGGCGTGGATACGCTCGTCGTGCTGGACGACTCGATCGTGCGCGGCAATACGATGCGCAACGCCATTCTGCCGATGCTCGACCGTCTCGGGCCGAAGCGGATTGTCGTCGTTTCGTCCGCGCCGCCGATCGCCTATCCCGACTGCTACGGAATCGACATGTCGTCGCTCGGCGAACTCGTCGCCTTCAAGGCGCTTCTGAAGCTGCGCGGCGGTGAAGTGCCGCGCACGCCGGGCGAACTCCGCGCCGCCTACGCGGCGATTCCGCTCCCCGTGCTGTCGAAAGCCGTCGCCGAGTTGCTGACGCCGCCCGAGATGAAGGCGAAGGTGGACGTGATCTTCCAGACGATGGAATCGCTGCACGCGGCGTGTCCC
>CAVFWY010000259.1:0-2386 GCA_963626175.1 Gemmiger sp.
CGAAGGATCTCGGCACCCAGAAGGAGCAGAAGATCACGATCACCGCGGCGGGCGGTCTCTCGAAGGAGGAAATCGAGAAGATGCGCAAGGACGCGGAAGCCCACGCGGCGGAAGACGAGAAGCGTCACGCCGAAGTCGAGGAGCGCAACAAGGCCGACGGCCTCGCGTTCCAGGTCGAGAAGACCCTGAAGGACGCGGGCGACAAGATCGCCGCCGACAAGAAGGCCCCTGTCGAAGCCGCGCTGAAGGCGCTCAAGGACGAACTCGCGAAGAATCCGCCCGCGCCGATCGCCGACATCAAGGCGAAACAGGAAGCCCTCATGAAGGCGATGGAACCCGTCGCGCAGGAGATGTATGCGTCGGCCCAGGCCGGACAGGCGGCGGGCGCGCAGCCCGGCGGCAACGCGAATCCGGGCGCGGGGACGCCGCCGCCGAACGCGGGTGCGTCGGGCGACGCCGACAAGGGCAAAAACGGCGATGACGTCGTCGACGCCGACTTCACGATGAAGTAAGGCGCACAAGTCAAACCAGTTTCCATACACTAACGAAAAGGAGAAAAACAAATGAAGATCAGACCTTTGGGCGATCGCGTGCTCGTGGAGCCCATCGAGGAGAAGGAACAGACCGTCGGCGGAATCATCATCCCCGATTCGGCCAAGGAAAAGCCGATGCAGGGCAAGGTGATTGCGGTCGGCAAGAAACTTGACAAGGACGGCAAGGAAATTGCGTTCGACGTCAAGGCCGGCGACACGGTTCTCCTGCCGAAGTACGGCGGGACGGAAGTCAAGATTGACAGCAAGAAGCTCCAGCTCGTCCGCGAAGAGGACCTGTTGGGCGTCGTTGAGAAGTAAGAGCAATGGACGGGGGAGACCAGTCTCCCCCACACCTCCACAAAAGGAATTAGGAGACAAGAAACTATGGCTAAGCAGATTAAGTTCGACGCGGATGCGCGTCAGAAGATCCTGGCGGGAATCGAGAAGCTCTCGGCCGCCGTCACCTCCACGCTGGGACCCTCCGGCCGGAACGTGATTCTCGACAAGAAGTTCGGCTCGCCCCAGATCACCAAGGACGGCGTGACGGTTGCGAAGGAGATCGAACTCCCCGACCCGTTCGAGAACATGGGTGCGCAGATGGTGAAGGAAGTCGCCTCGAAGACGAATGACGTCGCGGGCGACGGCACCACGACGGCGACCCTCCTCGCCGAGGCGATCTACCGCGAAGGCCTCAAGAACCTCACCGCCGGTGCGAACGCGATGGCCCTCAAGGCCGGCATCGACAAGGCGACGGCCGCCGTCACCGAATCGATCGCCAAGCTCTCGAAGAAGGTCAAGAGCGCGGACGAGATCGCGCAGGTCGCGACGATTTCCGCCAACGGCGACACGGAGATCGGCAAGATGATTTCCGACGCGATGGACAAGGTCGGCAAGGAAGGCACGATTACCGTCGAAGAGGCGAAGACGCTTGAGTCGACGCTGGACGTCGTCGAGGGCATGCAGTTCGACAAGGGCTACCTCTCGCCGTATTTCGTCACGTCGCCCGAAGACATGGAGTGCGAGCTCGAGAATCCGTTCATTCTCCTCTTCGAGAAGAAGATCTCGAACCTCCAGGACATGCTCCCGCTGCTCCAGGCCGTCGCGAAGACGGGTCGTCCGCTGATGATCATCGCGGAAGACGTCGAGGGCGAGGCGCTCGCGACGCTCGTCGTGAACAAGCTGCGCGGCACGTTCCAGGTCTGCGCGGTCAAGGCGCCGGGCTTCGGCGACCGCCGGAAGGCGATTCTCGAGGACATCGCGATCCTCACGGGCGGCAAACTCATCAGCGAGGATCTCGGCATCAAGCTTGAGAACGTTCAGCTCACCGACCTCGGCCGTGCGAAGAAGGTCGTCGTTGACAAGGACAACACGACCATCGTCGAGGGTCTCGGCAAGAAGGCCGACATCGAGGCGCGGGTCGCGGTCATCAAGAAGCAGATTGAGGAGACGACCTCCGACTACGACCGCGAGAAGCTGCAGGAGCGTCTCGCCAAGCTCGCGGGCGGCGTTGCGCTGATCAAGGTCGGCGCGGCCACCGAGGCGGCGATGAAGGAGAAGAAGGATCGCGTCGACGACGCGCTCCACGCCACCCGTGCGGCGGTCGAGGAGGGCATCGTTCCCGGCGGCGGCGTCGCCTATCTCCGTGCGCAGAAGGCCATCGAGGCCCTCAGCCTCGAAGGTGACGAACTCGTCGGCGCGAAGATCATCGAACGCGCGATCGAGGCTCCCCTGCGCAAGCTCGTCAACAATGCGGGTCAGGAAGCCGCGCTCGTCATCGCCAACGTCAAGAAGGCGACCGGCACGAACGGCTACAACGTCCGCACGGGCGAATACTGCGACCTCATCAAGGCGGG
>CAVFWY010000260.1:0-2386 GCA_963626175.1 Gemmiger sp.
GCGGCAGGGATAACCTCCTGAGACAGTCGCAGAACGGCGCATAATATACCAAATCCGCGCCCATTCCGCAAGGGGGCGTCTTATCTTGTCAGTCGGCGGACCTTTCAAGGTCGCGCCGCAAGGCCTTCTTTTTGAGCGAATCCCGCTTGTCGTGCAGTGCCTTGCCCCGACAGACGCCCAAATCGACCTTCACCCGCCCGTGCTTGAGAAAGAGTTTCAACGGCACGAGCGTCAGCCCCTTCGCCTCGGTCTTCATCTTGAGTTCGCGCACTTCTTTCGCGTGAACAAGCAGCTTGCGGTTGCGCTTCGGGTTGTGGTTGAAGCGGTTGCCGAACTCGTACGCGGCAATGTCCGCGCCGACGAGCCAAAGCTCATCCCCCAAGACCGCACCGTAAGACCCCGCCAGCGAAACGCCGCCGCGGCGCACGGACTTCACCTCCGTGCCAGTTAACTGAATACCGCACTCGATCGTCTCGAGCACGGTATAATCGTGGCGGGCCTTGCGGTTCTCCGCCAACTGGGGACTGAACTTGCGCTCGGCCACGATCAGTCGGCGTAAAGCGAATTGACGCTCCCGTGCTTATTCCATTTCGTCTTCGCATCCTCGGCACGGGCGATGGCGTCGAAGTCGATTTCGGCAATCAACTTGCCCTCGGCGACCTCGCGAAGCGCAATGTCACACTTATCCTCGTCCAGGGACTGCGGGCGAATCAGCGGTTTCGCACCGTTGATCAGTTCGCGTTCGCGCTTGGAAATCAGATTCACCAAAACAGGTGTCGAGGGAATCTTCTCGTGGGCCTTCTTCAAGAGTTCGCTATTCATTCAATATCTCCAATTGGAGCGTGTATTATACCATATTTGGCCGAGTTTCGTTGGCGGAGGGGGGGGGATTCGAACCCCCGGTACGGGTTTACCCCGTACGACGATTTAGCAAACCGTTGCCTTCAGCCACTCGGCCACCCCTCCAAATCGTTTCGCGTATTGTATCATATCGGTCGCTCTCGCGTCAACCCCCCGCCCGCCTCACCCGTCATGGACAGCTCTGATGCGCATCACGACCCCTCGGAGATGCGCATCAAACGCCCCCTTTGATGCGCATCAACACACACCTTTGATGCGCATCAACACCCCCTCTTGATGCGCATCAACCATCTCTCGGCTCTCCATTTCAACCCTTCGGCATACGGACAGGCCCAAGCCGGCTACTGGATCTTCTCGACCTTGCCGTCGACGAACTGCCGCGTGGAGGAATCGAAACTGAGCCCGAAGGCGTAAATCGGCAATCCCCGCGCTTTGAACGGCTCGGCGTAGCCCTTCTCGCGAATCTGCTTCAGCCCCTCGTCCGCCGACTTATCGACCTTCAACTCAAAAATGTAGATTCCGCACGGATGCTCCGCGATGAGGTCGCTGCGTCCCTGCGTCTGCGCGACTTCGGGGTCGTAGCGGAAGCCCTGCGCCGCGAGAAGCATGCAGAGCGGACGCGCATACGCCGCCTCGTTCTTGCGCTCGTTCTTCTCCTTCGCGCCGTAAGGTAGTTTCGCGTAGAGACTCTTCAGTCCCTCGAAGAACTCGTCCCAGCGTCCCGCACGGAGTTTGATGCCGAGCGACGCCGACCACTGCGCGTCCTTGCCCGCGTAAGCCCCGGCGACGAGCGCCGCGAGATCCTGCCGCACCTCCTCGTCCGGCACGCGCAACTCGTAAAGTCCGTGCGAATAACTCTCAATCGTCAGGTAGCCCGCCTGGTAAAGCATGCCGATTGGCTGGATGTTCGAGAGGTCGGCAACATCGAAGTCCGCCTCGCCGGCGGCAACCGTCCGGTCGGGGTCGATTGAGAGCGCACCCTCGCGCTTGATGAAGTTGACGAGCATGGAGGCGCGCCCCGTCGACGTCCAGGTCATGCCGAACTCGGCGACATCCGACGTCAGCGTCAGGGCGACCGAGACGGGGTTGTAGACGCGCGTCGGACAGACCTTGCCGAACCGATAGCCGTTATACCAGAACTTCATCTCGCGGCGGAACTCGTCGTCGGAAATCCCCATCAGTTCCGCACGGGCGTGGAAATGCTCGCCGAAGTTCGCCGTCAGTTCCTCCTCGGTGTAGCCGTAGAGGTCGGCATAGGCCGTCTCGAACGAGATGTCGTTGAGGCTCGAAAGCGTCGAGAACACCGAAAGTTTCGTGAATTTCGAGACTCCCGTGATGTAAAGGAAGCGAATCTTGTCCGTGCGATCCTTGAACTGCGCGTAGATTGCCGCGAGACGCGAGCGGATTTCCTCGGCGAGAGGGACGTTCGCGAGCGCCTTCGCCACGGGGTCGTCGTATTCGTCGATGAGAATGACGACGCCGTCGCCCTTCTTGTCCGTCGCATCGTGCCGAATCGAGCCGAAGT
>CAVFWY010000261.1:0-2386 GCA_963626175.1 Gemmiger sp.
GGTAGTGCGGGACCCGCCCGTGCGAGAGTAGGACGCCGCCGGCCTTTTTTCTTTTTTAGGCACTTTTCTTTTACCTGATATGCGTTGGTTTAATTAGATGAAGACTTGTTCCCTTTGTCCGAGAGCCTGTGGTGCGGAACGCTTTTGTTCCGATTGCCAGCCTGGATATTGTGGGGCGGGCAATCTGCCACGGGTCTTCCGTTGGGGTCCGCACTTCGGCGAAGAACCTCCGCTGACGGGCGAGCGCGGCAGCGGGTGCGTCTTCTTCTCCCGTTGCACGATGAAATGCCTCTACTGCCAGAACTCCCCGTGGAGTTGGCGCGGCGAAGGCGTTGATAAGTCAATTCCCGAACTGACCGAGATATTCCGCGAACTGGCTGTCAAAGACCGTGTCGAGAACTGGAATCTCGTTTCTCCGACACCCTATCTTCCCTTTATTCGCGAAGCAGTCCATCCGCTTCTGAAAGAGGGGATTCGTCTGCCGTTCGTCTGGAATTCCTCCGGCTACGAGCGCGTCGAGACCCTTCAGGAATACGCGGATCTCTGCGACTGGGCGCTTTTCGACTTGCGGTATTCGCGTGAGGAGACAGCCGTTTCGGCAAGTGCCGCGCCCGGTTATGTCGCAGCATCTCGTGCCGCACTCAAATGGGCGTGGCAACACGCGAAAGCGATTTGTCGCATACTCGTTTTGCCCGGACATGCGGACGAGGCAATTGAGAACCTCGCCTGGATTGCGACAGAACTTTCAAATGAACTGCCCGTTTCCGTGATGAGTCAGTATACGCCCGCCTACAAGGCTCTTGAGACTCCGCCTTTCAATCGCGGCGTTTTGGAGGATGAGTATGAGTCCGTGACGGAAGCAGCGGCGGATTTCGGCTTTGAGAACGGTTGGATTCAGGGTTTCGGCGCGGCGGATCCGAAACTTGCCTTGCTTGGCGAGAATATGTCCGCCGACCATGGCTCCGTGTGTTGACGGAAGGGATTGACTGGATGTCAGAAGCGTGTTCGCACGAAAGAAGGATTGCGTCGTCTGTGCGACGACTCCTGGTCATTGTGCTGATCGCATTTGCCGCATGGGTGGTGTATGCGGGTGAGCCGTCGCCTCGGCTCGCGCAGGGGCTTATGGATGCGGACGCATTCCTGGGTTTTCTCAACGCGGGCGGCGGCGGGGCGGATGCGTCAGCGACGGAATCTTCTCTCGCCGCACATTTCGCCTCGAGCAGTTGGCTGATGGTGTTCGCACTGATTCTGCTCGGTGGACTCGCAATGAACCTTACGCCGTGCGTTTTGCCGATGATCCCCGTCAATCTCGCGGTAATTGGCAAGTCCGCCGCGCGCGGCGCATGGTATGGACTCGGCATCGCCGTTGCCTACGGGAGTCTGGGCGTTCTCGCGGCGGTTGGTGGTCTTGCCTTCGGCGAGATTCAGGGCAGCCCGTGGTTCAACGCCGGGGTGGCGATTGTCTTCATCGTGCTGGCGTTGTCCCTGATGGATGTGTTTTTCATCGACTTGTCGCGCTTTCGCGGCGGATTCAGAGGCGGGGCGTTTCTCATGGGGGTGCTGAGCGCGGTACTGGCGGGGGCGTGCGTTGCTCCCGTGCTGATTGCCGTTCTGCTGCTGACGGCGGATCTCTTCGCGAAGGGCAATCGCCTCGCTCTCATCCTACCGTTCGTGATGGGTGTCGGGATGGCGCTTCCGTGGCCACTCGTCGGGGCAGGGTTGCACATTCTGCCGAAGCCGGGACGATGGATGAAGGACGTGAACCGTCTCTTTGCGGTCGTCGTTCTCTGTTTTGCCGCGTGGTATTGTCGGCTGGCGTGGATTGGGTTTGCGGGTGGCGGCACGAACGAATCAGACTTGGCGGATGGAATGCTGTCGGCGACCCCGAAGACGTTTGAGCGGGTTTTGGCGGAAGCACCGCGCCCCGTGCTGGTGGATTGCTGGGCGACTTGGTGCAAGAATTGCGCGGCGATGGAGCGAACGACGCTGGCAGACCCGCGCGTCCGAAAGGCACTCGAGCGTTTCACGGTCATTCGTCTGCAGTCGGAGGACATGGCGGAACTTCGCGCCATGTCCGCGTTTTCCGCCGTAATCGGTCTTCCCGCCTTTCTCGTGTTTGAGTGACGGGTGCGGGCTTGTCTTGTCACGTTCGCAAAATATAAGTGTGTCGTGCGGATAATGTGAGGCGCGGCTTGGTATAATATGACACATAAAGAGGTTTGTTTGTCTATTGTCCTTTGTTCAGTCCGCAATCGTCGCCGTTGGCGAAGTGTTTCGGCTTGGCGACGAATCGTGTCGCCATCGAATCGGACGACCTGTGTCAAAGAGGGTGAAACTGCCGCTGTTGTTGCTGGGGGCGTTCGCCGCATGGGGTGCGGGGGCGGTG
>CAVFWY010000262.1:0-2343 GCA_963626175.1 Gemmiger sp.
CGTGCGCGTCGGGGCGCATCTTCCACTCGTCCACGCGCCGCCCGCGCCCCTCCGTCTTCACGCGGTATTCCGCCGTCAGGTGCTCCGCGAAGAGGAGGTGGTCCTCCGCGCTCCGCCCCCAGAGCGTCACCGCCCCGCGGTCCCCCGGCGGGGTCAGGAGGCGCGCCGCCACAAACGACTTCCAGAAGTTCGTGTCGTAGACGACGTGCCGCACCGCCCGCCGCCCGCGCACGTTCGGCATCCGCCAGTTCATCCCCACCCGGTCGCCCACCGCCCTGCGGTATTCGCCCATCGGCTTCGAGGACGCGCCGACGTAGCGTCCGTGCGACGGCGTGAGGACGGACGCGAACGCGCTCTCGCGGCAGAACTGGTAGACGGTGTCCGTGGACTGCCCCCAGTTCGCGTCCACGAGGCACCGCTCGACCCTCATCGCCGCGCCGTCGTCGCGGACGTATTCCCGCCCCAGAACCTCCTCCGTCAGGGCCTTCAGCCCCTCCGAGAGGCAGCCCTCGAGTCCGCAGCGCGGGAACTTCGCCTGCAGCGTGACGGTCGCGTCCGCGAGCGTGAAGAACCGCCTGTTCTGGTCGGGCCACGCGCCGTAGTCGACGACGCGCCCCGTGAAGTCGTCGTCCCACGCCGCGACGCAGTAGAAGAGCATCGTCTTCTGCACGTCGACGAACGCCGTCAAGTGCGTCGCCGAGACGGGGACGCTCCGCCGGGGGTGCCCGTTCAGGCGCGAGGACACGCCGTCGAGCGTGAGCTGCTCCTCCGTCCCCAAGTCCTCGGCGAGCGGCTCGTTCTGGTATTCCGCCCAGAACGCGGCCTCGTCGGTGAGCTTGAGGTCCATCGCGTGCTGCACCGCCGAGATCTCGTCGTGGTTGAACCGCGCCGCCCACGCGACTTGAGCCCCCTCGTCCATCTCGGCGCGGTGGGCGCGGTAGAACTCGGTCGCCTTCGCGAACGTCCCCGTCGCCCGCAGCTCGTCGGCGCGGAGGTCGGCGTAGCGGTTCCAGAGTTCCTCGTTCTTCGGGAACCTGTACATCATGCGGCAGCGCTCGCCGTTCCACTCCGGGTGCTTCGAGCGGTCGAGCATCTGCTCGGCCATGTCGCCGGGGCGGATGACCGTGCAGGGCATGACGCCCGCGATCTTGCGCCCCGGCCCCGCGAGGCCGAGGACGTCGCCCGCGAGGACGCGGACGCGCTTCCTTGTCTGCTCCGCCGAGCCCGCCGACTCGCTCGTCTGCGGGTCGTCCACGATGACGAACTCCGGGCGGATGGTGCGTCCGTCGGGGCGCTTGAACTTCATGCCGCGTATGCGCCCGGTGATGCCCGCGACGCGGACGATCGCGCCGGACGACGCCGCGCCCGCGATGGTCGGGAGGACGATCTCGCTCGCCGTCCAGCCGATGCGCGTCCTCTCGCCCCGGTAGAGCTGCCCCGCGCAGCGGTTCGCGATCCCCTCCAGCCGGGCGATGGGGTAGACCATCTCCGGGAAGTCCGCCGCGAGGTGCTCGTTCACCTCCAGCTCGGTCTTGATCGAGTCGAGCATCTCAAGGGCCGCTCCCTCGCTCGCGCCGATCACGACGATGAACTCGCGGTGCCCGTAGGCCATCGCCCAGATCGCCGCCGTCTCGGTGAGGGACGACTTGCCGCTCCCTCGCGCCATGGCGAGGGCGAAGAGTCCGCCGTCGAGGACGGCCTTCTGGAGCTTGCCGATGGCGCGGAGGTGGTCGTCCGACCACGCGAGGCTGTAGACCTCCGGGAAGTAGGTCTCGCAGAACCTCCTCAAGTCGTCGCGGCACGCCTCCTTGCGCCCCGGGTCGGCGACGGCGGGCAGCTCGCCGATGTCGCGCCCCGCGAGCGAGAGCTCGGCCTGCCTCTGCGCGGCGGCCTCGCGGTGCGCGTCGTAGCCGCCGGGGGCGGTGCGCGGCGCGTTGTTGCGCCTGTCGATGAGCCACGCCGCGTAGCGGTAGAAGCTCAGGGCGCGGCTGTCGTCCGTCGAGGCGATGCGGTAGCCCGCCTCGGCGAAGTGGCGGTAGACCGTCGCGGCGGAGAGGACAGTCCCCAGCTCCGTGGAGTTCAGGAACCGCACCATCTCCACGGGCTTCATCTTCCTAACGTTGACCGTCATCGCCCATCTCCTTCACAATCCACGCGACGTATTTGAGGATGTCGAGCGTGCCGTCCGCGTTGACGGGCGCGCCGGCGGCGATGTCCGCCTCGAGCCTCTCCAGGGTGAGGGTCCTCGACCCCGACCGCCGCATGGCGGTCACGAAGTCCTCCTTCGCCACCCGCTCCCTGCTGTTGCCGCTCCCCGGCATATCCCACCTCCTTTCAGTTTGC
>CAVFWY010000263.1:0-2341 GCA_963626175.1 Gemmiger sp.
GCGAAGAACGGCTACTACCGCCGCCTTTGCGACATGCAGCACCAGAATTGAGCGACGAGAGATGCGCATCGGTGAACTGGTCTCGAAGTTTCGCGTGTGGGGCGTCGCCGGCCTCAGGAACTATGTTTCGGACTGCTGGCGCTGGCGGTTGTTTCGTCGCCGTCTGACGCGGCTTTTGCGCGAACGGACGGAAACGCGCCCCGTGCGCGGCATAACCGTCATCGGCGACCTGAGTTGCGGTGCGAGCAACAGCAAGACTCTGCGCGACTTCATCCTCAGTCTTCGCGACGCGGGCATTCCGTGTCAGACCTACAACACGCGGCTGCGTCCGCTCATTCCCGAAAGCGAGTTTCGCGACCTTGAAACGCCGCGTGAGGAGTTCGACATCCTCAAATACACGCACATTGTCGAGATGTTCCGAAGTCCCTTGCCGTGGAATCCCGTGAAGGTTCGCGCACGCATCGCCTTCTGGGAGGGCGAACACGGCATTCTTGACGTGTGGCCGTGGCTCGCCGGGAGCGACCCCGTCATCGGCATGAGCGACTTCAACGTCTCGTATTTCCGCCGCGAACTGAAGGGGACGAAGGTCTGTAAGATTCTCTATCCGCTGCGGCGGATTCGCGTCGAGCCGCGTCCCGCCGCCGAGATTCGCCGCCAGTTCGGACTCGCGGCGGATGATTTCGTCGTGTTCTTCAACTTCGACTTCGGGTCGTTCCGGCGAAAGAACCCCCACGCGGCGATTCGCGCCTTCGCCCGCGCCTTCGCGGACGTCCCCGACGCTCGGCTCGTCTTCAAGACGATGGGCGCGAGAACCCACGCGGCGGAAGTCGCCGAACTTCGCGCACTCGCGGCGGCGGAAGGCGTTGCTGACCGCTTCACCCTGATAACGGACTATTTGCCGCACGAGGAACTTTACGGGCTGACGAACGCCTGCGACGTCTACCTTTCCCTCCATCGGGGTGAGGGCTTCGGCATTGGCATGGCCGAGGCGATGCTCTTTGGCAAGCCGGTCGTGGCGACGGACTGGAGCGCGAGCACCGAATTCGTGCGGGAGGGGGTTGCCTGTCCCGTTCCGTTCCGCCTCGTTCCCGTGCGGGCGGACGAGTATTTCGTCTCGATGGGGGAGTGGGCCGAGGCCGATGTCGATTCCGCCGCGCAAATCCTGCGCCGTCTGCACGACGACCCCGTCGGGCGCAAGGCTCTCGGCGAACGCGCTCGCGCGTTCGTCAATGACCATTTCTCAATCGAGAACTTCAAGGCATCGGTGGAGGCGTTTCTCAACGATTCGCCATGACGCTACCCGAATGGCAGAAAACGCGGCTTGAAACAGTCCATGCGAACCGGCGGGACTACCCGACGGGACCCGCCGCGCTGACCGTGCTCACCTATTGTTGGGGAATGGATGCCGAACGTCCGACAACCCAGTTTTACCGCGTCGAATCGGCTTTCCGCGAAACGTGGCTGAAATGCGGGATGATGAAGTCCGTCATCGTCACGGATAGACCGACGGATGAAATGAAGACTTTCGCCGCGCAGTTTCCGTCCGTGGAGATACAGATCGAGCCGTCCCTTGTGCCGGGCGACCTCCACTCGATGAGCGTGGACTGTGACGGGCGGCTTGTCGAGCGGTTCGACACGCCCTACGTGATGATTGTGCAGGATGACGGCTTTCCCCTCCGTTCGGGTGTCGAGGAGTTCCTCGGTCGCTGGGACTTCATCGGCGCACCCTACGTTCGCGACCTTTTTCTGCCGCGACTGGCCGCACGGCTTTTGAACCACTGGACGATGAACGGCGGCTTCTCGATTCGCTCGCACAGAATCTGCGAAATTGCCGCGATGCACTGGAAGCGGGAGTTCCACGCCTGCGGCAATCGTCAGGCCCTTGTGGATGACATCTACTACACCTCGACGCTCATTCGCCGATGCGCGGCTTACCGCCGCGAAATGCGCCTTGCCGACAACCACACGGCACTTCGCTTCTCATGGGACTGTGCCGTTCCGTTCTCCGTGTCGTCCCTGCCTTTCGGCTTTCACCGTGCCGCGACATTCGAGCGTCTCACCGACGCTGGGGCCCGTCTGGACGGATTTGAGATGTCCTATAAGCACCCATTTTAGCCTTGATACGCATCAACACCCCCTCTTGATGCGCATCAACTACCCCCTTTGATGCGCATCAACCACCCCCTTTGATGCGCATCAACCACCCCCTTTGATGCGCATCAACACCCCCCTTCGATGCGCATCACCCCACTCTTCAACGCCAACTTCAACTAGTTTCTGCCTTTCCCCTTTGTCTTTGTGCCTGACAACGTGCGGCACGGCGGGCGGCAACCTCGCTGAC
>CAVFWY010000264.1:0-2321 GCA_963626175.1 Gemmiger sp.
GAAAGAATACCCCGCGTGTCATCATTGCCGGCGATTTCAATGCGGACTGCTGGCGGAAGGAGTTCGCGGAGGAGACGATTTTCAAGTCTTTTGCCGTAGCCGGATACGAAAATCCTCTCTCGCGGCTGCCGGAAGGGGCGCGAGCGACCCATCCGAGCCGTTCGTTCGGCGACAGCACCCTCGACTATGTGATGGTTCGGGGGCTAAAAGTCATCAAAAATCCAGTTATTGAGCCAAGTTCGGCAATTTCCGACCACAGTGCGGTCTTCGTGCTGTGCGACTGATTGGCAATCCGCACCGCAATCCGCGGCGATCACGGCTTCGCAGACCCGTCTTGCGCATCGTCCGAAGGTTTGATGCGCATCAACCACCCCCTTTGATGCGCATCAACCTACCCCTTTGATGCGCATCGACCGACCCCTTTGATGCGCATCAAATACCCCTCTTGATGCGCATCAAGCCTTCGCGGTGACCATTGTCATCACGGATCTGACGGATTTTCACGACTCTGGAGATTCGACGAATGCCCATGAGGACTGACTCCATAGACGGCTTCAAATAGAATATCAGTGACCTTTTGAGTAAAAGTCACTGACCTTTGGGACAAAGGTCACTGACCTTTTTGGTAAACATCAGTGACCTTTGGAGTAGACCCCCCTTGCGGGGACGGACGGATTATGGTATCATATGTCGAATCTGCGGAATCGGGGGCTAACCGGTTCCCCTCGTGCCGATGACGTGTCGGGGCGGGAAATGCGGACAAAACCCCGGATAAAGGGCACAAATCCGAAAGATAAGTAAGGAAAAAAAGAAGATGCAGAAGAGCTATCGTGCTCCGAACCCGGGCGACAACCGCTCGTGGTATCTCATCGACGCGAAAGACCAGCCGCTTGGCCGTCTCGCCGTCGTCGTTGCCAACAAACTCCGTGCGAAGGATCTGCCGACGTTCGATCCCTCGGTTGACGCGGGTGCTTTCGTCATCGTGACGAACGCCGCGGCGGTCAAGCTCACGGGCAAGAAGGAAGAGCAGAAGGAATACCAGCGCTACAGCGGCTATCGGAACGGTCTGAAGCGTTTCTCCGCCGCGACGATGCGCGCGACCCACCCCGACCGCATGATCAAGGAAGCCGTCTGGGGAATGCTGCCGAAGAACAACATCGCCCGCAAGATGATGACCCGTCTCAAAGTCTTCGCCGGCGCCGAACACACCCACGCCGCGCAGAAGCCGGTCGAAATCAAGCTCTAAGGAGGATTTGAGAAATGGCTACGAAGAAGGCAATTTCCGCCGGAACCGGCCGCCGCAAGACGGCGACCGCCCGCGTGAGTCTCGTCGAAGGCAAGGGCGTCTGGACGGTCAACCGCGTGGCGCTTGAGGACTACATCCAGTCCGAGGCCCTGCGCGACTACTTGAAGCAGCCCGTCGCGATCAGCGGCTACGACATGTCGAAGGTCGACGTCGTGGTGTTCGCGAAGGGCGGCGGCATCTCCGGTCAGGCCGGGGCGATTCGCCACGGTCTCGCCCGTGCGCTCGTCGCGGCGGACGAAACGACCCGCGCCGCGCTCAAGAAGGCCGGTTGCATGACACGCGACAGCCGCATGAAGGAACGCAAGAAACCCGGTCAGCCGGGTGCTCGCAAGCGCTTCCAGTTCTCGAAGCGTTAATCGCGGTGCAAGCGACGGCGGCAGATTCGCCGCCGTCGCTTTCTTTTCCGACGCGCATCGTTTTGGCTTTTGCGTCGGGTGTCTCACGTTTCAATTTCAGTTTGATATGGCATTTGGTTTTCTCAAGAAGATTGTGACGGCGCTTGCGGGCGGCCGTTCCCAGAAGAAGAGCGGCGGTCGCACCGGCGGCAAGGGTCGCGGCGGAAACGGGCAGGGCGGTGGCCGTCCGAAGCAGCAGAAGCAGGGTCAAAAGGGCGGTCAGCAGCAGTCGCGCGCAAAGGGCGGCAACAGCGGACGTGCGAACGGCGGTTCGCGTCCGCAAAACGGCGGTCAGCCGACTCCGGGCAACGGCGGGCGGCGCGACCAACAGGGGCGCACCGGAGGTTCGCGCGGCGGCAGTCGCGGCGAACGGCGCGACGGGCGCGGCGGGCGCCGAGGTCGGCGCGGGTCCGCGCCCGTCAATACGGCGGCCGACCAGATGCGTCCGGGCGGCGAAGTCTCGCCGGCGGAACTCGAGGCGCGTCGTGCCGCGCACGCCGCGTGGGATCCAACCACCTTCGCGGTTGAGCCTCTTGAAGGAAAGAAGCGATTCCACGACTTCGACCTGCCGGGCGAGGTGATGCACGGCATTGCGGACCTGGGCTTCAAGTATTGCACGG
>CAVFWY010000265.1:0-2318 GCA_963626175.1 Gemmiger sp.
CCCGCCGGGATGGGACGCTCCGCGCCGTCGGTCTTCGCGCCCACGACGTCGTTATCCGCGAGGCCGAACAGATAGGCGGCGACGGAAGCGAGCGCGGCAATCAGCATCTGCACCCAGCCGACTTCCGCGCACGCCCACACGACCGACGCGCCCGCGAGGACATCCCCCGGCACGGTCGGCAGGTTCACGACCCGAAAGAGTTTGAGCCAGCCCTTCACCGCAGTCAGTTGCCCGTCGCTTTCGCGCGAACCGCGTCGAACTCGGCGAGGATCTCCTCGGACGGCTTGCGCGTCACGAGCGAGACGACGACCGTCGTCACGAACGAAAGGACGAAGCCCGGCGCGAGTTCATACAGGTTGAAGATCGGGTGCGCGGCGACAAGCCCGGCATCCGCCGCGAGGACGAACTTCCAGACGAAGCACGTCACCGAACCGACCACCATGCCCGAGACCGCGCCCGCGAGATTCGTGCGCCGCCAGAAGAGCGCGAGCAGAATCAGCGGACCGAACGCCGCGCCAAAGCCCGCCCACGCGAACGACACCATCTTCATCACGACCTTGAAGAACTCCGACTGCGTGTTCATCGCGAGGAGAATCGCCACCGCCGCCACCGCGCCCACCGCCAGGCGCGAAACGAAGATCAACTCGCGGTTCGACGCCTTCTTGCGCAGAATCACCTTGTAGAAGTCGTTCGAGAACGCCGAGGCGGAAACGAGCAACTGGCTGTCCGCCGTGGACATGATCGCCGCCATGATGGCCGAGAGCAGAATGCCCGCGAACACGCGGGTGAAGAACCCGTTCGCGAAGATGCCGTTGATCATAATCATGAACATCTTCTCCGGGTCGTTGCCGACCTCCGCGAGCGTCAGGTTGTTCTGCTTGAGGTAGAGGTGGAAGACAAGGCCGATGACCGTCGCGGCAATCAGCGAAATCGTCACCCAGCTCATCGCGATTCGCCGCGAACCCTTCACTTCCGCCGGATTGTCGATGGACATGAAGCGCACGAGGATGTGGGGCATGCCGAAGTAGCCGAGCCCCCACGCCATGCACGAGGCAAGGCCGATGAACCCGGTCGCCTTGCCCGTCGCCGCGCTCGTGAAGAGCGACTGCAGGTAGGGATTGATTTCGTTCAGCCCGTCCACCGTCGCGGCGAAACCGCCCGCCTTGCAGACGACGACGGCGGGCACGATGACAATCGCGACGAACATCAGCGTCCCCTGCACGAAATCCGTCCAGCAGACCGCCATGTAGCCGCCGAAGAGCGTGTAGGCGATGACGACCGCCGCGCCGATCCAGAGGCACACCTGATAGCCCGTCACCGTCAGCCCGAGGAAATGGATTGTCTCGGGGATGCCGAAGGTCGTGGTGAAGAGCTTCGCGCAACTCACGAACCCGGAGGCCGTGTAGAAGGTGAAGAAGACGAGGATGATGACCGCCGCGATGATGCGCGAAACGCCCGTCGGGTCGCGGAAGCGGTTGCAGATGAAGTCGGGAATCGTAATCGAGTCCTTGCAGGCGTTCGAGTAGACCCGAAGCCTGTGCGCCACGATCTTCCAGTTCAGGTAGGTGCCGATCAGAAGGCCGATGCCGATCCACGCCTCGGAGAAGCCGCCGAGGTAAATCGCCCCCGGCAGGCCCATCAGCAGCCACCCCGACATGTCGGAGGCCTGCGCCGAGAGCGCCACCACCCACTTGTTCATCTTGCGTCCGCCGAGATAGTAGTCGCCGAGCGTCTCCTGACGGTTCGTGAAGTAGAACCCGATCCAGAGCATCAGCGCCAGATAGCCGACGAACGACCCGAGCACAATCCAGTCAAACATTGTTCAGTCTCCTTGTTTCTTCCGTCCGATCAGATCTTCCAGCCGCCGATGCCGAGTGCGCGGCAGACCTCGGAAACGAGAATCGCGATCACGAGGGCGGGTGCGAACCACTTGACCATCACGGAGTAGAATGCCTTCGCCTTGAAGACGTTGCCCGCCGACTCAACCTCGTCGATCACCGCCTGCGGCTTCAGCGTCCAGCCGACGAAGACGCACGTCGCCGCCGCCGTGATCGGCATCAGCACCGAGTTCGTGATGAAGTCGAAGAAGTCGAGGAACTGCATGCCGAAGACCTTGATGTTCCCCCACGGGCCGTAGCCGATCGCCGAGAACGTCGCGAGGAACATGATGAGCGCGGTCGTGAAGAACGTCGAGGCCTTGCGCTCGATGTGCAGCACGTCGCAGACGGACGCGACGCACGCCTCGAGAAGCGAAATCGCCGAAGTCGCCGCCGCGAAGGTGACGAGCAGGAAGAACGCGAGGCCCATCCACGCGCCCG
>CAVFWY010000266.1:0-2311 GCA_963626175.1 Gemmiger sp.
AGAATAGGAGCTTCCCAAGCTTCTTACGTGGGTTCGATTCCCATCGCCCGCTCCACTCTTTACGGTGGGAGGTTGGCTGGTTGACGGGATTTTGTGGTTGAATAGAGAGATGCTTTCCAGATTGACAGTATCCAATCTTGCGGTTGTTGAAAAGGCCGAGGCGGAGTTCGCCCCCGGTCTGAACGTGCTTACTGGCGAAACGGGTGCCGGTAAGTCCGTTCTGATGGGTGCGCTCGAACTCGTCTTGGGCGGGCGTTCTGAAAGCGGAGTCGTTCGCGAAGGGGCGAAGGAGGCGCGGGTCGAGGCTTCGTTCGTTCCTCCGAAAGGGCTGATGGCGCGAATTGGGGAAGTCCTGGACGAAGTCGGTCTGCCGCCGTGCGAGGAGGGCGAATTGATCGTCCGTCGCGTGATTGCCGCGAACGGGGGCGGTCGGGCGTGGGTGAACGACGCTGCGACGACGGTGGCGACGCTGAAGAAACTCGGTCGGATTCTGGTGGACGTGCACGGGCCGAGGGCGAATCAGAAGATATTGGAAGAGGTCTTTCAGCGTGGAGCGCTTGATTCGTTTGGCGGCATCTCGTCCGCGGCGGGCGTCGGTGCGGCGTATGCGGCGGCTTGGGCGGAACTGCGCGAACGGCGGGCGGAACTCGAACGCCTGTCGGCGGACGGCGCGGGCGAGGATGAACTGGAGGTTCTCCGCTACCAGGTGAATGAGATTGAAGAGGCGCATCTGTCGTCCGATGACGCGGATATCGCCGAACGCCACGCGGCGGCGGCTCACGCGGCGGAAATCGTCGAGTCGGCGAACGAAATCACAGAAGCCCTTGGCGGTGACGAATCGGTCGCGGAAACGCTTGCCCGCCTGCAACCGAAGTTCGCGGCAATGGCGCGGCACTTCCCGGATGCGGAGGCGTGGCGGACTGAGTGCGAAGGCCTGACGCTGCGGGTGCAGGAACTGTCGCGGAATGTGGCGGACGCGGTGTCGCGGCTGGATACGGACTCCGAGACGCTTGAGGAACTGGATGCCCGCCTGACCGTCGTCAACCGTCTGAAGCGCAAGTATGGCGATGACATTACGTCAATCTTGACGACGCTTGAGCAGAAGAAGTCCCGTCTGGAGTCCCTTGAGAACCGCGACGAGCGACTGTCGGAATTGCGCAAGGCGGTATCGGCGGCGGAAACGGTCGTGAAGAAGACGGGGGCGGACTTGACGAAGAAGCGGCGTGGGGCGGCGGAGAGACTGGCGAAGGCGGTGACGAAGGAACTGCACGGACTCGGCTTTCTGCAGGCGAAGTTCGAAGTCGTGCTTGAGCCGATTGAGCCGGAGGCCTCGGGAAGCGACAGGGTCGTCTACCTGCTCGCGCCGAATCCGGGCGAACCGCCGCGTCCGCTCGCCGCGATTGCGTCCAGCGGTGAAATCGCACGCGTGATGCTGGCGCTGAAGACGGTGCTTTCCGCGCATGACGAGACGGATGTGCTTGTGTTTGACGAGATTGACGCGAACATCGGCGGCGAGACCGGCGAAGCCGTGGGACGGCGGATGAAGAGCGTCGCCGGAAACCATCAGGTGATTGCCATCACGCATCTGCCCCAGAGCGCGGTGTGGGGCGATCGCCATCTCGTCGTCTCGAAGTCCGTCTCGGGCGGACGGACGAGAACTGTAATTTCCGAGGTGAAGGGCGATGACCGCGTGTCGGAAATCGCTCGCATGCTCGGTGGTGAGAAACTGACAAACGTGGTGAGAAAACATGCGGAAGAACTCCTATCCCTATCCTGTTGAATTCGCGGAAGACGCATTTAATGCGGAGAACGAGACGCTTGCGGGCGTCCTGCAGACCGTGACCGGCATCGCCCATCCGAGGGCGATGATCGTCGCCGACCTGAACGTCGTGCAGCACGTCGAAGGTCTTGGAACGAAAATCGGGCGTTACGTGCAGACGCACGGCATTACGCTGGCGGACAGTCCCGTCGTAATTGCCGGCGGCGAGAAGATCAAGAGCGACGGACTGCAGAGCGTGATGAGCATCATCACGTCGGCGCTGGCGGCGAAGGTCGGTGCGAGCGACTGCCTTCTTGCGATTGGCGGCGGCACGCTGCTGGACGTCGCCAGTTATGCGGCGGCGCAGGTCCGCGGCGGCGTGAAGGTCGTGCGCATCCCGACGACCATTGCGGCGATGATAGACGCGAGTTTCGCCGAGACGGCGGCCGTGGACATCGAAAGCGTGAAGGACGCCCTGCGCATCCCGAGTTCGCCGGCGGCAGTCGTGATTGACAAGACCTTCACGAAGTCGATTCTCGACGGCGTGTGGCG
>CAVFWY010000267.1:0-2290 GCA_963626175.1 Gemmiger sp.
GGTTGCCGCCCGCCGTGCCGCACGTTGTCAGGCAAAAAGGCAAAGGGGAAAGGCAGAAATTGCAAACAACGATGCGGCGGTTACAGTTTGCAAAAGACTTGCGCAACCAACTCCTAACCCATCGAGGCGATTACTTTTCTGTGCATACATACCGCGAGGTATGTTATAATACGCACTATGAATCTTCGCCTTGGATGTTCCTTTCTGGTGCTGGCCTTCATTGCGGTCGGCTGCTCGACGATTCGCCGTGCGCGAAATGCGCAGGAGGATGTCGCCGTGCGCGGCAACGAGACTCAGGTCGCGCCCGCCGCCGAACGCCTCGACCTGCGCGGCAAATCGCTCGCCGAACTCGTGAACTTCGCGCTGACGAACCGTCCGTCCGTCGTCTCGGCGCGGCTTGCGGTGGAGGATGCGCGGCTCGCGTTGCGGGAGCTCGCGGCGGATGCGCCGCTCGTGAGCGACACTCCGTGGACGGCGCCCCACCTCTCCCTGAGCGGCGGACACAGCGAGTCGAGCGCGGGCACGCACTGGAGCGACCACGACTACGCCACGAAGGGCGGCCCTTCCGCCTCGCTCTCGCTCGAACTGCTGATCTGGGACTTCGGGCGGTATGACGCGAAAGCCCGTGCGCAGGCGGAGAAGGTCATCGCCTCCGAAGTCAAACTCGTGAACGAGGGCTACACGGTCTTCGACGAGGTTGCGTCCGCCTACTTCACCTTTCTCGAGAAACGCGCCCTGCTCGAGGTGTCGCTGACGAACGAGACGGAATACGCCGACCATCTCGCCCGTGCCGAGGCGCGGCTCGAGGCGGGCGAGGCGAACAAGCTCGACGTGCTTCGCGCACGGCTCGACTACACGCAGTCGCGGCAGAAGACGGTCGCCGCGTCCAACCTCGTCACGACGTCGGGGGCGGAACTGATGCGCGTCCTCGGCGTGGACGCTTCGCGCGGCTCGTATGCGGACGTGATCGGCACGGGTCCGCAGGGCATTCGCTTCGTCCAGCGCGGCTTCGGGCGGACGACCTACGGCGTGGCGGAGGCGTTCGACTTCGCGCGGACGAATGCGCCGGCGATGCGCGTCGCACGGGCGCAGCTGCGGGCGGCCTCCCATCAGGTCGACTACACGATTGCGGACCTGATGCCGTCCGTCTCGGCGACCGCGTCGTTTCGGTGGTCGGATCCGCTCTTGTACTGGAACTGGGGCGTGAGCGGCGTGCAGTCCGTCTTTCAGGGCTTCCGCAAGACGACGGCGGTGGATCGCGCGGTCGTCGCGATGCGTCAGGCGGCGACGGAGGTGGATGCGGCGGAGCAGAGCCTTTCCGTCTCGCTTGAGACGGCGATTGCCGACCGCGACGATTCCGAAAAGGCCCTTGAGACGGCGGTCGCGTCCATCCGCAGTGCGCGGGAGAACCTTGAGATGGTGCGGCGGCAGCTTTCGGTGGGTGACGTGAGCCGCATCGAGCTTTCGGAGGCGATTTCGTCGCATTCCGCCGCGATGGGCGACTGCGTTTCGGCGTTTTATCGGGGACAGCGGGCGGAGGCGACGCTCTTCGCCAAGATCGGCCGCTATCCCGTCTATCAGGAAGAAAAGGTTGAGGAGGAAATACCGTGAAGGGTTGTCAGACAGTGAAGTGGCTGAGGTTTCTGGCGGTCGCCGGGCTTGCGGGCGGCATCGTCGGCTGTTCGGGCGAAGGCGGGTTCGGCGGCAAGCCGAAGCAACCGACCTATCGCTACGCGCCCATCACGCGGACGGACATCGTGCGCACGGTGGAGGCGACGGGCACGGTCACGCCGCGCAACTCTCCGAGCGGCATTCCCGTCGGCGCACAGGTGAACGGCAAGATCGTGAAACTCTTCGTGGACTACAATTCGCCCGTGACGAACGGGCAGATTGTCGCGCTCATCGACCCGCAGGTCTATGACGCGAACTACAAGAGCGCGGTCGCCCAGCTGCACGGCAACGAGGCGAACATCAAGTTGCGCGAGGCACAGCTCGTGCTCGCCGAGAAGACGCTCGTGCGCAAGCAGAAGCTCTTCGCGAAGGGAATGTGCTCGGAATCCGACCTCGACGCGGCGGTCGAGTCGCGTGACACGACCGCCGCCCAGCTCGAAAGCGCGCGCGCGGCGGTCGAGCAGTCGAAGGCCTCCGTCAGCCAGGCGCGGGCGAACCTCGACTACTGCACGATCCGTTCGCCCGTCAACGGCGTCGTGCTCGACCGCAAGGTGGAGGAAGGCGAGACGGTCGTCTCGTCGATGAACGCCGTCCCCGTGCTGACGATTGCGGAAGACCT
>CAVFWY010000268.1:0-2285 GCA_963626175.1 Gemmiger sp.
TTTCCCCGTTCGTTTTCTCCGTGTCTCCGTGCCTCCGTGTGAGATTATACAACCGACAACTGCGGTTTTTAGGCTCAATGGAAAGATCGGTGTAAGCAACTGATTCTTACTGCTTCCCCGTTTGCTCTGCGCGGCATGGATGTTCCTGCGAGTTGGCAGCAGTTGGTCCTGTGGAAATGACAACGGCCAGTTTCGCCTGAAGATCCTGCGAAGCGGAGAAGGAACATTGCGTGAGGAAGCGGGCAAGGGCGACGGTTCAAGTTGCCCGCTGAACGATTTGCCGTCGCTCGCCCTTGACGCTTCGGGGTGGGGCGTGGTATACTTTCGGGCAGATGTTGGGAACGAGATTGAGAGCGAGCGCGAGGCCGTGCCGTGACGGCGCGGCGGAAGCGGCGAGAAGGACGCGTAGACGCGCCCTCGCGCGTTCGCGCTCGGTTTTAATACCCCCCCCCTCACAGATAGAACGCCCGCGAAGAGCCTTTGCACGACGAGAGAGACTGGCTTCGCAAGAGCCAGCCGGCGTTTGGCTTTTGTCGGCTTCGCGGGAAAAAGGGGCTCTTCAGGGGTTTGTTGAAAAACGGCGCGGAGGTTTGAGCCTGTAACTTCGCGCAATCGCGGGGATTCGACGCGTTCGTGCGCGATATCGCCCTCGGGGCGAAACCCCTTGCGATTCCCTGCCGCCGCGCCGCAGCCGGATTCCCCCGGACTGACGTCCGCCATGTCGGCTTCGGGCGTCCGCTCGCCCCGCCGAACGCGCCGACTCCGCGCGCAAGCGCGCTCTCGTCGCTCGGGATGCTCGACGCTGACCGGAACGCGCCGCAGGGCGAGACGCGCTTAGGTCTCGCATCACGTCGTCGGGGCGACGGCCGCCTTCCGCCGACGGCCGCGCCGCCAAGCCCGTGCCCCCCCCCCCCCTTGAACGGAAACGCCTTTTCGCATAGAATACCGGCCGTCCGACCAAGAACGGGAGCGAATCACATGCGAAAAGGCGCGAAAGACGTGATGGAGTATACACAATGCCTCGACGGATTTCAAGTGGTCCGGTGCGAGGTCATGGAGACCGGCGGGATTCCCGAGGACGGGCTTTCCGGCCTCGCGAGGCTGAGCGTCCGCGACGGGCGCAAGCGGACGCTCAACGTCTGGGTCGAGCGCAGGGGCCCGTGCCGCTGCCCGCTGTGCGGAAGCGCGCACGTGTCGGCGTACGCCGGGCGCGAGCGCTCCGTCCGGGGCCTCATGGAGGGCGGATGCCCGACCGTGATCCACTTCACGCCGCACGTCGTCTACTGCCGGGCGTGCCGTGCGCGGAAGACCGAGCGCGTCCCGTTCCTGTCCCGCCCGAAGGCGCGGCTGACGGAGGCGCTCGAGAGGACCGTCGTCGCGCTGCGCGGCGAGATGACGATCTCGGCCGTCGCCGAATACTACGACCTCGACTGGGAGACGGTCAAGGACACGGAGAAGAGGAGCCTCGCGAGGGAGTACGCCGACGTGCCCCTGGACAGGGTGACGGCCATCGGCATCGACGAGATCCAGGCGTTCCCCGGCGCGAAAGGCGCCGCGAACCAGTTCGTCACGGTCGCGAGGGAGCTCCGGACGGGGGCCGTCCTGTGCGTGGCCGACGGCAAGGGGTCGGAGGCCCTGCGCGCGTTCGGCGAGCGGCTCGCCCCCTTCCGGGAGAACGTCGAGTTCGTCTGCATGGACATGTCGAACGCCTACGAGAAGTGGGCGCGCGAGTTCCTGCCGCGCGCGGAGGTCGTCTTCGACCACTTCCACCTCGTCAAGGCGATGAACGAGAAGGTCAACGCGGTGCGGCGCAGGGCCGCGGCCGGGATGGACGCCGAGCTCCGGAAGGCGGTCAAGGGCTGCCGCCGCATCCTGACGGCGAACGCCGAGAGCCTCGACGGGGACGGGAAGGCCAGGCTCGCCGCGGTCAGGGGCGCGTTCGGCGAGCTCTCCGACGCCTACGCGATGAAGGAGATGCTGCGCGGCATCTACTCGTTCGCCAGCATCGAGTACAGCGCGCGGCTCCTGCTCGAGGACTGGTGCGAGACGGCGAGGATGACGAAGGTGCCCGAGCTCGAGTCGATGGCGAGGACGGTCGAGTCGCACCTCGAGGGCATACTCGGCTACTGGCGGCACGCCGGCGCGAGCAACGCCTCGTCGGAGGGGTTCAACACCAAGATCCGGCGGCTGATACAGCAGGCGTACGGGCTGCGCGACCGCGAGTACTTCAGGCTCAAGGTCTTCGCCCTGCCGAAGCAGAAGGCGCGCAGGGGGCTGTAGCCGGC
>CAVFWY010000269.1:0-2238 GCA_963626175.1 Gemmiger sp.
CGCCGCCCGCTTCGTCGAGCCGTGGATGCAGAGGGCGAGCGCGAACGCCGCCACGCCCCCGCGCAGCGCAACCGTTACCACTCTTGCGAACCAACCTCTCATTTGCCACAGATTCTATCAAAACCTTAGCAAATGTGTCAAATACGAACGCCCAAAGCCGTGGTGTGGACTGGGCGCATCGCTCGAACCAGCCGCAATTTCTTCAACTTTCTTGCTCATGATGACTGTTTCCCTTCACTTTCACAACGTACTGCCCTGCCCATCAGAACGAGCGGAGATGCGCATCAAAGGGGGTCGAGATGCGCATCAACACGGGCGGGGATGCGCAGGGGAACGGGCGGAGATGCGCATCGGGACGGGAAACCATCGCGTTGGTTTGCAAAAAGCATCGCGTTGGTTTTGCAAAAGTATCGCGTTGGTTTTTACAAACCATCGCGTTGGTTTCCCGTTTTGCTTACGAGCCAAGCCCGTAACCACTGTCACCTTTGCCCGTTCCGTTCGGATTGTCTTCCCGTTTCGTTGATGTTGTTCCGTCGCGCTCTTGCGCACCTCGTTTGCCGCGCCTGCCGACTTGCAGACCCCGACAAGCGCACCATCGCCGCCCCGCCTTTGCGTCAAATGCGGCTTCGCTCGTGCTACACGGGTGTTGCCCGACAAAGGGCACGCACCCCACTACCCACAAATCCGTTCGCAGAGCGAGGCCTCGCCGTGTGAACCCATAGGTCGGGAACTGACGCGGCAAACTGCCGCGCTCCACCCCGTGAGCACATAAGAAGGAGAAATTCCGCCATTTGTAGGTTTTGCGTTCCGCCGATTGTGGATTCAATGTTCCGCCATTTGTGGCGCGAGATGCCGGAGGCGGAGTTGTCCGCGCGAATTGCCGCGCTCGTCACACCACAGTCAATGGGGTGACCGTGCTTTCGACCTAAGCGAATAGGTCAATACAAGCGTCCCTTCATACAACCTTCAAAGAGCATACGCAGACCAACGCGCAACTTGGCCAAATACGCAAGCGTCTTGCGAAGAAACGCGTTCTGCGGCACGCCATATTTCGTCCGGAGTTCTTCGGTCTCCCGTTGGCAGACATCATCAAGTGTTGTCGTTTTGCTCGTGCCATGGACACGGAATGCCCCGCAAAACGCCCGAACGTGACGAACGTCACCTTGTCGCGCCAACTTCAGGATTATGTCGTAGTCCATCACAAACCGGAGCGAGGGGTCGAATCCTCCTGCCGCGCGCAATTGCCTGGCATTGAAAAGTGCGGATGCGTTTTGTACTGTCAAATATCCATGAAGGCAATCCCAATAGCGAAAACTCGGCTGACGACGTTCGGCATATACACGCCCCTCGCCGTCAATGCGCAAGTAATCGCCATAGACAATTGCAGGTTTTCGCCCTGCTGTCGCGGAAAGAAGGTTCTGAAGTCCGTCTTCTATCAGCATGTCATCCGCGTTCAACCAAAAGAAATAGTCCGTTTTCACGCGCTCCAACGCCTTGCGACACGCATCGGCTTGTCCCTTGTCAGGCTCGGAGATAAACTCAACCCACGGATGTGCCGCCGCCCATTTGGACAACACTTCCACCGAACCGTCCGTCGAACCCCCGTCCATCACAATGTGTTTGGCAACATATTCAGTCTGCTTTGCCACACTTTCCAACATTGGCAAAAGATACTTGCCTGGGTTGTAACTTGGGGTGATGATCGTGCATTTCATTTTTGGAACTCTGCGCCCTCGCTTCGTTGCACGGTCGGTCGAACGGGCCATTCTTCTTTCCGTGTCGCTTCCGCTGGAAATCGCAGACACAAAAAGAAGACCTCTCCGTGTGCTTCACGAGAGGCTGTAGGAATTGCCGTAGGAGAAACACAAAGAGAGGAAGCGCAAATGCGCTTCCTGCATAGAGTGTCGTCTCCTTTGAAACTTCCTACATTTCTCGTGACGATCGCTTTGCAGTCGCAAATTGATTTGTGCGTCCGGGGGTTGGAGGATTGCGTCGGCTCACACGGAGTAGCTTGACGCGCAGAACGCTTCCCGAACTATGTTGCCCAGGAGCCGCAACTGGCAGTTGCGTCCTTAAGCGACACGCATTATACCATATTTCCCCGCCCGCGAGGTGAGGCGGTTTTGGCGATGCGGAGGAGGGGAGACTGCTTTTACGGTCTCAGGCCAAGAAGGTCATGACGAGGTTGACCATCATCTCCTTCTCGGACGGACGCGACTCGGCGATCATGACCGTCAG
>CAVFWY010000270.1:0-2227 GCA_963626175.1 Gemmiger sp.
GTGGCGATAGCAAACCCCCGCCGAAAACGGTCATCGGACGCAATAAATTGCGTCCTTCCCGCCGATGCTCTCCCGATTCCCCCGATCACCACGGCAATTCCGCTCCCTCCCCCTCCCTCAACGGCTATTCCCCTCCCTCAATCCGTGAAAATCCGTGAAATCCGTGGCGATAGCAAACCCCACCCCAAAATCCGTGGCGATAATGGTCACGCAGCCCCGCCCTGCGCATCGTTCGAAGGCTTTGATGCGCATCAACACCACCCTTTGATGCGCATCAACACACCCCTTCGATGCGCATCAACACCACCCTTCGATGCGCATCAACACCACCCTTCGATGCGCATCAACACCCCACATTGATGCGCATCAACACCCCACATTGATGCGCATCAACACATCCCCTCGATGCGCATCATTCCATCCATCCTTGACTTCGGCAAGGCGAATAATGGGTGACACAAGAATCTCACTTTTAATTAAAAGTGAGATTCAGAGGGGAAAACAAGGTTGCTTCCTCGTATACGCGATTCGCGGCGATAATCAAGAACACAATCAGGATGAAGCGCTCCCTCGAGTCGGTAATCAACTTCTATTGCATAGCACCCAGCCAAAGCAGGCCGCCTCCTGATGAAAGGATGTCGTATTTGCCGGGTTTTGAGCGTCTGGCCATTGCATAGCCCTGGCAACAAGTACAAAAACAGCGGAGTTTGACGCATGGCATAGACACACTCACGTTGAAATCACCTCGCGAAACTGGCGTTTTGGGCAGATAATCCGCCTAATACGCTATCCTTCCGCTTGCCTTTGCAACCGGTTGCATAGTAGTGGCAAAAAGACAAAACAACATAAGGCGCTTCTGCGCGACGGTTCGCGGCTGACGCCTCGCGATTGACGTGTCCCCGATTCGGGCGGCTTCCATCGGACGCTCATGTCCGACCCGCGAAGAGGAAGCCCGCAAGACGAGGGAAATTCTTCCGAAGAAGGTTGGCGAGAACAATGGACGCGGCAATCGCGGCGAAACAGGAGATGAGTGCGCCAAGCTGACGTCCGACCGGACAATGCTTGATGACAATCCCCATGACACACAAGAAGACCATGTGGAGCAGAAAGATCGGAAAAGAACACGATGTAAGCCAAAGAGGGAAAGGCTGTGACGGCACGACGTGCCAAACAATATACATGAGCGCCGGCAAGAGCAGGCAGTCCACGCCGACAGGCAATTCCATGCCACGCGACCTCGCGAATGTCCGCAACAGCAGGATGCCCACGCCATAAACGGCACACGCGAAGGCCAACGGCGTTGAACGAACCTTAACGTTGAATCGCCGAAGGTAGATGCCGACGGAGAAGTAGAAGATACCGGACAGCGAAATCCCGAATCGAAGGAATCCAGCCCAAAACGACCGGTTTTCGGGATCGTCGGGGAGTGCCGAAAAGACCGTTGTCACGATGAAAGCGAAGATGAGCCATCCGAGCCTGAATCTGCGCACGGCGGTCTTGAAAAGCGGAGAGATCACCACGAAGAAGAAGAGGCAACGAACATACCACAATGGCCCGTTGAGGGTCGGTCCCTTGTCCCAATAAAAACCAAGCAGATTCTTTGGAATCGACAAATTCGTCCCGAACGGGCGATGAGCGATGAGGTCGGCCACGATACTCAACGGCGAAATGACGACGAACGGAATCAGACACCAGACGAAAAACGGGACGAGAAGCGAACGGATGCGCTTTTTCGTCTCCCGCGCCCACCAACCGCATTCGTCGAAGTGCGCGGCGAGGAAGAAGCCTGAAACGACAAAGAAGAACGGCACGGCGATGCGCGCGATTCCTTGGGCGACGAGTTCGTTGATGAACCATGTCGGACAAATGACCTCCTTTGGCCAAGCGACATGAATTGTCACGACGAGCATCGCGCAAATGACGCTCATGTTCTTGATCTTCTGACTTGCCTCCGCCGAAACTCCAACCATCTGGAATTAATCTCCTTTCATGCGCACCATCTGTCGCGGAAACCGCCTCGCGTGCATGAAAAAGAGCGCATCATCTTCCTCATGCACTCTTGGGAAGCCCTACCATAGGCATACTCTGAATACATGAAGAGACAATACGCCCGATCGGGCGCATCATCCACTCACATGCCGTTCAGAGTTTGAAATATGGTAGTATTTCCCAAGAACGACGTGTTAGCGTGTGACGCTAAATCGACTTTGATGCGGTCGCGGGGTGG
>CAVFWY010000271.1:0-2225 GCA_963626175.1 Gemmiger sp.
GTAGTCTTTGGACTTTCCTTCAAAACAGATGTTGCGTGAAGAGAACGGGCGGATTGCCCTCCAGCGTAACGTCGAACTTGAGCGATGTCTCAATCTTTGACGAGGCGTTGTGAATCCGAAAATTAACCTGCCACCCCTTGTCCATGATTTCAAGATCAATATCCAATCAACATTATTCCCTTCAACGGAAGAATGATGCGATTGCTTATGTACATTGTCTCAAGGAACTGATACACCCTGTTAAAGTCGAAATGCGTTCGATACTTGTTTCGCACAGCCAAGACCAGGTATTCAACATCAAACATCATCGATGCCTCAAAGATGTCCTTGAGAAACCTGTGGTTCTCAATTGCCTGACCAGCCTCGACCTCAATAACAACACGGCCATCCTTACTGAGCGCATCGGCGCAGAAAGACTTGTCAATGTGGTTATCACGTCCAAACAAGACAGGCACATCAATCTTCTTGTCTGCAGACTTCCCTGTTTCGACTTTGTAGCCTATCTCTGCAAGATGCGGACACAAATATGCCAACACTTCATTTGACGACAATGTATTCTTGGCAGATGAAATCTTGTGGTCGACCTTCTCAAAAGCCTGAACGACATCTTGTAATTCTTTCGTGATACCCCGAGACCTCGGGAATTGTTGATATTGCATAGTCATCCTTCCTTAACTTTCATCGGAAATGTCTGTAGAATCGAGTCTTTGGGTTTGTTTTATCTGTCCCTATGCCCTGCATTCAGGATATCTCTCCCAGATCGCTTCCGTTACATCGATGTATTCAAGAAGCCTACCAACCTTCTTCGCATACTCATCGATTGTGGAATCTGAGCATGAACTGCTTCCATAAATAGTTGCGGAATACGCTGTCTTTACAAAACAAAACTCATCGCCATCCCACTTCAAGAACATTTTCGATTCAACATCCTGAAAAGCCCAACATTCCTGTTCAAACGTATAACCAACCAATTCTGGTGACTCCGTGACAATGGGACAACCTGTCGGAATATCCATGTCCATCATCGGCTTCTCCGTAATAAAGCCACCAAAGGAATCAACTTCCTCCCATTCCTCATCGTCCTCTGAATCCAAATCCTCTGAATACACGATATACTTGGCATCCTCAATCGACGGCTTCTCAATGAATCTCGACTCCTCGCGATATCGATAGATTGACCCTCGTTCAAACACATTCAGAGCCATAACCTCCTCTTTCGCAATCTCCAACGCTTTGGCATACAGCTCCGGTGTCGGTCTACCGTCTACGAACTCCCACTTCACATCTCCTGTATCTGCATAGGATTTCGCATGGCTTTCCCATCTCTCCTCATTTATGTAAAGCACGAAAGTTCCCTCCGGCACATCCCAAGGTCCAGTAATGTGATGAAAGTCTACTTTGTCTGACAGCGACCACTCAAGATTGCAACCGTGAAAGACGGCTATCCCAGGGAATGCAATGTAGCCATCTTTCAGATGCCATTCGTCCATCGGGCGACCCGATTCATCTCTCATGGGTTCATATGGGATTTCTGCATAATCAAACTTCTTCCGAACCGGATCATACACTTCATCACTGCGTCTCATAACGACATTGCACCAAAGGACAAACGCAGTCTCGGTTACATCGCGCACCCATCCGTCATAGTCCCCGTCAACGGACAAGACATATCGCCTTGTACAATTTGCCGGAGTGTCTTTGATATCTAAGATTTTCAGCTTCATCTTCTGCTAGCAATTTTTACGCAACGAACGATCTTTGTACATAATCTTCAAACTTGAAGCCAAGGTCGAGTCCGCCACAACCGGAGAAAAGGCTGACGAGATTGAGTTTGTTCTTATTCTTCATAGTCAATTGTTCTGCCGCGTTCATCTCAAAGAAATCCATTTGCACGGGGTTGAATGCTTGCGCCGACTTCCACTTGCGGAAGTAGGGACGCAGTTTTTCGAAGACGTTGGGAATCGACCTGCCGCCGCATGCGGGAAGGGGGCGCGAATAGAAGTCCGCGTCGATTTTGCCCGTCCAGCGCAATGAGCAGACCCAGACATCCGCCTTGGGATCGGAAAGCGCCTTCGCCGCGCTCAGCTTCTCGCCGAGCGCGAAGAGCGCATACCGCGTGCCGTGCGGCGTTTTCGCGGCCGAATAGCCGTTCGCCTTCAGCCACGCGCCGTCGACGACCTCGCGGAACTTTGCCGCGAACGCCATCGCCGGCGCATCCCCGGCAT
>CAVFWY010000272.1:0-2189 GCA_963626175.1 Gemmiger sp.
GCGGACTCGACCGCAAGTGGGAGAATCCGCCGCCCGCCTATCCCGTCATCCGCATCGACCGCGCCATCGTGCGCGAACGCATCCGCGCACGGCTTGACCAGATGTTCCTCGCCGGACTGGAGGACGAAAAGCGTCGCCTGAAGGCGCGGTATCCGGTCTGGTCGCGGACGGCCGCGCTGGCCATCGGCTACCGCGAAGGCGACACGCCCGAGAAGATATTCACCCGCACCTGCCAGCTCGCCAAGCGTCAGGACACGTGGTTCCGCCATCAGGCGACGGCGATTTACGTCGAGCCGACCGCCGAGAGCGTCCGCCGGTGCTGGCGCGAACGCGGCCCATGGAAGGTGCGCTTCGACTCGCCCTCGACCCCGCCCAACGACGAAAACTTGGTATAATACGCGGGTATGAAACCGACGACGATACCCATGACGAACGCGCTTCGCGCGCTGAACGCGGCGAAAGTGCCCTACGAGACGCGGTGCTACGACTACTCCGAGCACGGCGGCACGATCCAGGCCGCGACGGAACTGGGGCTTGACCATCACGCGACAATCAAGACAATCATCCTCGAGGACGAGACGAAAAAGCCGTTCGTCTGCCTGATGCACGGCGACTGCGAGATCTCGACGAAGAACCTGGCGCGGGCGAGGGGCGTGAAGACCGTCGTCACCTGTGCGCCCGACACGGCGGACCGCCACAGCGGCTACCACGTCGGGGGCACCTCCCCGTTCGGAACGCGCAAGCGGATGACCGTCTACGTGCAGAAGACGATTTACGACCTCCCCGAAATCTACATCAACGCGGGGCATCGGGGCATCCTCGTCGCAATGAAGCCCGTCGACCTCGACCGCGCCCTTCCCGGCCTTACCGTGCCGGTGGATGTCGCCATCGCCTAGGCGGGCGTTCCGCCGCGAACGCGGCGGCTACCCCTTGAAGAACCCCTTGAACGCCGTCTCGACGGAATCGCCGACGGCCTCTCGCGGACGCGAGACAGCCCGCAGGAGTTCGGTGCACTTCCCGCAATTGGGGCAGTTGTTGACGCGGATGCAGTCGCGCACGTCAGGCCAGAGAGGCGAAGCCCCAAGCGCCGCGTTGTCAATCGTCATCGGGAAGCGGAAGAACGGGTCGGTCAGTTCGGCGAGATCGCCCTGATAGGAGTAGGTCGCATACGCACGAATAATCGCCTCCGGGTTGGCGTGGCGGCGCGTGGCGAGTTTCACGACGCCTACGTAGGGCTCGTAGCGCGGCAGTTCCTCCGGACGTATCCAAAGCCCGCGCAGGAAATCCTCGTATCTGCCGCGTTCGTAGTTCGTGCGGCAGCGGAAGACCGAAAAGTTGAACTTCTCCCCCGCGACGGACTGCTTCATGCGGTTGTGCCCGTGCAGGTTGTTGTGGAACTGGTGGAAGGGACAATTGCGCAGGCATCCCGAATTGGCGTAAAGCCCCGCCATCTTCCCGTGCGCCGCCGCCCACGCGCTCATGCGCTGCACCTCCTCAAGGCGGCGGTGGTCGCTCAACCCGATGTAGAACGAATCGAAGAGTTCGAGCATGTAGCCGAGCGCGTTCTCGGTCGTGATGTCGGTGTTCACGCTCAGGCGAATCTTGACGGACGGAAACCGCTGGCGGAGGACGGTCGCGATGAAGGGCGAGGTGGTCGTGAGGTGTTCGGGGAACAGCCCCGCCGCGTCCATCTCACCGAGCTTCTCGCTCACGTGATCCGCCAGTTCCTCGGACATCGCGATGTCGCCGTAGCAGTTCGCATTGAAGATCGTGTCGAGTTCGAGTCCGTTCGCCCGCGCCCAGCGGAGGTCTTCGACGATCCGCGCCTTGCGGTCGGGCGTCCACGGGTCCATCGGCCGGCTCGCCACGACGCCCGGCCAGGCGAAGAAGACCTCGCGAATGCGCGGAAGATACTTCTCGCAACTTTCAATGAAGGGCTTGTTGTCGAACCATCCGACGGCCAGCGTCCGTTTAGTCACCTTGTTTTCCATAACGCGGCAAATGATAGCAAAATGCGCCGCCCGCGTCAATGCGCCGCGACGAATTTCCCGCAGTAGGTTATAGTCATTTGCGCGAGCCGTCCGCAAATGGTGACCGTCGTTTCGCTGTTTGCGGTTCTTGACTTTCTCCCTTGTCTTTGTGCCTGACAACGTGCGGCACGGCGGGCGGCAACCTCGCTGACCCCGCCC
>CAVFWY010000273.1:0-2185 GCA_963626175.1 Gemmiger sp.
TCGCCGTCTTCACGCCCTTCTGCGTCCCCAGCGTGTGGAACGCCGCCCGCAGCATGTCGCCCGTCGAGGCGATCGAACCCGCGACGAGTCCGTTGACCCGCCCCAGTTTCACCATCATGCCGCCGAAATAGATGCGCTTCGCGCGGAGCGTCTTCTGCGCACCCGCGAGGTCGATGATCTTCTGCTTCTCGGCGGGCTTGCGCATTTCCTTCGCGTTCCACGCTTCGAGATACGCCGCCTCGAGTTCCGCGTCGCCCTTCGTGTAGTCAATCGTCTGAATGGCGCGGTCGGCGAGATGCAGTCCCGCCTTTTCCTCCGCGGCGGCGATTTCCTCCGCCGTGCCGAGCACGACGGGCGTGCAGATGTGCCGATCGACGCAGGCGCAGGCCGCCGTGATGACGCGGGGATCCATTCCCTCCGGAAGAACGATCGTGCCGTTCAACTTCGATGCCCGCTTGATGATGTCCGCAATTGCGCTCACTTTTGAAAATCTCCTTCGTTACTTCGAGAGTACGCGCACCGTGTCGCGCGCAATCATCAGTTCCTCGTTCGTCGGCAGGACGATGACAGGAATTTTCGAATCCTTCGTCGAAAGGACGGCGGTCACGCCATGCGACTTGGCATTCGCCCGACGATCCAACTTGATGCCGAGCGCCCCGAGACGACCGATGATCCGCGCCCGCGCCTCGGACGAATTCTCGCCGATGCCGCCCGTCATGACGATCGCGTCCGCGCCGCCCACGACCGTATTGTAGGCCCCGATGTAAAGGGCGGTGCGGTAGGCCAGCATCTCAAGCGCGAGTTCCGCCGCGCGGTCGCCCTTCTCGGCGCGTGCGCAGATGTCGCGGCAGTCGCCGCCCGTCACGCCCGAAACGGCCTGAAGGCCGGACTTCTTGTTGAGAATCGTATCCATCTCGGCAGGGGAAAGCCCCTCCGCCTCCATGATGGCGAGCACCGCCGCCGCGTCGATGTCGCCGCACCGCGTCCCCATCACAAGCCCCGCGAGCGGCGTCAGCCCCATCGTCGTATCCACGACTTCGCCGTTCTTGATCGCCGCAAGCGACGATCCGTTGCCCAGGTGACAGGTGACGAGGTTCACCTTCGCGAGCGGCTTGCCGAGATAGTCCGCCGCCGCACGGGTGACGAACTTGTGCGACGTGCCGTGGAAGCCGTATTTGCGAATCCCGTACTTCTTGTAATACTTCGGGTCGATCGCATACAGCGCCGCGCAGTCGGGCATCGTCTGGTGGAAGGCCGTGTCGAAGACCCCGACGTTCGGAACGCCCTTGAAGATCTTCTCGCAGGCCTCGACGCCGCCGAGGTTCGCCGGCATGTGCAGGGGACCGAACTTGACGAGCTTGCGGGTCTTCGCCAGGTTCGCCTTGTTCAGCAGAACCGAGTCCTTGAAGACCTCCGCCCCGTGCAGAATCCGATGGCCGATCGCATCGATGTCGGTCGGGTTGCCGAGGTCGGCGACGACCTTTGCGAGCGCCTCGGCGTGGTTGGCGGGGCCGCCCGCGCCGATTCGCTCGACGAGCCCCTTGGCGAGCCGCGTCTCAGTCTTCATGTCGAAGAGCTGATACTTGAGCGAACTCGAACCCGAGTTGACAACAAGAACTTTCCTGATTTCCTTCTTCATTTTCATTCTTCCACAATCGCAATCCGGTAGAATCCGCTGGTGAGGTCGATGTTCGGGTCGAGCGCAACCTCGACGACGGACTGCCCGTTGCCGACCTCCACGCCCGTCACCGTCGTCTTCAGCGTCCAGTCGGCGGCGGCAAGGGTCGCCTTTTCATAGACATTCACCGAGACGGTCTTGGACGAAACCGAGATGCCGTAGACCTGGCTCACCATCTGGCCAGCGACGGAAGGCTGGACGTCCGCCGCGACCGTCAGCACGATGCGTTTCGCCTCGGCATCCAGCGTCATCGACGTGATCTTCAGCGAATTCTCGTCAATCGTCGCCTGGCTGCGAACCGCCGCGACCAGCGTCTCCGCCGTCAGGCTGCCGCCCGATAGGCCGAGCAGGATCTTCGCATACGAACCGTTCTGGAAGATTGTATACGGAATGCCGGAGAGACCGGCGGAAAGCCCGCCGCGATCGGTGATGAACGCCTCGATGTCGATGAGCACCTTCTCGTCGCCCGTGACGTCCGCCTGAATCTTGTCCTTCACGGACTCCCAC
>CAVFWY010000274.1:0-2128 GCA_963626175.1 Gemmiger sp.
GTCCGTTCCTTGACAAGTATCCGAAGGGCACGAAGGTCTACGACCCGTGGGGGCTTGGTGCGAACGTCTACCACCGCTTCACGTGGCGCGGCTTCCACGACTTCGGCGCGGGTGCGTTCGGCGATATGGCCTGCCACACGATGAACCTGCCGTTCCGAGGTCTTGAGCTCGCCGGCGTTTCCGACGCGGAGTGCGTGAAGATCGAGGAGAAGAACGACATCGCCTATCCGGCGAAGTCGATCGTCAAGCTCACCTACAAGGCGCGTGAGTCGAAGGTGCGTCCCGGCGTCTATCTCCCGGAGGTCACGCTCTTCTGGTACGACGGCTACGACGAGTCGAAGCCGGGCGTGAGCGCGATGAAGCCGTCCAAGGAGATCATGCCGAAGGTCATCTCGACGTTCGGCGAAGTCCCGAACACGGGCTGCTACATCATCGGCACGAAGGGCGCGGTGCTCATGCAGGACGACTACGGCGGGAAGTGCGCGATTGCGCTCAACGACGAGCCGAAGTTCGTGGACATCTTCCAGCACGAGAAGTCCAAGCTCGTTCCCCGCTCGATTCCGTTCTGCGTCGGTTCGTCGGTTGCGGCGGACGGCAAGTCGACCGTCGAGATGAAGGGCTTCGCGGAAGGGCACTACGGCGAATTCGTGAACGCGATTCGCGGCGAAGGCCCGGTCTACGCGCAGACCCATTCGCGGTGCTTCTCGGACATCGAGTACTGCATTCCGCAGATGGAAGGCATCCTCGTCGGCTGCATCGCGCAGCAGGTCGCGGGCAAGCTCGTCTGGAATTCGGCGACGCAGACCTTCGACAACAAGGATGCGAACGCCCTCGTCAAGCCCTACATCCGCAAGGGCTGGGAGTTCTGAGAGAACTTGCACAGGCAAGTTTCGGAACCGCCGCGAGATTCGCGGCGGTTTTTCAATTCCGTTCCGCTCTCCAATATGTGGTATAATACGGGGTATGCGAATTCTCATTACGGGCACGACGGGTGGCATCGGCGGGGCGGTCGCGGCGGCGGCGGCTTCCGCGGGGGATGCCGTCGTCGCGCTCAACCGTTCGGACTGGGGGCGGCTGGGTTCGTTTCTCGAGGGGGAGAAGCCGTTTGACGCGGTCGTCTTCTCGACGGGCGAGTGCCGCGTGAAGCCGCTCGCGCAGACGGCGGACGGGGATTTCGCGGAGGCGATGCGGGTGAATTGCGGGCTTTTCCTCTCGCTGATGCGCGAACTGGTGACGCGGCGGCTCGCTGCCGAGAATGGAATGAGCGTGATTGCGGTTTCCAGCGTTTCGGCGCGGGAAGGCTGGCCGGGCGGGGCGCTTTACTGTGCGTCGAAGGGTGCGCTTTCCGCGCTTTGCCGCGCACTCGACGCGGAACTCGCGCCGCGCAAGATTTCGGTGAAGGCCCTCGAACCGCGCTACGTGCGCACGAAGATGTTCGCATCGTGCGCGGGGCGCATGGGCGTTCCCGCCGCGCTCGCGGAAGATCCGGCGGCGTTCGCCGCGAAGATTTTGAAAGAACTCAAACCCTAAGGAAAGACAGAAAGATGAACGGAAATCCCCTGGTTGGCATCGTGATGGGCAGCGACTCGGACTGGCCGCTCGTGAAGAAGGCGTGCGAGACGCTGGAGAAGTTCGGCGTCGCCTACGAAACGCGCGTCATTTCGGCGCACCGCACGCCCGACGTTGCGCTCGACTACGCGAAGACGGCGGAAGGGCGCGGCCTGAAGGTCATCATCGCGGCGGCGGGCGGCGCGGCGCACCTCGGCGGCGTGCTCGCTGCGGGGACGGTTCTGCCCGTCATCGGCATTCCCGTGGCGGGCGGGGCGCTGAACGGACTTGACGCGCTCTATGCGACGGTTCAGATGCCGAGTGGCGTGCCGGTCGCCTGCGTCGCCTGCGGTAGCGCGGGCCCGGCGAACGCGGCGCTTCTCGCCGTTCAGATCCTGGGCACGGAGGATGCCGGACTTCGCGCGAAGTTCCACGCGCACAAGGACGAACTCCGCCGGAAGGTCGCGGCGGCAAACGATCGCATCCATGAAGTTTGACGAACTGGTGCGTCTCTACGATGGCTACGTCGATGGCTATCGGGATGAGAAGGGCGAACTGCCCAAGATGATGCAGTTGAAGC
>CAVFWY010000275.1:0-2116 GCA_963626175.1 Gemmiger sp.
TATCTGGCGGGACGGCTCGCGGCGGATACGGGGAAGAAAGTCCTCGTGGTGGATGGCGACGTCCAGTCCCGTCTGTCGCAGAACGCCGCGACGGGAACGGCCGAACTCTTTTCCGATGCCGCCACGGCGACGCTCGTCTCGTCCGGTCACGGCGACCCGAGCGACTTCGCCTTTCTCTCCCGTGCGTCGCAGGCCCTCGCGTGTCCCGCCGACGGCCCGATTCAGATGGACGGCTTCAAGGTGTTCGCCTTTGTCGCCACGGAAGTGGCGAAGTTCCTGAAGCCGTTTTGCGAGAAGCCGTTCGCGGCGTTCGTGCCGCATCAGGCGAACATGTATATGGTGCGGCAGTTGGCGAAGGCGTTGAACGTGGAGGAGCGGCTTGTTACGTGCGGGGCGGACGTGGCGAATCCGGGTTCGTGCTCGGTTCCGCTCGCGCTGGCGCGGCGCGGTCGGCGCGGCGAGCGCGTCTTGGTCGCCGGCTTTGGCGCGGGGCTTTCGGCGTCGGCGGGCGTCATCCGACTTTCGGACAACTTCAGCGGTATCGTAGGAGACGAATTGAAATGAAGGATTTCTTTAAGATTGCGGCGGCGACGCCGTCGCTCGAACTGGGCAATCCCGAACGGAATGCGGAGGAAGCGATTCGCCTGGTTCGGGACGCGGCGAAGGACGGCGTCGCGGCGATTGTCTTCCCCGAACTGAGCCTGACGGGCTACACGTGCGGCGACCTCTTCTACCGCGACGACTTGCAGGAACGTGCGCGGACGGCGCTCTCGCGCCTTGCCACCGAAACGGCGAACCTCCCCATCGTCTCCATCGTCGGTCTGCCGATTCGCGAGGGCGGTGCAATCTACAATGCCGCTGCCGTCGTAGGCGGGGGCGAGGTGAGGGGGTTCGTGCGGAAGCACATTCTGCCGAACTACGCGGAATACTACGAGAAGCGTCAGTTCACCCCTGCGCCGGCGGATGAAGTGGTGAAGGTATTCGACCTGGGCGCGTTTCGCTTCGGCGTCGAGATTTGCGAGGATGCGTGGTCGCCCGTGCCGCCGAGTTCGGTGATGGCGACGGCGGGCGTGGACGTCGTCTTCAATCTCTCCGCCAGCACGGACTTTCTCGGCAAGGCGGCGCGGCGAAGCGAAATGGCGCGGCAGCAGAGCGCACGGCTCGGCTGCGCCTATGCGATGGCGTGTGCCGGCACGGGCGAATCGTGTTCGGACGCCGTCTTCGGCGGGGCTTCGCTGGTCGCCGCGAACGGACGCATCCTCGCCGAATTGCCGCGCTTCCACGGCGAATCGCGCACGGTGACGGCTGTTGTCGATCTGGCGGCGTTGCGCTACCGTCGGCTGGGCGATTCGTCCGACGGCGAAGTGCGCGGCACGGCGCGTCCGCCGGAAGTCGTCCGCTTTCCGCTTGCCGTACCCACGGCCGAGCCGTCCGCCGTTTCACGCACGCCGTTCGAGGATGCGTATGGCGAAGATGACTGGGCGCACGGGATTCTGGCGATCCAGTCCGTCGCGTTGGCGCGGCGGATGTGCAGCGCACACGCGAAGAAACTGGTGATCGGCGTGTCGGGCGGGGCGGATTCCGCCCTCGCCCTGATGGGGGCAGTCGCGGCGCTTCGCCGCCTTGCGCTCCCCGCGACGAACCTGATCGCCATCGTGATGCCGGGGTTCGGCTCGACGGAGCGGACGCAGACCGCCGCCGTTCGCCTGTCCGAAGCCGTCGGCGCAACCGTGCGCGTCATCGACATTCAGGCGGCGTGCCGCCGCCATCTCGCGGACATCGGTCACGCGGAGGACGTGCACGACATCGCCTACGAGAACGTGCAGGCGCGTGAACGGACGCAGGTGCTGATGGATGTTGCCAATATGGAGGGTGCGCTCGTCGTGGGCACGGGCGACCTTTCGGAGATTGCGCTCGGATGGAACACCTACAACGGTGACCACATGAGCATGTATCAGATTAACGCGTCCGTGCCGAAGACGATGGTGCTGGGTGCGTTGCGCGGACTCGCGGCGGACGCGGGAGAGCCGCTCAAGTCGCTCCTGCTCGGCATCGCCGAATCCCCGATTACGCCCGAACTCGTCCCCGGCGCGGTGGCGAACGATTCGGAATCGCG
>CAVFWY010000276.1:0-2108 GCA_963626175.1 Gemmiger sp.
AGGTGCTTCGCCGTCCGTTCGGCCTCGTCCTGCTCACGGGCCCGACGGGCAGCGGAAAGACGACGACGCTCTACGCGGCAATCAACGAACTGTTGAAAGGCAACGCCTTCAACGTCATTACCGTGGAAGACCCGATCGAATACGAGATTCCCGGCGTGGCGCAGGCGGAAGTTGACGCGGCGGACAAGGTGAACTTCGCAAAGGCCCTGAAGTCGATCCTGCGGCACGACCCGGACGTGGTGATGATTGGCGAAATCCGCGACGCGGACTCGCTCGACGCGGCGGTGAAGGCCGCGCTCACGGGGCATCTCGTGCTCTCGACCCTTCACGCGAACGGCGCGAAGGCGACAATCACGCGACTGACCGACATGGGACTCGACCCGAATCTCGTCTCGGCGACGCTGCGCCTTTCCGTCGCCCAGCGGCTCGTGCGCCGGCTCTGCCCGACGTGCCGCGAGGCTTATGAACCGACGGATGCGGAGCTCGCCCTGCTGGGCCGGACGCGGCGGGACGCGCCGACCCTCTGGCGGGCGAAAGGGTGCGCGGACTGCGGCGGGCGCGGCTATTCGGGGCGAATCGGACTCTTCGAACTCTACGAGCCGGGCATGACCGAGGCGGCGTTTCGTCCGATGCAGTCGGACGCGCGGGAGAAGGTTCTTTCGGGCGCGACTTCGCTCGCGGAAATCATCAGGGTCTTGGGTGACTGATGCGATTCAGGGTGAGAGTGCGGGATGCGGCGGGCATCACACGAACCGACCTTCGGGACGCGGAATCGCGTACCGCACTGACGGTCCGCCTTCGCTCGGAACGCCTGCTCGTCCTGGAAATCAGGGAAGTGCGCGAACCGGACGGACTGCCGGGCGCGTGGCATCCCGCGTGGCTGAAGCCGATGACCGGCTTCGACGTCGAGATGGGGCTTCGGCAACTCGCTTCGATGCTCCGCAGCGGCGTGACGCTCGTCAACGCACTCGCGACGATCGAAGACCAGGCTCTCTCGCCCCGTGCGCGGCGGACGTGGCGGCGCGTACGCGAATCGATCCTGCACGGGCGTTCGTTCGCGGAATCCCTCGCCCTCGAACCGCGGCACTTCGACGAGATCATCGTCCGACTCGGCGAAGTCGGCGAGCGGTCGGGCGAACTCGCGCACGCGATGACGCGGGCGGCCGACCAGCTGGAGGCGCGGCGCAATCTGCGTTCGGCCGTGGTGAACGCGCTCGTCTATCCGGTGATTGCGGTTGTGATGGCCATCGGCGTGAGCGCCTATCTCGTGATGGCGGTGATACCGAAGGTCGCGGAATTCCTCGTATCGGGCGGGGCGCAACTCCCCGCAATTACGCAACTGCTGATCGACGTCTCGGCGTGGATCAATGCGAACGGGCTGACCATCCTTTCCTTCGCGGCGGGAATTGTCGCCGCGTGGATCGCGACGGGCATTCATGCGGGCGGACGCGAACTGGAAGACGCCCTTCTCCTGCGCCTGCCGATCACGGGGCGCATCCTGCGCCTGGCGGGAACGGCGCTTTTCGCGCGCGCCATGCAGATCATGACGGAATCGGGCCTCACCCTTCTCGATTCGCTGGCAACGGCGACGCGGCTGATGTCGAACCGCCGGTTCAGGCGGCGCATCCGCAACGCCCACGACGGCGTGATGAAAGGGCTTTCCCTTGCGGAGAGTCTGCGTCCGGCCGTCGAGTTCACGCCCATGCTTCGGCGGATGACCGCCGTCGGGGAGGTGACTGGCACGCTCCCCGAGATCTTCGGCGAGACGGCGCACTTCCACGAGATGCTTCTCGCCCTCGCCGTGAAACGGCTCGGAATGCTCATCGAGCCCGTGACGATCTGCATCACGGGCGGAATCGTCGGCTTCGTCTACGTGGCATTCTTCATGGCGCTCTTCGCCATGGCGGGAACGAACTGACAAACGATCGAAGATGAAAGGAAAGGCAAAATGAAACGAATGTTGTTGAGACTGGGCGCGGCCGGAACGATCCTCCTCCTCGCGCAGAACGTCTGCGGCGCGGCGGGCGACGACCCGACGATCCCGACGGCGGCAATGGCCGACCGCCTGAAGCAGCACCTCTCGGACGCGGCGGAACTGAAACTCCACG
>CAVFWY010000277.1:0-2091 GCA_963626175.1 Gemmiger sp.
TCTTCCACGAGACGAATCTCGTCCGCAAGGGCGTCGCCCTCTCGGTCATCGTCGCCGGCGTCGTCCTGCTCTGCCTCGCGAAATAGCGGCTCATGCAAGTTTCCCTTCACTTTCACAACGATCTGCCTTGCCCATCCGAAGGGACGCAGACACCCACCCGAACGGGCAACCCTTTATCGCTCGTCTTCTTCACGGCTTCGGCGTAGAGGGCGAAGAGATGGACAAGTGCTTTCCTACACCGTCACGATGTTCTCCCCGTAGGGCGCAAGGAGATGATCGTGCGTGAGGAGTATCATGCCAGACTGCCGAGACTGGGCAATCAGCAGACGGTCAAACGGGTCGCCGTGAATGCGCGGCAAGTCGTCCACAGCGGCCGCTGCTTCGGAATCGACCCCTAACTCCTGAAAGCCGGCGGCGAGAAACTCCTGCCTCGCATCCCGCGCAGACAACGGAATGTCCGCAGGACGCTTCGCGTGTTTAAGGGCGATTTCCCAGGCCGATGCCGCACTGAAATGAAATTCGCCCGTCGGGTCAGACAGAATCTTTTTCGCGGCGGGCGGAAGTCGTGATGTGTTCGCGACGGCCCAGATTAGGATATGCGTATCGACGAGATATTTCATGGAGGGAATCATGTGAACTGTTCGGCAATCTCGGCATCCATCGCGTCAAACCTCCGGTCGAAGTCAGGGGCGAAGCCATATTTGCCGTCCGCAAGCCCTAAACGAAGACCCGTGCGCGGTGGCTCTCCGTCGTCCATACGCCAAAAATGTGTGGTCTTGTCGGACGAATGGACGGCGAACGGGATTCCGCCGCTCATTGCGACGGCGCAGATGAACAGGTTGACGGCTCCGGACGTGGTGAGTCCGACGTTGCCGAACACCTTTTCGGCAGCCTTGCGTTTATCCGCGTCAACATATGCAGTAATCGTAGATGTCATGGCGTCTCCTTTCGCAGATGCGCATATTGTATCATATTTTGGCGGATTCCTTCTCCACCCTCTTGGCGTAGAGGGCGAAGAGGTGGGCGACGCGCTCGACGTCGTTCGCGAAAGCGCGGCCATACGCCTTGTCGACGAGTGCGTCGAGGTGCGCGTGCGCCTTTACCAGGTCGGGCGGCATTGTCAGCGGGTCGTAGAGGTCGGCGAGCGACGAGCCAGGGTAGAGCGCGCGGGCGTCAAGGACGGATTGGGCGGCGGCGGAGATTCTGCCGTGGAGATCGGGAGAATCGGGAGACGGCCAGACGAAGTTGTTGTAGACGATGTCCTTCGAGTAGCGGTAGCGCATCTCCAGCCGGCCGGCGACCGCCCGCATCCACGCATTGTGCATCCGCGAGGTGAGAATGCCGAAATGGTAGAGGGAGGCGTCGGGGACGATCTGGAGAAGGTCGGTCACGATGGTCTCGGCGGTGAGGAAGCCGATCGGCACGTAGGCGCGGCGTTCGGACGAGACGCGGGGGATGGCGATGTAGTCCTTGCCGGGCGGCTGGGTGATCTGGCAGAAGAGGCCGGGGGTGGCGGCGAACTTTCGCGTGGCGGCGGCCTTGCTCGCGAGTCGCGTCTGGCGGCAGGCTTCGACGCGCGCGAGGACGCGCGGGCAGGTCTTCAGCAGCGCGGGGCTGGCGCCGACGAGCCAGAGGCAGTAGCGCGGATGGTCGTGCAGGAACTCCTCCGCGCCGAGGAGCGGGCGCACGAGCGGCGCGGCCTGCGGCTCGTCCGCGAGCAGCGCGTCGCGCTCGTCGGGGGAGAGGATGAGGTTGCCGCCGTCCCGCGGCATGTTGCCGAAGTTCATCGGCGGCACGTCGCAGAGCGGGCGCGGACGGCTCTCGACGAAGACATCCGGGGCGTCGCAGAGGTAGCCGTTGATGTGCGACGCGGGCATCGCCGTGCCGTCGGAGTCGTAGATGGTCTTGGCCTTCTCACACGGAGCACGGAGAGTTTTTTTGACAGGATTTACAGGATGGACAGGATTGGGCGGCGCGTCGAGGACGCCGCGCCCTACCACGCCCGACTCTTCCTGTCTAAAGCAGCCGTCGCGTGAAAGCCGATGATGACGCAGTGGACGGCGGCGTTGAACTTCGCCTCGTTCGACCACT
>CAVFWY010000278.1:0-2080 GCA_963626175.1 Gemmiger sp.
CTTTATTCACGCGGGTGCGGCGCACTTCCGCACTCAAAAAATGGGTAAACTCCAGGGCAAATGAACTCGAAGAAAATCAGCATCCACATCGGTGCGGACGCCAACCTCTCGGGGGTGGACAAGGCCAAGCGTTCGCTCGCCGACCTCTCCGCGGCGGCGGGCAAACTCGGCTCGGTCTTCGGCGGCGCGAGTTCCCTCATCGGCTCGTTCTTCAGCAACATCCTGAAGGGCAGCGTCTGGCAGACCGGCGCAAGCGCAATCGGCTTCGTCTACAAGAAGGTGGTTGAACACATCAACGCCGCGAAGGAGGCCGAGAAACAGGCGGCGAAAGAGGCGAAGGAAGCCGCCGACGAACGCCTGAAGTCCATCGCCGACTATTCCGCCGCCGTCGACAGGCTCGCGCAGACGCGCAAGAACACCGTCAACCAGAACCTCAAAAACCTCAACGACGAGATCGACGCGACGAAAGACCTGACGAAGGCGACGCTCGAACTGCAGAGGGCGGAAGCCCGCAAGCGCGGCGATTCCGCCGCCGTCCGCGCCATCGAGGGCGAGATGGACGCACTCGACTTCTCCGCCGCCCGCGAGAAACTCACGAACGAGATAGCCGCCGTCGGCAAGCGCAGGGATGCCGAACGCGCCGAAGTCGCCGAACGCGAGAAGGGGCTCGCCGACCTGACGGCGGTCATCGGCGAACTCACGAAACGGCAGACCGACCTTGTACGCACCGCCCGCGAGAGGGCGACCAGGAACGCAACGGAGGTCGCGGGCGGCTCGCCGTCGGTCGTGGGCGGGCTGACCTACGTCCCCGCTTCCGAGAAGACCAAGCAGCGTCTCGGCGACGCGGCGGAGGCGGAACTGCGCAAGACGGACGAGTTCAGGGCGGTCGCCGCGCAGATCGAGGACGCGAGGAAGCGGGCGTTCGCGCTCTACCGCGACCCGACCCGCGCCGCCGCCGCAGTCGCCGAGGAGAAGTCCCGCGCCTACGAGAAGGCAACGGGCGTAAAGTGGACGCAGGGGCATTTCGACATCCGCATGAACTTCGACACCTTCCGGCACGAACTCGCCCACATCCTCACCACGCCAGAAATCGAACGGGCGTTCGCCCAGGTGTTCAAGGCGGTCGGGGGCAAGCCCTACTTCCGAAATCACGTCAGCGCATACGGCGGAACTTCCAAGGTGGAGGCAATCGCCGAATCGTTCGCAACCGTCACCGCGCACGACTATGCGCCGGGGTCCCTTGACAGTCGGCTCGAGGATTTTGTAAAATACAAAATGCTCAAGGCAAGGAAAGACAACTCAAATGGTAAATCTTGACAGCGTTCGCCCGGAAGACCTCGGCTTCGTCGAACTGCGCCAACAGCCCGAATCGGTCAACGGGGACGGAATCGTGAACGAACCCGTCCTCTTCGACACGCGCACCGACAAGCCGTACGAACCGAACAGCGCGAAGCCATAAATCCCGTTCCCGATTCTCCCGATCTCCACGGCTACCATCCCCCCCCCTGTAGTCTTGCCCGCCGCGCTCCGCGCGGCAATCACCTCGGCGAGAACCACATCACCGTCCGCGCATCCACCCGTATCGCGTTCGTCGCCCAGTGAACCGCCGCGTCCACGCCACCGTACGCGTTCGTCGTCGCCTCCCCAGCCGCCGCCATCCAGTTCTCCGCGAACATCAGGTACGGCGTGATCACCGCCTCCCCGCCGTCCGCCGCCTTGAGCGTTATCCCGTCGAGCGCGCGGTCGAGGTCGCAACTCCCCCACGCCGCCGCGTTCGTCACAACGCCCTCAATCCAAGTCCCGTTCACCCCGGTGCGCCCGTGCTGAACCTCCGCATACGCAAACTCGTTCGAGGCGTTCTTCAGCATCGCCGCGCCTTCGCGTCCTTTTAACGTTCTTTGCTAAACTACGCCATCCGTCCGCGCCGACTACTGAATCTTCTCGACCTTGCCGTCGACGAACTGCCGCGTGGAGGAATCGAAACTGAGCCCGAAGGCATAAATCGGCAGTCCCCGCGCCTTGAACGGCTCGGCATAGCCCTTCTCGCGAATCTGCTTCAGCCCCTCGTCAGCGGATTTAT
>CAVFWY010000279.1:0-2064 GCA_963626175.1 Gemmiger sp.
CGACGCTCGCGACCGTGCCGGCGACGAACTACGTCGGCGTCCTGAAGAAGTCCACGGCGGCGAAGAAGACGATCGTCCCCGTGCCGTGGCACTCGCTCGCGGACGGCGGCGACATCTCGGTCTCGAACCTCGTCAAGACGGCGAACCTCACGGCGGGCGACAAGCTCAGCGTCTACGACGCGGCGGCCAAGAAGTATAACGTCTATACGCTCAAGGATGACAAGACTTGGGATCCCGCCGCGGTCTACGTGATTGACGCGAACGGTCAGGTCTCCGCCACGTCGTCCGGCAAGCCGACGACGACGCTCGTCGCGCGCGGCAGCGGCGTCTGGCTGGAGCGCCAGGACACGAGCAAGCCGATCGTCACCTACGGTCTCGCGTCCGCGACGAAGCAGGATACGACGCTTGCCGCCGCAGCGACGGCGGAGGGCGAGACGACGGAAACCTGGAGCCTCGCGGCGGTCCCGACCACGGAGAGCGTCGCGCTCGAGACGCTTGTCGCCCCCGCGAACGCCGCGAAGGACAAGGTGATCGTGCCGACGGAGAGCGCTCCGAAGGTCTACACGGTCGAAAACGGCAAGTGGGGCTATGACGAGCAGGTCTTGGTCAAGGACGCGAGCGGCAACGTCCTGGGCTATCGCACCGAGCGCAAGACGGACGACTCGACGCTCCCGGCTGGCACGGGCTTCTGGTACGTGAACGGCGGCGAGGCGAAGACGGTCAACTGGTAAGCGTGATTTGCAAACGGAAAGGAAAGAACAAGATGAAGAAGCAAGTGATTCTGGCGGCGGTTCTCTGCATGGCGGCGACTGTGGCGCGGGCGGCGGCGACGGACGCCTACCTCTACTGGTCGCTGGACGTCAGCGGGAAGAGCGAGTATGCGTTCAGTTACGCGACGATCCGGGAGAAGGGGTCGAGCACCTACCTCTCCTACTACGGGACGGACAGCGCGAACTCGAGCGTCACCCGGCTCTACGGAGATTCCCTCTCGGGCAACCTGAAGGCGGGCCCCGCCTTCACGGGCATCGGTGACGTCAACTACAAGAGCAGCACCCTGTTCGTCGAGCTCTGGAATGCGGACGGCACGTCGGCCGACCCTTCGGCGACGCGCGTCGCGTGGGGCGAACTGACGTATTCGCAGATCGCGGATAGCATCTTCGACGGAATGAGCACGAGTGGCGCGACGCCCTACGTGGTGTCGGCGACGGATCTCATCCCCGAGCCGACGAGCGGACTGCTGGTGCTCCTCGGGCTCGCCGCCCTCACCCTCCGCCGGAAGCGCGTGACGCACCTCGTCGCCCTCTTCTGCTGCATGGCGGCGGTTTCGGCGTTCGCGGGGGCGAACGACGTCGTGCTGACGTTCTCGTCCGAAGGCCCTGACAGGTATGCGGACGGCACGACCGTCCTGGACGGCGAGTGCTACGCGCTCGTGTGGCGTCCGGCGGGTTCGGCGGGGTTCGCGTTCGCGGCGGACGGCACGGCGGCGGATTCCACCCGGGGCGAGGTCGTGCTGACGCTGCCTGTCGCGAAGGGCGGGCGGTGTCCGGCGGTCGCGTTCCAGATCGACGCGGCGTTCGCGGCGGCGCGTTCGAACGGCACGTGGGGGCTTTACCTGCTCGACACGCGGACGGTCGCGGCGAACGGCGCGGTCTCGCTCGCGGGCACGGCGGACGGACGCGCCAGGGCGGTGAACGCGGCGTCGGAAGTGTCGGGCGCGGCGGTTGCCGTCAACGTCAAGGCGGAGAACGGCGCGGTCTCCGCGGTCGCCCCGCAGACGGTGGCGGCTTCGGGCGCGGCGGTCGCCTCGACGGCGACGGCAGTCCCGGCGGACGCGCCCCAGCCGACGGTCAAGGGGATTCGCGTCGAGGGCGACTACGTCTACGTGACGGTCGGGAACACCGCGCCGTATCTGCAGTATAACCTCGCGGCGGGGACGGACCCCGCCGACCTCGGCGAGGCGAAGGCGGCGAAGAACCCGGTCAACGGCAATGCGGAAGGGGACATCATCCTCGTCGCGCCGGCGAAGGACGGCGGCGCGTTCTTCCGCGTCGGCCGGAACTGACC
>CAVFWY010000280.1:0-2056 GCA_963626175.1 Gemmiger sp.
AACCCCCGCCCTCACCGCCTACGCTTAAGGAACTGGTCGACCGCCACACAAGCAATGCCCAGCGACAAACACAAACGGACGGGGATGAGGAGCGGGAGGGGCGGGCGAGCGTTGAGCGGAGTGAGACGGGCGGACGCGGTTCGGCGGATACGCCGCGAAGGCCGCGCGAGGCGAGGAAGCCGGTATCCCGGCGACGAAGCCTTGCGCGAGGATTCGCGGACGAAGCCGACGGGAGCGTTCCGCACGGCGAACGGTAGCGAGACCGAGCACGCCCCTCAAGCGCGAAGGCGCGACGCGACGAATTCGACCAGGGTTGCCAACGCGGCACGGCGGACGGCCGCCCGCCGTGCCGCACGTTGTCAGGCACAAAGACAAGGGGGAAAGGCAGAAATTGCAAACAACGATGCGACGGTTACAGTATGCAAACGGCTTGCGCAACCGATTACTTACCTCCGATTGCGCCCGCTTTACAAGAAACGGCGGAATTGATACAATACGGACATATGAAAATCACGTTCTACGGTGCGGCACAGACCACGACGGGGTCGATGCATCTCGTCGAAGCGAACGGGAAGCGCATTCTTCTCGACTGCGGGCTCTACCAGGGCCATCGCAAGGAGGCGTTCGAAAAGAACCGCCACATCCCGGTCGATCCGAAGACAATCGACTATGTCATCCTCTCCCACGCCCACATCGACCACTCGGGCAACCTGCCCCAGCTCGTGCGGCAGGGCTTTCGCGGACGCGTCTTCGCGCGGCAGTCGACGACTGAACTCGCCGACGTGATGCTCCGCGACTCGTGCTTTCTGCAGAAGCGCGACCTCGAGTTCGTCAACAAGAAGCGCAAGCGCGACGGCAAGCACCTCTTCGAGCCGCTCTACGACGAACGCGACATCGACGTGCTGATGCAACTCTTCGTGCCGACCCACCTGCACGAACCGCGCGAAATCGCCCCCGGCATCACGCTCGAGTTCTTCAATGCGGGCCACATCCTCGGCTCGGCGCTCACCCAACTCGACATCCGCTCCCGACACGGCCACAACCACCGCATCCTCTTCTCCGGCGACCTCGGTCAGCCCGACCAGCCGATTCTGCGGCACTTCGAGTATCCCACGGGTGCGGACATCCTGCTCATCGAATCGACTTACGCCGACCGCTTCCATCCGTCGGCGGATGACGTCGAGTTGCGGCTCGAGAACTACCTGAAGTTCATCGACCGCCACAACTCGAAACTCATCGTGCCCGCCTTCTCCGTCGGGCGCACCCAGCAGATCATCTACTACCTCAACAGGCTTCGTGCGCGGAACAAAGTGCCGCGTGAGGTGAAGCTCTACATCGACTCGCCCCTCTCCCAGAAGGCGACGCGCATCTACGCCAAGCACCGCGAGGTCTACAACGAGGAGGCGCGCGCCATTCTCGCCGCCGGGGAAGATCCGCTCGAATTTCCCGGCATGCAGTTCGTCGGTTCGCCCGAGGAATCCATGGCGCTGAACGATGCGCCCGGCCCGATGATCATCATCGCCGCGAGCGGGATGTGTGAGGGCGGGCGTGTGCTGCACCACCTGCGCCACGCCGCTCCCGACCCCGACAACATCATCCTCATCTGCGGCTTTCAGGCGGAAAACACGCTCGGTCGCCGCATCGTCGAACGGCGCGAAACGCTCAAGATTCTCGGCGAGGAAGTTCCGCTCAAGGCTCGCGTCGAAGTGGTCAACGCCCTGTCGGCACACGCCGACCGCCGCGGACTCACCGAGTGGATTGACGAGGTGAAGGACAACGTGCGCCACGCCTTCGCCGTTCACGGCGAACCCGAAAAGGTCGCCGCGATGGCCGAAATCCTGACGGAACGCGGCATTCCGAAGGTGAATGCTCCCGCACCGGGACAAACCTTCACCTTCGACTGAGGCTCTCCTTCAGTCCGTCAGTCCGAGCAGGCGGATGGCGTTCGCGGCGAAAAGCGCATCCCAGTCCGCCGGCACGCGGACGGACTTCACCCACGAGACGGCTTCCGCATAGTTCACCCACGGGAAGTCCGTGGCGAAGAGGATGCGATCCG
>CAVFWY010000281.1:0-2027 GCA_963626175.1 Gemmiger sp.
TGGCGGCAACGCTTCGCCTCGTCTCCCACAAACTTGGCGTTGCGGGTATCGCCGACATGGTGGAGTTCCATCGCGTCGGCGACAACGACCCCAACGGCGCGAAGTTGGCGGGCAAGGGCGGGCGGTGGATTCCCTTTCCCGTCGAATACAAGCACGGCAAGCCAAACGGCAGACAGGCGGACGAAGTCCAGCTCTGCGCACAGGCGATGTGCCTTGAGGAGATGCTCGGCGTCGCCGTTCCGCGCGGCGCACTCTTCTACGGCAAAACGCGGCATCGGTTGGACGTGGACTTTGGCGCGGAGTTGCGTTCGCTGACGGATGAGACTGCGCGAGGTGTGCACGAGTTGTTCGCGACGGGGAAAGTGCCGCAGGCGGAATATGGCAAGTGGTGCGAGTCCTGCTCGCTTCAGGATGATTGCCAGCCGCGAAAACAGAGCCTTTCCGCCGATAAGTGGCTGACGCGGCAGATGGAGGAGTCCGTCGCATGAAGAAGCTCCTCAACACGCTCTATGTCTCTTCGCAGGGGGTCTACCTCCATCGCGAGGGGGAGACGCTTGTCGCGGAACGTGAACAAAAGCCCGTCATGCGGTTGCCCATCCATACCCTGCAGGGACTCGTTTGTTTCGGCAATGTTCTCGTAAGCCCGTTCCTGCTGGGGCTTTGCGCCGAACGCGGCGTTTACGTGAGTTTCCTGACGGAGAGCGGACGTCCTCTCGCACGAGTCGAGGGCGGCAAGGGCGGGAGCGTCCTTCTGCGCGTGGCGCAGGTGGAGGCGATGCGCGACCCAGTGCGATGCGCGGCAATTGCGCGGAACATGGTCGTGGGCAAGGTGCTGAATGCGCGGACTGTCCTTCAGCGGCGACTGCGCGACCATGGTGGCGACGAACAGTGCGAGGCGGCCGTGGCGCGGCTGGCGAATGTCGTGCAGAGACTGAGGAATGCGAAACTGGTTGACGAGGTTCGCGGACTGGAAGGCGAGGCTGCTTCCTGCTATTTCGCGGCCTTCAATTCGCTTCTGGTCAGTCAGCAGGGCGACTTCCAGATTGAGAATCGCAACCGCCGTCCGCCCCGCGATCCGATGAACGCGCTTCTCTCGTTCCTTTATGTTCTGCTTGCGCATGACTGTGCTGGTGCGGCAAAGAGCGTCGGGCTGGATGCTCAGGTTGGATTCCTCCATGCGCTACGTCCCGGTCGGGCGAGTCTGGCATTGGATCTCATGGAGGAGTTCCGTGCATTCTTTGCAGATCGTGTCGCACTTTCTCTCGTCAATCGCGGACAAGTCAGGAAGAAGGATTTCCGCTTTACGGAATCGGGTGCGGTTGAGATGTCGGATTCGACGCGGAAGACTGTCCTTGTCGAGTGGCAGAATCGGAAAAAGGAGGAGGTCGCGCATCCGTTCTTGGGCGAACGTGTCGCGGCGGGGCTTCTTCCGTTCGTCCAGGCGCAGTTGTTGGCGCGGCACTTGCGCGGCGATCTGGATGCGTATCCGCCCTTTATCGTGAAATAGGAGGTGCGCTGTGATGGTGTTGGTTAGTTATGATGTATCGACGCTGACTCCGGCGGGGCAGCGCCGCTTGCGCCGCATTGCGAAGAAGTGTCAGGATTATGGAATTCGGGTGCAGAACTCGGTCTTTGAGTGCAATGTGGATTTCGCGCAGTGGACAAGGCTGCGGGCAGACCTGGAGGGCATCTGCGACCGGGAGGCGGATAGTTTGCGCTACTACTATCTCGGACGCGACTACCAGCGGCGAATTGAGCACTATGGGGCGAAACCGACAATCGACGTGGAAGCACCGCTCGTCCTCTGAAAAGGCTTCCGCGAACCCGAAGTTCACGGAAAGTGCGTGGGAGGTTCGCGGAAGGATTGCGCGGCGGTTTGGAAGGGGTTTCGTCGCCTTTGGTTCATTGACATGAGAGTGATTTTGAAGTTCGGGACTGGGGTTCGCGGAAAAACCGTCCAACACCCCAGTGAAATAATATGATAGAATATGTGCCGTCGCGCCCCTCGCGGGCGCGTGAATTGAAAC